>NZ_JBWMAW010000033.1:0-7833 GCF_056521395.1 Rhodoferax sp. LS1R11
TGATGGGCTGATCAGGAAGCTCGGCGCTCAGTAGGCGCAATTCGGCGTGGAACACGTACCCCGTGGGCGGCGTGAACGAGGTGGAACCCGCCTCATTGGAGCTATTGAATGACTGAATTTTTGACCCAGGCCCGCGCCCTGCTGGGCGATGCCCATGTGCTGACCACCGACCTGAGCGCCTTCGCCACCGATTGGCGCGGCAAGTTCACCGGCACGCCGTTGGCCGTGCTGCGCCCTGCGGACACGGCGCAGGTGGCGGCTGCCGTCAAGCTCTGCGCTGCCCAGGGCTTGTCCATCGTGCCCCAGGGGGGCAACACCGGCATGTGCGGTGGTGCCACGCCCGACGGCAGCGGCCAGCAAGTGGTGTTGAGTCTGAGCCGCCTGAACCGTGTGCGCAACGTCGACCCCCTGAACAACACCATGACCGTGGAGGCCGGTTGTGTGTTGCAAACCCTGCAAGAGCTTGCCGCCGTGCATGACCGCTTGTTTCCCCTGTCGCTGGGCGCCGAAGGCTCCTGCCAGATTGGCGGCAACATTGCCACCAATGCGGGTGGCGTGCAGGTGCTGCGCTACGGCAACACGCGGGATCTGGTGCTGGGTCTGGAGGTCGTGCTGGCGGACGGCCAGGTGCTGAACCTGCTGCGCGCGCTGCGCAAGGACAACACGGGTTATGACCTCAAGCACCTGTTCATCGGGTCCGAGGGCACGCTGGGCATCGTGACGGCGGCCGTACTCAAGCTCTTTCCGGCGTCGCATGCGAGTGCCGTGGCGTTTGCCGGTTTTCAAACCCCGAAGCAGGCGCTGGCCTTGCTGGGCCTGATGCGCGGCGCGTTGGGCGACCGGTTTACCGCTTTTGAGTTGATGAGCGAAGCCAGTGTGGCCATGGTGCGCCAGTATTTTCCGGACACGCCAGCCCTGTTTGCCGAGACGCACCCCTGGCAGGTGCTGATGGAAGCAACCGACCCTGGTGCAGGCGAGGGCGCACAAGCCGCCCTGGAGGCCAGCTTTCAGGCCGCGCTGGCGCAGGCGCTGGAAAGCGGGGTGATTGACGATGTGCTCATCGCCACTTCCGTGGCGCAGGCCGAAGCACTCTGGGCCGTGCGCGAAAACATCAGTGAAGCCCAGCAGCATGACGGCCAGAACATCAAGCACGACATTGCCGTGCCCGTGTCCAGCGTAGCGGCGTTCATTGACGAAGTGCAGCCCCGCTGCACATCGCCTACACGGGCGTGCGCCCGATTGTTTATGGGCATCTGGGCGATGGCAATCTGCACTTCAACGTGTCCCGCCCGGTGGGCTGGACCACGCCGGATTGGCAGGCCGAGGCTGACCGGGTGAACATTCTGGTGCTGGACGTGGTGGCGCGATTCCAGGGATCGTTCAGCGCCGAGCACGGCCTGGGCCAGCTCAAGAACCACGAGATGGCGATGTACAAGACGCCGCTGGAGGTGGCGGTGATGCGCCGCGTCAAAGCAGCGCTGGACCCGCAGGGGTTGATGAATCCCGGCAAATTGCTACCCACCTGACCCAACGGACGAAATTTATACGTTTCAGGCCTGTAGCCCCCGTCAACCGTGCGCAAGCAGCTATTTAATTTGTAGCAACAAGTAATCTCATGACAACACCTCAAACACCTTCAGCCCAGCGCTTTTCGTTGGTTGAACTCGACACACTGGTGCAGACATTGTTTTGCGCCACCGGCATGGAGGCCGACAAGGCCCGCTGCGTCACCACCGCCTTGCTCACCGCCGACAGCATGGGGCACAGCACTCACGGGCTGGCCCTGGCCCCGTGGTATCTGGAAGCGGCACGCACCGGCGTGATGACCATCACCGGCGATAAAACCGTGGTGAACGACCGCGGCGCCTGCGTCACCTGGAACGGCAACCGCCTGCCGGGCGCGTGGCTCATCAACCACGCCATTGACATCGCGCTGGAGCGCATCGAGCAGCATGGCGTGGTCACCATTGCCATTGCCAACAGCCACCACACGGGCGCCCTGGCCACCTACCTGCCACGGCTCACCGAGCGGGGGTTGATGGTGCAACTCGTCAATTCCGGCCCGGCGGCGGCGGGCGTGGCGCCGTTTGGCGGGACCCGGCCGGTCTTCACCCCCAACCCGATGGCGGCGGGCATTCCCACGCCGGGCAATCCGATCCTGTTGGACATCAGCTCCTCGATCACCACCCTCAACAGCGCCCGCCAACTGGCGGCGCGGGGCGAGCATTTTCCTGCGATGTGGGCGATGGATGCGCAAGGCCAGCCCAGCAACGACCCGGCGACCGTCATCAGTGGCGGGGGCACGCTGCTGCCGGTGGGGGGCTTTGACCATGGACACAAGGGCTACGGCATGGCCCTGCTGGCCGAGGCCTTGACGCAAGGCCTGCCTGGTTATGGCCGGGCCGATGCGCCGGTGGGCACCACCATTGGTATCTTTTTACAGGTGCTGGACCCCAACGCCTTTGCCGGGCTGGAGGCCTTCACCCGCCAGACGGGTTGGCTGGTGGAGGCCTGCCACAACAACCCGCCGCTGCCGGGCGGGCCCCGGGTGCGTTTGCCGGGAGAGCAGGCTTTTGCACGGCAGCGCCAGGCCAGGGAGGAGGGCGTGCCGTTGGGAGTCAGCGTGGTGGCGGCCATGCAGCCTTTGGCACAGGCTGCAGGTTTGGCCTGGCCTGCCGCGCTCAGCGTGCGTGAACTGGCTCCAAGCCCTGCGCGAATTGCGCCTTGACGGCGAGGCCTTCTGCCTCGCGCATGCGGCGGCGCACGTCCTTGATCATGTAGAGGCTGGCCACGGTAAACCAGCACAACCAGCAGAAATACGGGATGTAGTAGCTGAGCATGCCGTTCCAGGCGAAGGGCCCGGTTTTAAACACACCCGTCAGGCTCGCTGGCAGGAAGCTCAGGCCGCACCAGATGGTCAGGAAGCAGGCCCAGCGCGGGAACAGCGGCGTCTTACTCTTGTCCGCCAGTCCAACCAGCGCGGCGGCGACCATCTGAAACGTCGTGCAGGCGTATTGCAGGTCGATGCACAGCCAGCCGAGATCTGTCAGCAACTGCATCAAGGCCGGGTCGCGATCCGGCCGGAAGGCGGCAGTCACTCAGAAGAAGGCGCTGAAGGACACCACCATCACGGTCAATCCACCGCCCAACAGTTGCACGTAGGCCATGACCGGGGACTTGCCCTCGATGCGAGCCATCTGTGTGGCAAGCAGGGCCGACCAGGGCATGTAGAGCACGATGATGATCATCGACATGAGGAAGCCGAGGCGGATGTCGTTGAGGTGGGTGACATAGCGCGCCACAAGATCGGGTGCGCTCAAGGCTGGCGAGGGATTGGGCAGGTTTTGGCCGATCACACCCCAGAACAGGAGCGCAGAGTTGTTTTTTCATCCATGTCGGTTTCTCCTTGGCGAATGAGTGGGTGGGAATTGGTGCTGATGCAGGGGCTCAGGCCGCAGCTCTCAGGGGCAGGGCGCCCTTGTCGAAAGATATGGTGACTTTGCGCAACAAAATAGCGAGCGTGGCGAATTCCTCGGGGCTCAGGTCGGAAAACGCCCGCTTGAGCGGCTCGATCATCTGCGGTACGGCATCAAGGCTGACTTGCCGCCCCTTGTCTGTAATTTCGATGACATGCCGCCGGGCATCGCGGGCTTCGACGGCGCGTGAAGCCAAGCCCTCGCGTTCCAGCAACTCAAGAATACGTGTCATGTTGGCGCGGCTGGTGCCAATCAACTCGCTCAATTCGCTGGGCGAAGCGCGCCCCTGTTCGCTGGCCATCAGCAGACAAAGGACGTGAAAGGAGTTCTCGGTTAAGCCGAGCTTGCGAAAAACCGGTTCAAAAAAATCAGCCATGCCGGAGACGGTTATCCGGATCAAGCGAACCATGACCGTTTCAGGCATCGGGAGGTCTGGCAATGCGGCCTCCAGGGGTGACGTACTCCGCTTGATGGTCGCTAATCGTTCATTGCCTCGCATTGGATGCTACCTATATAGTTTATATGTAAACTATTATAAAACTATTTAAAGTCTGGCAGCAAGAGAAGCGGTGAAGGAGGAGGGCGTGCCGCGCCCTACCCCCTCAATGCATTCTTAACAAGGCCGCCCGTTGCGCGCCAGCAACCAGGCTGGCGCGTCCTGCAAAGACACCGGGCGCAAGAAGCGATCCATGGCTGCATCCCCCACCGAAGTGGTCATCGGCTGGGTTGACGAGGGCCAGGGTCCGCCATGCTGCTGCGCCGCGGTGACGGCCACGCCCGTAGGCACACCGGCAAACAGCACACGGCCGGCAATGGCCATGGCGTTGCGCACCAGCGCCTGGTTGTCGTCACTGGGTTCATCAGCACCCCACAGCGTGACAGTCAGGCTGCCGCCCACGGCGCGCAGCACCTCGGTGACTTGTGCCACCGAGTCGCAACGCACGATCAGGCTGGCCGGGCCGAACAACTCTTCGCGCAGCGCCGCCTTGGCAATGAATTGCACCGCATCCACCTGCGCCAGAAAGGGCCGGGGCGCGGCAGCATTGCCCGCTTCATGCAGCAAGGGCTTGGCGCCTGCGTCCACCATGTGGGTCAAGCCCGCGTCAAATGCCTGGCGCATGCCGGGGGTGAGCATGGAATGCGGGTTTTGGGCGGCCAGTGCGGTGGTGAGGTGCTGCACAAAAGCGTCACTGGCCGGGCTGGCCAGCAACACGATCAGGCCTGGGCTGGTGCAGAACTGCCCGCAACCCAGACTGATGGAGCCTGCCAGGGTGGCGGCCAGCGCGGCACCGTGGCTTTCCAGCACGGCGGGCAAGGCCACCACGGGGTTGGTGGAGCCTAATTCACCATAAAACGGAATGGGGCGGGCGCGCGCATTGGCCACCGCCTGCAAGGCCGAACCACCGCGTGTGGAGCCGGTGAAGGCGCCGGCCGCAATGGCCTCGTGCTGCACCAGGCGCACGCCCACGTCAGAGCCACCGCCCTGGATGAAACCAACCAGACCGGCCGGCAGTTGCTGCGCGGCCAGGACCTGTTGCACCAGACCGTGCACGCGGTTGGACAGCAGCAGGTGCCCCGAATGGGCCTTGACCACCACCGGGCAACCCGCAGCCAGGGCCGAGGCCGTGTCGCCACCCAGCACCGAGAAGGCGAAGGGGAAGTTGCTGGCCGAGAACATGGCCACGGGGCCCAGCGGCAAGCGCTGGCGCACCATGGCCGGGTGCCCTGCGGGTGGTGGACCGGCCACAGCGGGGTCATTCAACACGTCAAACGGCACCCCCCGTTCGGCGATGTCGGCAAAGCGGCGCAGCTGGAACGCGGTGCGGTCCAGTTCACCATTGAGCCGCACCGGGCCGAGGCCTGTTTCTTCGTCCGCCAGGATCACCAGACCGTCGCGGTCGGTTTCCAAAGCGGTGGCCAGTCCACGCAGCAAGAGGGCGCGCGTTTCTCCGCTGCTGGCGGCCCAGGCCTCAAAGGCCTGACCGGCGGCTTGGGCTGCAGCATCGACCTGGTCGGGCGTGGTGGCCAACAAAGGCGCGCCAAGTGCTTCGCCCGTGCGGGCTTGTAGGGATTGAAGTGTTTTCATGGGGTGTGTTGGGTTCGCAAAGGGTTTACTGAGGCTTGATGCCGGCGGTCTTGATCACGCGGGTCCAGGTATCAATTTCTTTCTTGAGGAACGTGGTGTACGCGGCTGAGCCCGGTGTAGGGACTACAAAGCCAATCGTCTCCAGGCGCTGCTTCACGGTGGCCGACTTGATGGCTTGGGTCAAAGCCGCTTCGAGCTTGTCCACAATGGGTTGCGGCGTGCCCTTGGCCACCGACATGCCAGACCAGGACAGCGCTTCAAAGCCCTTGTAGCCCGACTCGGCAATGGTGGGCACATCGGGGTACAGCGGGTTGCGCTGGGCGCTACTGACCGCGATGGCGCGCAGTTTGCCAGCCTTGACATGGGCCAGGGCGGTGTCCTGGTTGATGAACATCATCGGGATCGTGCCGCCCAGGATGTCCGTCATCATCGGGCCGCCGCCACGGTAGGAGATACCCGTCATGAACACGCCTGTCGTTTGCTTGAACAACTCCATCGCCATGTGGCCGGAGGCCGCATGGGTGAAGCCGTAGTCCAGCTTGCCGGGATTGGCCTTGGCGTAGTCCACGATGTCCTTGACGGTTTTGTACGGCGTCGCCGCATTGACGACGAGCACGTTGGGACCGGAGTTGACCTGCGAGAGGTGAATGAAATCGGTCTTTGAGTTGTATTTGAGCGTGGGGTCCAGGCCATGGGCCACGGCGTTTTGACCTACACCGGTTTGAATCAGCGTGTAGCCGTCGGCAGGCATCGTCAGTGCGCGAGCCGTGCCGATGGTGCCGCCAGCGCCCCCGATGTTTTCAACGATGAAGGGCTGTTTGAGAATCTTGGTGAGCTCATCAGCCACCAGACGGCCCATCACGTCGCTGGTGCCACCAGCCGGGAACGGCACGATGATTTTGACGGGTTTGTTGGGGTAGTCTGATTGTGCAAAGGCCGCACCATTTGCTATCAATCCAATAGCTGCTGCCGCAATACCCACGAGGGCTAGACGTCGATTTGACATAAATTTCTCCTGATTGAATGAACTGAAGGGCTTAAACCGCGCCGTGGGCTTCCACGTAGAGCGCGTAAAGGGAATGGCTGCTGGTCATGTAGAGGCGGTTGCGCTTGGGGCCACCGAATTCCAGGTTGGCGCAGCGCTCGGGCAGGCGAATAAAGCCGATGGGTTTGCCCGTTGAATTGAAGATCTTCACGCCGTCCATGTCTTCTGATTTCGCCAGCGGCAGGTGCGCCTTCATGCCGCCGGGCAGGTCGGTTGCTTCGGGGGCAAAGGCGCCGCTGTGGCCCCAGCCGCACCACAGGTTGCCGTCGCGGTCCACGCGGAAGCCGTCGAATGCGCCGGTGCCGTTGGCATCGATCAGCTTGGTCTTGTTGCGCACGGTGCCATCGTCCTCCACGTCAAAACTCCAGATGCTGCGGTTGGGCGTGCCTTTCCACTCCACGACATAAAGCTTTTTCTCATCGGGCGAGAAGGCCAGGCCATTGGGGTTGACGATGTCGGTGATCACTGCCGTGAGCTTGCCGTCCTTGGCAATGCGGTACACATTGGTGGTGGCTTGCTCGGGCTTGGCGCGCGAGCCTTCCCATTCGCCACTGATACCAAACAGCGGGTCGGTGAACCAGACGGTGTCGTCCGACTTGACCACAATGTCATTGGGTGCGTTGAGCTTTTTTCCCTCAAAGCTGTCGGCCAGCACGGTCATGCTGCCGTTCTTCTCAGTGCGCACCACGCGGCGGGTCACCGAGTGTTCGCAGCTGATCAGGCGTCCCTGGCGGTCGCGTGTGTTGCCGTTGGTGTAGTTGACGTTTTCCTTGTGCACCGTGAACTTGTTGGTGGCTTCGTCCAACTTCATCAGGCGGTTGTTGGGGATGTCGCTGCACAGCAGGTAGCCGGGTTTGCCTGCCACGTCGTTGGGAAAATACGCCGGGCCTTCCGCCCAGCGCATGCCCGTTCCCACTTGCTCCACGGTACTGCTGTAAATGCGGTACTTGGCAAAGCTGGGGTCCAGAATCAGGACGGAGGGGTCAGGGTAGCGCTGGTTCGGCATGAAGCTGAACGATTGCGCCAGCGCCGAGCCGCCCCATGCCGCAAGGCCTGTGCTGGCAGCTACTTTCAGAAAGCCGCGACGGGCGTTGATATTTTGTTTTGTCATGTCTTGTCTCCGTTATCGTTGGTTTGATGACATGCGGCATCCGGCCGCGCGGTTTTCTCTTGCGTGAATGAGCGGCGCTACTTACTGAGCGCCGAGCTTCCGGATCAGCGCATCC
>NZ_JBWMAW010000034.1:0-6192 GCF_056521395.1 Rhodoferax sp. LS1R11
GCAAAACCCAGGATGGCGTTGAGGGGGGAGCGCAGTTCGTGGCTCATGCTGGAGAGAAAGTCAGATTTGGCCAGGTTGGCCTTGTCTGCCATCACCCTCGCACTTTCCAATTCAGCGTTTTTTTTCTGCAAAATCTGGGACAGGCGTGAGCGCTCCGTTACATCACGCATCGCAAATTGAACCGCTGGCTCGCCGTCGAAATCACTCAAAATGCTTTGCATTTCGACGTTGATGGGCGTGCCGTCGAGTCTCAGCAACACCTTCTCGACCATCCGGGTGTTTGCGTCGTTGGAGGCGGGGTGGTTCAAACGGTCCTGCACGTGATCATGAAAATCCGGATGAACCAGTTCGAGAATGGCCTTGCCGACCAGTTCATGGGCAGAATGCGCCCCAAACAATTTCATGGCTGCGGGGTTGCAGTAAATGATTTTTCCGGCGCGGTTCACTGTGATGGCTTCTGGTGACCACTCCACCATCGTGCGATAGCGCGTTTCGCTCTCGCGCATGGCTGCCGCCATGATTTTCCGTTCGGAAATGTCATTCAGCATAAGACGCAGTTGAGGCCCCTCGTTCTCATCCTGTGACACGGTGGCCGCCAAATGGACCCAGATGACAGCGTCTTCGTGTTGTTTGATTCTTAACTCGCACTGCTGGGCCATACCGGTTTCAAGGAGTTGTTTGCGAAACTGGTAATAAATATCCTGGTCTGCTTTGAAAATGAACCGGCTGAAGGGTTTGTTGACCAATTCCTTGCGTGTCAAGCTCAGCAGATTGGCCGCCGTCAGGTTGGCCTGCAAAATCAATCCTTTCTCGTTGACGGTGAAATAACTGATGGGCGCCAGGTCATACAGGTCAAAGTAACTCGCCCGTGCGGCGTCCAGCTGCAATTGGGTTCGCCGCAACTCCTCGTTTTGCATTTCCAGTTCAATTTGATGAACCTGCAGATCATGAAGCACATGCTGCAGTCCTTCGGAGGACAGCGGTTCAGCCGTTTTTGACGATAGGGCAACAATGTCACGGGCTCGGTCTTCTGCCCGTCGACGCAAGCTTTGCGCCGGGCCGTCGCGATGGCCCTGGTTGCCGTGATCTGGATGCGTCATGGGGGGCTCCCTGGTGGGTGGGGCGCCTTGGTGTCCCTGGCTCGCTCCGTGGTGGCAATGGCGTACATCAGACCCACATCGTTGACCAGCGCCGTGGAGGTCAGCGAAATGGACAGGGTCGTTCCATCTTTGGTCAGGCGCTGGGTCAGGTAGGGTTCCAGTATCTCGGCCTGGCTGAGCTGATGCACTTTGGCGAGAGCGTCTTTCTGCAGCTCTTTGGGAATGCGGTCCCGCACGTTCATCAGCAGCGCCTCGGCCTCGCTCCAGCCATACAGCCGCTTGGCACCCGGATTCCAGGCGATGATCTGGCCGTCAAGGTCCTGCACCGTGATGGCATCAAACGCATCGCGCACCACCACCGCCAGCCGCAGGGATTCATTGGCCTGGCGCAGCGCCTCGCGTGTGCGCACAATTTCCGTGATTTCAACAAAGGTAATGACTGCGCCCTCGATCACATTGTCCAGCGTTCGGTAGGGCAGGATACGCATGGTGTAGTACTGGTTTTTGTCCGTCTGGACGTCGACCACTTTGGGTATCAGCGTCTTCAGCACCGACTGTGCGTCGGCGACCAGGTTGTCGTATCCCACCAGGTTGGACACAATGTGGCTCACCGGACGCCCCACATCACTCAGGATCAGGTTGATGATCTGGGTCGCTGCAGGCGTGAATCGCAGGATATGCAGGTTGTGGTCGATGAAAATAGTGCCAATGCCGGTGCCTGCCAGCAGGTTGTTCATGTCGTTGTTGGCGCGTGACAGGTCTGCCACTTTGGTTTGCAGTTCGGTGTTGACGGTGGCGAGCTCTTCGTTGATGGACTGCATCTCCTCTTTGGAGGTTTCCAGTTCTTCATTGGTAGACTGCAACTCTTCGTTGACGGACTGCATTTCTTCGTTGGAAGACTTGAGCTCTTCGTTCGAGGTTTCCAGCTCCTCGTTGGCCGCGTGCAGGTACTCTTCCTTGGCCTGCAATTCTTCATTGAGTTCTGCTATCTGGGCGTTGCTGTCCTTGCCCTGGGCATTTAGACCCGCTGTGACGAGTCCGATGGGTGCTGTTTTTTCGGCGTGCGCGGGCAACTCAGCGGTTTCGTCCAGAACGACCAGATACAGCGGCGCCTCCAGGGCAGACGAGGGGCCTGCCACCGGGCACACCGTGAGGTTGACCAATGAAAAATGACCGTTGGTTTTGACCCGCAGGTTCAAGACCCGAACCGGTTCTCTGGACATCGCTGCCTTGTGCAGTGAGGTGGTGAGGTCGCGGCGCAGCCCTTCGCGGGCCATTTTCAGAATATTGTTGATGCCTGCTTCGCCTTGCGCGGGTTCCAGAAATTTGCCGGATCGCCCATGCAAGTAAAGGATATCGCCCTGGCCATTGACCAACGCGCCTACAGGCGTCATCTGCTGCAAGAGGGTCTGTTCGGTCACATCCCGCAGTGACAGCGTGACGGCATGGATCACCTCGCCGGCGCGTGATTTCTGGTTGCTCTCCTTGATCTTGAAGGGTACTGCGTGCGACAGAAAGCGTCCCAGCGCCGCACGCTGGGCGCCCTGAAAATCTTCCTTGCGTTGGTACACCTTGGACTTGCGGTCCAGCACAGCGAACAGATCGGAGTGTTCACCCACGGTCTCTGATGTTCCCAAAAACAGCATGCCGCCCGGCATCAGCGCGTAGTGGAACAGGTTGATGAGCTTTTTTTGCAGGTCTGCGCTCATGTAGATCATCAGGTTGCGGCAGCTGATCAGGTCCAGCCTGGAAAAAGGAGGATCCTTGATCACGTTATGCTCGGAAAACACCAGCATGTCGCGAATGCCTTTGTGCACGCGGTAACCCCCACCTTCTGGCTCCGCGGTGAAGAACCGGGCCAGCCTTTCGGGCGAGATGTCATTGGCAATGCTCAGGGGGTACAAACCCGCCCGCGCGATGGCGATGGCTCGGCTGTCAATGTCGGTGGCAAATACCTGGACTTTGTAGCTTGATTTCAGTGCTTCCAGACGCTCCTGCAGCAAGATGGCGATGGAATAGGCTTCCTCACCGGTGGAGCAGCCGGCGGTCCACGCACGAATGCCCGAGCCAGGTGGTTTGCCCTCAAAGAGTTTGGGAATGACCTGCGTCTCAAGCACCGCAAAGGTTTCCGGGTCCCGGAAGAAATTGGTCACGCCAATCAGCAGGTCCCGAAACAGGGCCTCCACCTCGGCCGACGTCTGTTGCAGGTACTTGACGTAGGCTTCAAAATTGTCAATCTGGTGCACCGCCATACGGCGTTCTATGCGGCGGTAAATTGTGTTGGGCTTGTACTGCGAAAAATCGTGGCCGGTATGGGCACGCAGCAGGATAAAAACCTTCTTCAGGGTGTTCTGGCCCAAGGGGGAGGCCGCGCTGGACATTCGGTGGGGCTTGCCAAACGCATGGCTCACATAGGCCAGTAGTTGGGCTGGCATTTCCGCAGGGGGCAAGTTGAAATCGACCAGACCCGTGGCCAGGGCGTTGCGGGGCATGCCGTCGAATTCGCTGGAGGCCGGGTTTTGCGCCATGACCATGCCGCCTTCGCCCTTGATGGCCCGCACACCCAGCGTCCCGTCGCTGCCGGTGCCAGACAGCACAATGCCAATGGCACGCTCGCGCTGGTCCTGAGCCAGGGAGCGGAACAGAAAGTCAATGGGCAGGCGGTGACCGCGCGGCTCGGTAGGCTCGAGCAACTGCAGCGTGCCGTTCAGAAAAGCCATGTCCCGGTTGGGTGGGATGATGTACGCACAATTGATCTCCACCACCATGCCGTCCGAAACCTCGAACACCTTCATGCGGGTGTAGCGCTGGATCAGCGCGCTGAGCATGCTTTCGTGATCCGGTGCGAGATGCTGGACCAGAACAAAAGCCATACCGGGCTCAACATCGGCGGGCATGCCCGAAAAAAAAGCCTCAAATGCTGCCAATCCGCCGGCCGAGGCGCCAATGCCAACCACAGGAAAGCCCACCCCTGTGTAGGGGGTGACTGCCTCGGGCCTGAAGGTGGCGACTGCGACGGGAGCGTCAGCGGACGCGTGTTTCTTATTCGTTGTCATGGGTGTGTCTTGGGTTGACAAAAGGCATCGTGGAGCCCGAATGGGTGACAGCGCCATGAGGAAGAACGGTTCACGAGAGTTTGCTCCTAAAAATATAGCTACCTGCGTAATGTTAACAAGGGCTAGAGGCCATTTTTATTAAATTCTTGGACCAGTGCCTCCGCCGTGCCAGGCCGACCAAAGAAGTAGCCTTGAAAGGCATCACATCCCATACCAGCCAGGAAGGTGTGCTGCTGTGTCGTTTCAATACCTTCCGCGATGACCGATAGCCCCAGGCGTTTGCCCAGTGCCACCACAGTGCGCACGATGGCGGCGTCACTGGGGTCGGTCAATGCCTCGTTGACAAAGGACGGATCGATTTTGATCTGATCCAGCGGCAGACGTTTGAGGTACGACAAGGAAGAGTATCCCGTACCGAAATCGTCCAGCGAGAAACCCACACCGTGGGCCTTGATGGTGTTCATCTTATTGATCACGTCTTCCACATCGTCCGCCAAGGCCCGCTCGGCCAGTTCCAGTTTGAGAAGAGCCGGGTTGGCGCCGGTTTTTTGGAGCGCTTGGGCGACGTTGGCTTCAAAATTGTCCTGCGCAAATTGCGCCGCACTCACATTGACCGTCATCGTCCACTGCGCCGTCGTGGTTTGACTGGACCAGTCGGCCAACTGGGCGCAGGCGGTTTCAAGCACCCACTGATCCAGTGGCAGGATCATGCCGGTTTCTTCGGCCATGGGGATGAAGTTTTGAGGCGCCAGCAGGCCGCTGTCGGTATGCTGCCAACGGACCAGCGCCTCGGCGCCAATGGGCACGCCCTGGCCGTTGACCTGAATCTGGTAATGCAGCACGAATTCGTGCTTGTCCAGGCCGCGTCGCATGTCTTTTTTAAGTTTGTCATGCATTTCCATCGCGGTCTGCATGGCAGGATCAAAAAACCGTGCGGTGTTGCGGCCAGCGGATTTGGCCTGGTACATGGCCAGGTCTGCTTTTCGCAGAAGATCTTCCATGGGTTTGCCGTCACCCTTGAACACGACCAGCCCCACGCTCGATGTGCAGGCCAGATCGTGGCCGGGTAACTGGTAGATGTGCCCGAAGGTATCCAAAATTTTGGTGGCGATCACATCGGCTTGCATCGCTGCCTCATCGGGGACCAGACTCAAGGCTTCCAGTAGCACCACAAACTCGTCGCCGCCCAGGCGTGCCACGCTGTCACCTTCGCGCACACACGCCTGTAGCCGCATGCTGACCTGCTGTAGCAGCACATCGCCCATGTTGTGGCCCAGGGTGTCGTTGATGCTCTTGAAATTGTCCAGGTCCAGAAACATCAGGGCGCAGTGTTCTCCTGTGCGCGAAGAGGTCAGCATGGCTTGCCGCACGCGGTCCGCCAGCAGGCGGCGATTGGGCAGGCCGGTGAGGGCATCATGCAGCGCTAGCGACTCCATCTTGCGGATCGCGTTTTGAAGATGCTTGTAGAGCAAACGGACTTCCAGCATGTTGTGAATGCGCGTTTTGACCTCCAGAATGTCAAAGGGCTTGGCCAGGAAGTCTTTGGCGCCCGAGGCCAGCGCCCTGAGCTTGTGGTCGGGCTGGGCGGTGATCGCGAGGATGGGCGCATAGCCGTTGGCTTCGACGTCTTTCAGTCCTTCCATCACCTGGAACCCGTCCATACCCGGCATTTGCAGGTCCAGCAGGATCAGGTCGTAGTGGTTGGCCCCGTGCAAGGCGCAGACGGCCCGTGGGTCGGTGGTGGAGGTCACATGCCGATAACCTGCTTCACGCAGAATTTGTTCCAGCATTTGCACATTGGCGAGGTGATCGTCGACGATCAGGATGTTCGCGTCGAGGATATTTACGGTGTTCAACATCACATGCATCCCGTCATTTCGGTGTTTTCCAGCGCCAGTGCCAGCACATTTTTTTCCGCGAGATCAAGTGCAAAGTCAAGCGCATCCATGAACTCAGGCACCCGGATGGGCTTGGTCAGGTAACGCAGGAAGCCGGCCTGCAGCCCCCGCTCGATATCGCGAGGCATGGCATTGGCA
>NZ_JBWMAW010000035.1:1962-5689 GCF_056521395.1 Rhodoferax sp. LS1R11
GTGACCGGCTTGGGTCTGTAGCTCAGTTGGTTAGAGCACTGTGTTGATAACGCAGGGGTCGTTGGTTCGAGACCAACCAGACCCACCATTGTCGTCCAACGTCCTTCTGGTTTTGGGGGTGTAGCTCAGCTGGGAGAGCGGCTGCTTTGCAAGCAGTAGGTAGCGGGTTCGAGTCCTGTCACCTCCACCAAACTTTCAACTTCTTATCAAAAATTAAGTGGTTAACACCAAAGTTGCTTTGAAAAAAGCGGTTTTGGTGTTGGTCAGGATTACTTGATCAATCGGCTGTTCTTTAACAATTTATAGAGTTTAATCAGCGTTGCTAGCGGAAACTGCACATTCGTAAAGGTTTAGTGCAGACCGTGCCGCTAGTGACAAATTTTTGATTGCGTCAAAATGAATATCAGACTTCACGTTTGAATTCGAGTTATTTAAGTGAAAGCTTGAATACGGCATAACGCGTCAGGTGAAAGACCTGACAGACATTCCTTGAAAACAACTTTTAGTCTCTAACGAGACGTCAAAGTTATAGGGTCAAGTGAATAAGAGCATGTGGTGGATGCCTTGGCAATGATAGGCGACGAAGGACGTGATAGCCTGCGATAAGCTTCGGGGAGCTGGCAAATTAGCTTTGATCCGGAGATTTCCGAATGGGGAAACCCACCTGCAAAGGTATCGCATACTGAATACATAGGTATGCGAGGCGAACCGGGTGAACTGAAACATCTCAGTAGCTCGAGGAAAAGACATCAACCGAGATTCCGAAAGTAGTGGCGAGCGAAATCGGAAAAGCCTGCAAGTGATAGCACAAGACATAACGGAACAGTTTGGAAAGACTGGCCATAGCGGGTGATAGCCCCGTACGTGAAATGACCTGTGTGGTACTGAGCTTGCGACAAGTAGGGCGGGACACGAGAAATCCTGTCTGAATATGGGGGGACCATCCTCCAAGGCTAAATACTCATCATTGACCGATAGTGAACTAGTACCGTGAGGGAAAGGCGAAAAGAACCCCGGGAGGGGAGTGAAATAGATCCTGAAACCGCATGCTTACAAAAAGTAGGAGCCTCGTAAGGGGTGACTGCGTACCTTTTGTATAATGGGTCAGCGACTTACATTCAGTGGCAAGGTTAACCGAATAGGGAAGCCGTAGAGAAATCGAGTCCGAATAGGGCGAATTAGTCGCTGGGTGTAGACCCGAAACCAAGTGATCTATCCATGGCCAGGATGAAGGTGCCGTAACAGGTACTGGAGGTCCGAACCGACTAGTGTTGCAAAACTAGCGGATGAGCTGTGGATAGGGGTGAAAGGCTAAACAAACTTGGAAATAGCTGGTTCTCTCCGAAAACTATTTAGGTAGTGCCTCAAGTATTACCGTTGGGGGTAGAGCACTGTTTTGGCTAGGGGGTCATGGCGACTTACCAAACCAAGGCAAACTCCGAATACCGACGAGTACAGCTTGGGAGACAGAGCACCGGGTGCTAACGTCCGGACTCAAGAGGGAAACAACCCAGACCGCCAGCTAAGGTCCCTAAAATTGGCTAAGTGGGAAACGAAGTGGGAAGGCTAAAACAGTCAGGATGTTGGCTTAGAAGCAGCCATCATTTAAAGAAAGCGTAATAGCTCACTGATCGAGTCGTCCTGCGCGGAAGATGTAACGGGGCTAAGCCAGTTACCGAAGCTGCGGATTTGCAATTTATTGCAAGTGGTAGGAGAGCGTTCTGTAAGCCTGTGAAGGTGCGTTGAGAAGCGTGCTGGAGGTATCAGAAGTGCGAATGCTGACATGAGTAGCGTTAAAGGGGGTGAAAAGCCCCCTCGCCGTAAGCGCAAGGTTTTCTACGCAACGTTCATCGGCGTAGAGTGAGTCGGTCCCTAAGGCGAGGCAGAGATGCGTAGTTGATGGGAAACAGGTCAATATTCCTGTACCGATGTGTAGTGCGATGTGGGGACGGAGAAGGTTAGCTCAGCCAACTGTTGGATATGTTGGTTCAAGCCTGTAGTCGTGCCTGGTAGGTAAATCCGCCGGGCTTAGATGAGGGGTGATAACGAGTCTGCTTGCAGACGAAGTGAGTGATACCCTGCTTCCAGGAAAAGCCACTAAGCTTCAGCTACACACGACCGTACCGCAAACCGACACTGGTGCGCGAGATGAGTATTCTAAGGCGCTTGAGAGAACTCAGGAGAAGGAACTCGGCAAATTGACACCGTAACTTCGGAAGAAGGTGTGCCTTTAGTAGGTGAAGTCCCTCGCGGATGGAGCCCAATGAGGTTGCAAAAAATCGGTGGCTGCGACTGTTTATTAAAAACACAGCACTCTGCAAACACGAAAGTGGACGTATAGGGTGTGACGCCTGCCCGGTGCTGGAAGATTAAATGATGGGGTGCAAGCTCTTGATTGAAGTCCCAGTAAACGGCGGCCGTAACTATAACGGTCCTAAGGTAGCGAAATTCCTTGTCGGGTAAGTTCCGACCTGCACGAATGGCGTAACGATGGCCACACTGTCTCCTCCTGAGACTCAGCGAAGTTGAAATGTTTGTGATGATGCAATCTCCCCGCGGAAAGACGGAAAGACCCCATGAACCTTTACTGTAGCTTTGTATTGGACTTTGAACAGATCTGTGTAGGATAGGTGGGAGGCTTTGAAGCGGTGCCGCTAGGTATCGTGGAGCCAACGTTGAAATACCACCCTGGTGTGTTTGAGGTTCTAACCTAGGTCCATTATCTGGATCGGGGACAGTGCATGGTAGGCAGTTTGACTGGGGCGGTCTCCTCCCAAAGCGTAACGGAGGAGTTCGAAGGTACGCTAGTTACGGTCGGACATCGTGACGATAGTGCAATGGCATAAGCGTGCTTAACTGCGAGACTGACAAGTCGAGCAGATGCGAAAGCAGGACATAGTGATCCGGTGGTTCTGTATGGAAGGGCCATCGCTCAACGGATAAAAGGTACTCTGGGGATAACAGGCTGATACCGCCCAAGAGTTCATATCGACGGCGGTGTTTGGCACCTCGATGTCGGCTCATCTCATCCTGGGGCTGTAGCCGGTCCCAAGGGTATGGCTGTTCGCCATTTAAAGAGGTACGTGAGCTGGGTTTAAAACGTCGTGAGACAGTTTGGTCCCTATCTTCCGTGGGCGCTGCAGATTTGAGGAAGCCTGCTCCTAGTACGAGAGGACCGGAGTGGACACACCTCTGGTGTATCGGTTGTCACGCCAGTGGCATTGCCGAGTAGCTAAGTGTGGAAGAGATAACCGCTGAAAGCATCTAAGCGGGAAACTCGTTTCAAGATGAGATCTGCCGGGGCCTTGAGCCCCCTAAAGAGTCGTTCAAGACCAGGACGTTGATAGGTCAGGTGTGGAAGCGCAGTAATGCGTTAAGCTAACTGATACTAATTGCTCGTGCGGCTTGACCCTATAACTTTGATCTGCAAAAAGCAGTTTCAAGGAAGTTATGCCAAGTTGACGCATTCAAAAATCCTGTACTACGCAAGTACTACAGGTTCGTTAATTCGATGAAGCTGATTAGCTCTATAAATTGGTTGTCTTGACCCAGTCAAGATGACAAAAAGTTATGCCTGACGACCATAGCGAAGTGGTACCACTCCTTCCCATCCCGAACAGGACAGTGAAACGCTTCTGCGCCGATGATAGTGCGGATTCCCGTGTGAAAGTAGGTCATCGTCAGGCTAGTCAACCAGAAACGCCCAGTCGAAAGATTGGGCGTTTTT
>NZ_JBWMAW010000036.1:0-3231 GCF_056521395.1 Rhodoferax sp. LS1R11
GACGCCGCCATCAACATCATGCGCCGCATCCTGCAAGGCATGGGCGCTGAAGTCATCCACCTCGGGCACAACCGCAGCGTGGACGAAGTGGTCACCGCGGCCCTGCAGGAAGACGCCCAGGGCATCGCCATCAGCTCCTACCAGGGCGGGCACGTCGAATACTTCAAGTACATGGTGGACCTGCTCAAAGCGCGCGGCGGCTCCCACATCCAGGTCTTTGGCGGCGGTGGCGGCGTCATCGTGCCCCCGGAAATCCGCGAACTGCAGGCCTATGGCGTCACCCGCATCTTCAGCCCGGAAGACGGCCAGCGCATGGGCCTGGCCGGCATGATTGGCGACATGGTGATGCGGTGTGACCAGGACCTCACCGGCTACGCCCCCCATGACATCAGCGCCATTCAGGGCCACACCGAGATGAGCTGGCGCGCCCTGGCGCAACTCATCACCGCCCTGGAAAACGAGAAAGCTTCGGGTGAGGCCAAAGGTGCGCCTTCAGAGCAATTAACGGCTCTGGTCCAGGATATACGTGCGCAGGCTGCTATCAAAAAGATACCGGTGCTGGGCATCACCGGCACCGGCGGCGCTGGCAAGTCTTCGCTCACTGACGAACTCATCCGCCGCCTGCGGCTGGACCAGAACGACAGCCTGCGCGTAGCGGTCATCAGCATCGACCCGTCCCGGCGCAAGAGCGGCGGGGCGCTCCTGGGTGACCGCATCCGCATGAACGCCATCAGTCCCTGGCAACAGGGCTCGCGCGTCTTCATGCGTTCGCTTGCCACCCGTGACTTCGGCAGCGAGATCAGCGCGGCCTTGCCCGACGTCATTGCCGCCTGCAAAGTCGCAGGCTTTGATCTGATCGTGGTGGAAACCTCCGGCATTGGCCAGGGCGATGCCGCCATCGTGCCGCATGTCGACGTGCCGCTGTACGTGATGACCCCCGAATTCGGTGCCGCCAGCCAGCTGGAAAAAATCGACATGCTGGACTTTGCCGAATTCGTGGCCATCAACAAGTTCGACCGCAAGGGCTCACTCGACGCCCTGCGTGACGTGGCCAAACAGGTGCAGCGCAACAAAGAGGCCTGGACCACCCCGGCCGACCAGATGCCGGTGTTTGGCACCATGGCCGCCCGCTTCAACGATGACGGCGTCACGGCCCTGTACCAGGCCCTCATTGTTCGCCTGGCCGAGCTGGGCCTGACGCTGGTGCCATCCCAACTCCCGACGGTGAACGTTCGCCACAGCACCAACCAGACGCCTGTGGTGCCCGCTGCGCGCACCCGTTACCTGGCCGAAATCAGCGACACCGTGCGCAGCTACAAAAAGCGCGCCCGCAGCCAGGCCAGACTGGCCCGGGAAATCCAGCAACTGCAGGAATCCGGGCGCATGCTCACGCTGGACGACCCTGGCAAGGCCAACGCCGTTCAGGCCGTGATGGACCTGGCCGCGCAGCGCGAAGCCCATCTGGGAGGTGCAGAGAAAAAGCTGCTGGCCCAGTGGCCCGCCATGCAGACCGCCTACGCCGGGGACGAATACGTTGTCAAAATTCGCGACAAGGAGATTCGCACGGCGCTGACCACCAAGTCTTTGAGTGGCACCACCATCCGCAAAGTGGCCTTGCCCCAGTTTGAGGACCATGGCGAAATCCTGAAATGGCTGATGCTCGACAACGTGCCCGGCAGCTACCCCTACACCGCTGGCACCTTCGCCTTCAAGCGTGAAGGCGAAGACCCGACCCGCATGTTTGCCGGCGAAGGCGATGCGTTTCGCACCAACACCCGCTTCAAGCTGTTGAGCTCCGGCATGGCCGCCAAGCGCCTGTCCACCGCGTTTGATTCCGTCACGCTCTACGGCAACGACCCCGATCCGCGTCCGGACATCTACGGCAAGGTCGGTAACAGCGGCGTGAGCATTGCCACGCTGGACGACATGAAGGTGCTGTACGGCGGGTTTGACCTGTGCAGCCCGTCCACCAGCGTGTCCATGACCATCAACGGTCCGGCGCCCAGCATCCTGGCCATGTTCATGAACACGGCCATTGATCAGAACATCGACAAATTCAAGCTGGAGAACGGCCGTGAACCGACCGACACCGAGCTGGAAAAAATCCGCGAGTGGGTGCAGGAAAACGTGCGTGGCACCGTGCAGGCCGACATCCTCAAGGAAGACCAGGGCCAGAACACCTGCATCTTCTCCACCGAGTTCAGCCTCAAAGTCATGGGCGACATTGCCGAGTACTTCGTGCACAACCGCGTGCGCAACTTCTACAGTGTGAGCATCAGCGGGTATCACATCGCAGAAGCCGGTGCCAACCCGATCAGCCAACTGGCGTTCACCTTGAGCAATGGCTTTACCTTTGTCGAAGCCTATCTGGCGCGCGGCATGCACATTGATGACTTTGCGCCCAATCTGAGTTTCTTCTTCAGTAACGGCATGGACCCTGAGTACACCGTGATGGGCCGCGTGGCGCGGCGCATCTGGGCGGTGGCCATGAAGGAGAAGTACGGCGCCAACGAGCGCAGCCAGAAGCTCAAATACCACATTCAAACGTCAGGGCGCAGCCTGCACGCGCAGGAGATCCAGTTCAACGACATCCGCACCACCTTGCAGGCGCTGATTGCGATTTACGACAACTGCAACAGCCTGCACACCAATGCGTTTGACGAAGCCATCACCACGCCCACCGAAGAGTCGGTGCGCCGCGCCATGGCGATCCAGCTCATCATCAACCGCGAATGGGGCCTGGCCAAGAACGAAAACCCGAGCCAGGGCGCCTTCATCATCGAAGAACTGACCGAGCTGCTGGAAGAAGCGGTGCTGCTGGAGTTCGAGCGCATCGCCGAGCGTGGCGGCGTGCTGGGGGCGATGGAGACGGGCTACCAGCGGGGCCGGATTCAGGACGAGTCCATGCACTACGAGATGCTCAAGCACACCGGCGAGCTGCCCATCATTGGGGTCAACACCTTTCGCAACCCGCATGGGGACGCGGTGCTGGACAAGCTGGAACTGGCGCGCTCAACGGATGAAGAGAAGCAGAACCAGCTCAAGCGGCTGGCCGAATTCCATGCGCTGCACGCCAGCGAGTCGCCAGCCATGCTGAAGCGGCTTCAACAAGCGGTGATCGAGAACGGGAATGTGTTTGAGGTGCTGATGGCCGCTGTGCGCGTGTGCTCGCTGGGCCAGATCACCAATGCCTTGTTTGAGGTGGGTGGGCAGTACCGGCGCAATATGTAG
>NZ_JBWMAW010000037.1:0-2568 GCF_056521395.1 Rhodoferax sp. LS1R11
GGACGAAACCGCTGTCGCGGTAGTCTCCGAGCCGGCGTGTGTGTTTTGCACAGGGGGATGTGCGTGCCTATGTTGTGAATTGAGGCAATTGGCCTCGTTCACAACAGGAGCACAGCCATGGAATCATCGAATCAACCCGTCTCCCCACTGCGCCAACGCATGCTGGAGGACATGCGCATGCGCCAACTCGCGCCCAAGACCCAATCTGCCTATATCCGTGCCGTCAGTCGATTCGGGGAATTTCTGGGCAAGTCCCCTCACACCGCCAGCGTTGAAGACCTTCGCCGCTTTCAACTGCACCTGGTGGACGCAGGCACCTCGCCCATTACCCTCAACGCAACGATCACCGGGTTGACGTTCCTCTTTGACGTCACACTGGGTTGCAAAGACGTCATGGCCAGGATGCAGTCGGTGCGCGTTCCCCAAAGGCTTCCCGTGGTTTTGAGCAAGGAAGAGGTGGGTAGACTTATTGCGGCAGTCGGCCACATCAAACACCAGACTGCGTTATCGGTGGCCTATGGCACCGGGCTGCGTGTCGGTGAAGTGGTTGCCATCAAGGTAGGAGACATCGACAGCCAGCGCATGACGCTGCGCGTGGAGCAGGGCAAAGGCCGCAAGGACCGGTATGCCATGCTCTCGCCGATATTGCTGGAACGTATGCGTGTGTGGTGGCGTGTGGCGCGCGCCCAAGGCAAGATGCTCGATGGTGGCTGGCTGTTTCCGGGCCTGGACCCTCTTGAGGCGCTGAGCACCCGCCAACTCAACCGGGCCGTCCACGACGCTGCCACCTTGGCCAGGATCGACAAGCGCGTCTCCATGCACAGCTTGAGGCATGCTTTTGCGACTCACCTGCTGGAACAGAAGGTCGACATCCGCGTGATTCAGGTGCTGCTGGGCCACAAGCGCCTGGACACCACGGCACAGTATGTCCAGGTGGCCACCGAGATCCTGCGCGAAGTGATCAGCCCATTGGAAACACTGCGACCCTCGTAAGAATCACGCCATGGGCCACAGCGCCCTGGAGGTCGCGGACATCTTCCGTGCCCATGGGCCTGCCTTGCGGCTTGCTCAAGCCTCGCATTTGAGCCTGGGTCAGCTCAAGGTCATGTCAGCCATCGAGCAGTGCCGTACCGCGGCGCTGGGAGGACACGTGCTTCGCTGTCCTGACTGTGCGCAGATTGAGGTAGCCTACAACTCATGCCGTAACCGGCATTGCCCCAAGTGCCAGGCCAATGCAGCCAAACGCTGGTTGGAGGCCCGGCAAGTCGATCTCCTGCCGGTGGACTACTACCACGTGGTCTTCACCTTACCCGCACCCATCAGCGCTATTGCCTATTACAACAAGGCCATCGTCTACGGTCTGCTGTTTGAGGTTGCTGCCGAAGTGCTGGGCACCATCGCAGCGGACCCCAGGCATCTGGGGGCACAGGTCGGGGTCACCCTTGTTCTGCACACCTGGGGGTCGGCACTCACGCACCATCCTCATGTGCATGGAATCGTTCCAGGTGGTGGTCTCTCGCCAGACGGCAAACGTTGGGTTTCCTGCAAGCCGGGGTTCTTCCTGTCGGTGCGGGTGCTCTCACGTCTGTTTCGCCGACGCTTCCTGGAAGAACTCGTTGCTGTGCACCGCGCGGGCAAGCTGCAGTTCTTTGGCGAATACGCAGGACTGGCCGATCAAAAGTCCTTTGCCAAGTGGCTTGCGCCAGTGCGCCAATGTGAGTGGGTGGTCTATGCCAAGCGTCCGTTTGCTGGCCCCGAGGCGGTGTTGGCGTATCTGTCGCGCTATACGCACCGGGTGGCGATTGCCAATTCCCGCCTTGTCGCCCTCGATGAGCGCGGCGTCACATTCCGCTGGAAGGACTACCGCGACAAGGGCAACCAGGACAAGCCGCGACACAAGACGATGACACTCAGCGCCGATGAGTTCATGCGCCGTTTCTTGCTGCATGTGCTGCCCAGCGGGTTTCACCGCATCCGCCACTTCGGACTGCTTGCCAATAACGGGCGCAAAGAGAAGATTGCGCTGGCGCGTGTGCTTTTGAATGTGGCGCCTGTTGTCGTAGCCCCCGAGGCCAAGGGTGCTGATGCGCCTGCCGATCTCGTTCGGCCAAACTTCGTCTGCGCTCACTGTGGTGCGCAGATGATCCTCATCGAGACCTTTGTGCGGGGGCAAGCTATCCGAGCGCCACCACAGGTGAGAGGTGTTGCATGAAGTCACCCACAGATTGGTGGCGCAACCTTCAACTGACCTTGCTTCGCAGCGGGTCAGCAGGGGGAGGATTGGTCGCGCCACGCTTTGGGGGGGCTTGCGCCCTGCGGCGTCATCCAAACTATTGGCGTTTGCGCTGGCGTTTCATGGAAATTAGCGCGGCACAGACCGGCCAGTTGTACTGCCGTGCACTTGCGCCACACTCGCATTCATTCAAATCGCCATAGCTGCGGTATCAAACAGGGCCCGTTGCTGGCCCCGCGGTTTCCTCCCTCGAGGCTTGTACGACGCCCGCCCTTCAGTTCACTCCTGTCGCAACTGGTGCGCCGCTGCGGGTGGGCATCCTACAACCCTTAACA
>NZ_JBWMAW010000038.1:0-2131 GCF_056521395.1 Rhodoferax sp. LS1R11
GTCCATATCGGCTGTGCGTTCTCGATCATTGAGCTGCTGGCGGTTTTGTACCGCAGTCATCTGCGCTTTCCCGGCAACGATCCGCGCGCCAGAGATCGCGATTACTTTGTGCTCAGCAAAGGCCATGGTGTCATGGCCCAGTACGCATGCATGCGGGAAATGGGATGGCTCAACGACGATGCGTTCTCGGGTTATTTTGCAGATGGCAGTGAACTCAAAGGATTGTCCGATTCACGCGTCCCCGGCCTGGAGGCGACCTCCGGCTCCCTGGGGCACGGCTTCTCGGTCGCCGTGGGTTTGGCAATGGGTGCCAAGTTGCGTGGCACCGATCAAAAGACGTTCACACTCGTTGGTGATGGCGAAATCAATGAAGGGCCTGTTTGGGAGGGCGCCTTGTTCGCCGCCCACCATGAGCTCAAGAATTTCATGGTCATTGTTGATGAGAACGGTTTCCAAGCCATGGGCAGCACCCGGGAGGTCATCGCCCTGGGCTCGATCCAGGCCAAATTCGAGAGTTTCGGCTTCGAGGCACTCACCATCGATGGTCATGATGAATTGGCCATTGACGGTGCGATCATCCAGCTCTGGGCCAGCGAATCGACACGCCCCAAAGCACTCATCGCGAAGACCGTCAAGGGCAAGGGCGTCCCCTTCATGGAAAACAACAACATGTGGCATTACACGCGGCTTGATGCTGAAACCTACGCCCAGGCCTTGGCGGCGATGGCCGGGCGGGTGTCATGAGGGCGGCGTTTTCTGAAGCACTGGTGCGTCTGGCCAAGGCCGACCCCCATGTGTTGCTCCTGACCGGTGACCATGGCTATGCCTTGTTTGATGATTTCCGGCGCGAGTGCCCGACGCAATACATCAACGCGGGTATCGCAGAACAGAATATGGTCGGGATGGCCTCAGGGTTGGCCCGTGCAGGCTTCAGGCCATTCGTCTATGGCCTGAGTGCATTCATTCCCGTACGTGTGCTGGAACAAATCAAACTCGATGTGGCCCATGACAAGCTCCCCGTGGTGTTTATCGGCGACGGGGCCGGGTTTGTCTATAGCCACCTGGGTACGAGCCATCAGTCAACGGAGGACATGGCCTGTACCAGAGCCATCCCTGAGTTATCGGTCTATTCACCAGCGGACCGGTTTGAGGTCGCCCTGTGCATGGAGCGGGCCTACCAGTCAAGGTCAGCGGTTTATTTGCGGATGGGAAAGTCAGACCGCGGCGATGTGCATGCAGGCCAGTTGGCGGCCGAGGTGGGCCGTTTGTTAGAGGCGAAGCCCGGTGCAAACGGTGACCTGACCTTCATGGCGACCGGATCTCTGGTGCGTACGGCCGTGAATATTGCCACAGCGAATTATCCACACGCCCCCGTTTGGAGCGTTCCGTTCATCAAACCCATTGATGTCAAACAAGTCGCTGACATTTGCCAGCAGAGTCGCGTGGTTGTGGTGCTGGAAGAGCACTCGGTGTTAGGCGGCCTGGGCTCTGTGGTTGCTGAAATCGCCTCCGAGTTGGCCCCCGTGCATGTGCTGCGAATTGGCGTGAATGACCGCTTCTCTCACTACTGCGGTACCTATGAGTATTTGCTGAAGGAACACGGGTTGGATCAACTGGCCATCACCCAGCGCATTGGCCGTTATCTCACAACCGTCTGAACCATGCGTATCGCCCTACTCGGCGCCACCAGTCAGATCGCCAAAGATCTGGTGCTGTCGTTCTCCACGCAAAGCGATCATACGTTGACGCTCTATGCGCGACGTCCTGAAGCCCTCATCACATGGCTTGCGGAGGTGGGCCTCGCGAATCGTTATGTTGTAGCCGATTTCACAGCATTCAGCGTCAATGAACACTTTGATGCCCTGCTCAATTTTGTGGGGGTGGGCAACCCCGCACAGGCAGCGGCAATGGGAGCGTCCATCTTTGACATCACATTGCAATACGATGAACTGGCACTGAACTATGTGCGCCATCATCCCTTGTGTCGCTATATTTTTTTGAGCAGTGGCGCAGCCTATGGTTCAAATTTTGAAGCACCAGTCGATGAAAACTCGAAAGCTGTAATACCGATCAATGGCCTTCAGCCGCAAGATTGGTATGGCGTGGCCAAACTGCATGCGGAATGCCGTCA
>NZ_JBWMAW010000039.1:0-1865 GCF_056521395.1 Rhodoferax sp. LS1R11
GACCAATACCGACAATGTGATGAACAACACCTTCTGGATTGGGGTGCAACCGGCGCTGACCAGAGAGATGCTGGAGTTTGCTGCCAGCAAGATTGAGGCCTATCTGGGCGTGAACTTCTGATTTAACCATGCGCTCAGCCCTGCACACCCTCATCGCCGCAGGCGAATCTCAAACGCTGGAATTCAAAACCTCGTTTGACAAAGCCTGCATCGCCACGCTGGTCGCCTTTGCCAACGCGCAAGGCGGCGCGGTGCTGGTGGGCGTGAGCGATGCGGGTGTCGTGCTGGGCACAACAGTGGGCAAAGAAACGCTCAACGACTGGCTGGGGCAAATCAAGTCAGCCACCAGTCCGTCTCTCATCCCTGACATCAGCGCCTGCACCGAACAGGGCAAAACCGTGGTGGTCATTGGCGTGAGCGAATTCCCCGTGAAACCCGTCAACACCCGAGGACGCTACTTAAAGCGCGTGGCAAGCTCCAATCACCAACTCACCCTGGGTGAAATAGCCGACTTGTACATGCAATCGCTGCAACTCTCGTGGGACGCGCACCAAGCCGGCACGCACACGCTGGAGGCGCTATCCCTGCCCAAAATCAAACGCTTCATTAGCCAGGTGAATGACAACGGCCGCTTTGCCCTGGAAGGCGAAGACTTCGCCGCACTGGAAAAGCTCAACTACCTCGTCAACGGTCACCCAACCTGGGCGGCTATGCTGCTTTTTGCCAAAGTACCCATCCGTCACCATGTCCATATCGGCCGCTTTAAAACCGCCGACATGATCATCGACGACCGGCAATTTACCGACACCCTCTTTGAAGTGGTCGAGCAGTCGATGAAATTCATCGTCTCGTACGTCAGTGTCGCGTTTACGTTTGATGGCAGCGTTCAACGCAAAGAACGCTTTGGCTACCCGCTGCCTGCGCTACGCGAAGTACTTCTCAACGCAGTCATCCACCGCAACTACACCGATGGCTCCGACATCCAGATCAAAATATTCGACGACAAAATCTCGATTTTCAGCCCCGGCGTTTTTTATGGCGGTATCAGCGTGGCCGACATCCAAGCCGACAACTACCGCTCCAGCCTGCGCAACAAGTTGGTGGCCGAAGCGTTTTACCTGACTGGCAACATCGAAAAATATGGCAGCGGTTTTATCCGCATTCGCAAGGCGCTGCAGGACTACCCCGAGATTGATTTTGAGATCAAAGAATTTACGGGTGGCGTGATGGCGACCTTTTCACAAACACAGTCAGCACTACCTCTGGATGGTGCAAGTGGCGGAGTAAGTGGCGGAGTAAGTGGCGGAGTAAATGCAGAGCCCCTCCCTTTGTTGCAATTGATTCAGGCCCGGCCAGGACTCAAAACAACGGAACTGGTGGCGCAAACAGGCAAGCCACAAAGAACCATTGAACGCTGGCTCAAGCAACTCAAAGACAACCAGCAGATCGAGTTTAGAGGCGCACCCAAAACTGGCGGCTATTACTGCAAAAATACATGAAATCAGCCTCTAGCCCCCGTATAGCAAGCGTAATCCGCTATCAATTAAATAGCGTTTATCAGATATGAATCAGACCACTTACCGCATCCAGCAAGCTTCAAGCGTAACGAGCTTTGACTTTTTAAAAGAAGCGACTCTGTTGTGAATGCCATAAATATGACTGTTCATACGATGACCTACAAGCCGCCAACCTTCAACCCCCAAACACTGCGCAAAACGGTGCTGGACATGGCCTACGCGGGCTCTACGGTCCATATCGGCTGTGCGTTCTCGATCATTGAGCTGCTGGCGGTTTTGTACCGCAGTCATCTGCGCTTTCCCGGCAACGATCCGCGCGCCAGAGATCGCGATTACTTTGTGCTCAGC
>NZ_JBWMAW010000003.1:0-394929 GCF_056521395.1 Rhodoferax sp. LS1R11
GGGCCCGTTGCTGGCCCCGCGGTTTCCTCCCTCGAGGCTTGTACGACGCCCGCCCTTCAGTTCACTCCTGTCGCAACTGGTGCGCCGCTGCGGGTGGGCATCCTACAACCCTTAACAATTTCAGCCACCCAGCACAAACCGCGCTTCCAACGCATTCAGCAGTTCAAACGTATCAATAAACCGCACGCCAAAGTGCTGGCAAACGTTGGGGATCAGGAACTTACGGCGAGCTGCCGGGTTCAGTTGCTCATGCGTTACCACGGTGGCGTCCGTCGTCATGGCCTTGGCGATCAACCACGGGTCTGCGCCACCCAGAAATTCTTCAATTGCGCCAGCTTTCATTTGCAGGGTATTGCTGGCCACATGCTGGGCTACTTCGGCAAAAGCCGTCTGAGTAGCATCATCAGATTCTTCCAGGAATAGATGGGCATGATCTTTGGCCCACTCAGCTAATGTGTCGTTCCCACGTTGCAGTTCATCACGCACGCTGCGAATGCTGTTCACTTCACCGGTCTGGTTGGCTTTGAGCAGCCAGTCCCAGTAGCCGGGGCAAATGTGCATCTGGTAGTAGCGGTTTTTGGCTTCAATGAGCGTGTTGGCATCCAGCAGGTAAGTCACTATTCAATTACTCCCGCGAGCAGCCGCAGTTTGCCTGGCTGCACGCCGAGAAGGCGTCCTGCATCCCGTAGCAGCAGTCGACCGCTTAGGGCCTCTGTCAGCACAGCGCGAGCAAAGCGCTTGCTGTTCTTGACGCTGGCGTTGCTGTAAAAGTTGCCGCCACCGCCCGGTTTGTTTCGAAAGGCGGTCAGTTCGGCTTGGTAGTGCTGCCAATAGGTTACGTGATCTACCAGGTTCAAATCAAGTGCACGTCGCATGATGACGAGGCGGCTGACATGAAAGCGCCGCGCCAGTTCGGCCACGCGCTCGGGCAGGCTGGCCGTGTTGGCAGCCCACAGGGCAGTGAATACGTCATGCGGCGCCAAAAACTCCCCGGCTACGGCATTACAAAAAACTTCTTCACGCCGGCCATTGCCGGGGCTGGCGCTGGATATGCCGCTGCTACCCAACCAAATATGGGCCAGCTCGTGTAGCAGGGTGAACAGGCGCGCGGCCGGAGCGTCAGCGCTGTTGATGAATATGAGGGGGGCCAGTGGGTGGCTGACGGCAAATCCCCTGAACTCAGCGACGTCCAGCGGGCGATGCGTGTTGTTGCCTACGATGCCGCTACGCATGACAAGGATGCCTACGGACTCAGCCGCATCAATCAGCTGGCGGAAATAAACTTCCCAGGTGCGCTGGCCTTTTTCTACGTCTATGCCCAGCACGGCGCGCATGTCAGCGGCTACTGCTCGTATGGGGGCATCCGTTGAAAAGCGTGCCACAAAGGGCAGGGAATCGGTGCCTTCGTCGTACTGATGGTCCAGATACCAGGCTTGTCGTTGTAGCGACAGGCGGATGGTGTCAAGCAAATCTACGCTGGGGCGCGGCACAGGGGCGCCGCCCACCGTGCGCAGGTCAGGCAGAGGCAAATTTTCAGGGGGTGGCTCAGTCAGAAACAGGTAGCCAAACGGTGCATGCAAGGCCTGAGCAAGTTTTTGCGCTTGAAGAAAGGTCGGTTGGCTTTTACCTGCTTCCCAATGGGTCAGTTGCTCCGGCGAAATGCTGGCGGCACGGGCTGCGTCCCCCACATCCAGCCCACCGCGCTCACGCATCCAGCGCAGGATTTTGGGATTGATGTGGGCTTTGGCAGACATGGCCGCAGTCTAAACCAAGGGCGCCTTCCTCAAGCTGCCAGCCCCCCAGCGCAAAATCATCCGTGAAGTGATCCTGACCTTTGCCAAGGTGCATGACGAGGCGCAAACGCAAAGTGACAAGCCACAGGCGTAAATGGATTTTGCTATTTAATTGATAGCTACTTCCGCACGTCAGACGTGGGCTAGCGTGCTATTTCTTATAAATACATGGCGCTGGGTATCGTTCTATGCCTTTTCGGTTGAATGGTGTTTTATGAGTTGTTAAATCACATTTAAAACAAATTTTCGTTTGAGGTGTGATTTAATTTACCGATGTTGCATCGTTACGCTTTTTCCAATTTCCAATCTTTTCGTGAACGCGCCGAGGTGTCCTGGCTGCTGGACCGCAAGGTGCCGGACGCGGTGTGGTCGCGCCAGGCGGGTTCGGGCGAGCGCGTGAGCACGGTCATGGCGGTCATTGGCCCCAACGCCAGCGGCAAGACGGCGTTGCTCAAGCCCGTCCTGTTTCTGGACTGGTTCATGCGCCACTCGTTCAGTGCGGACCCTGTTGCACCGCTGCCGTTTCAGCCGCACGCGGCTGCACCCAACGAGCCGTCGGAGTTTGAGGTGGATGTTGACTTTGAGGGGCGTTTGTGGCGTTACACATTGCGCTGCACGCCAGAGCGCGTGTTGCACGAGGCCTTGTACGTCAAGCATGAGCGCATGCGTTATGTGTTTGTGCGCGATTGGAATGAAGCGGCACAGGCTTATGACATTAAGCAGCAGGATTTTGGCTTTGTGGCGTCCGAGGCGCGCAAGGTGCGGCCCAATGCGTCGCTGATCGCCACCGCGGCGCAATACGGTGTACCGCTGGCGCAGCGCCTGGTGAATGGCGCCATGTCGAGCAACATTCACCAGTTTGGCCGAATGGTGAATGATTCAGACCAGTTGATGCGTGCGGCGGCTTACTTTGCCCGTGAAGAGGTGCAGCGCCAGCAGTTGGTGCGTTTGTTGTCAGCCTGGGACTTGGGGTTGAGCGATGTGCAGGTGCGTGAGCTTGAAACCGTCTTGCCCGATGGCAAGAAAGAGAAATTCTGGTTGCCTTTTGGCGTTCATCGCGCGGCGAACGGTGCGCAGTTTGAGTTGCCGTTCATGCTGGAGTCCAGCGGCACGCAAGGCGCACTGGTGCTGTTGCATCGCCTGCTGCCGGTGCTGCAGTCGGGTGGGCTGGCTGTGATTGACGAGTTTGAAAATGACCTGCATCCGCACATGCTGGAGCCCATTCTTGACTTGTTTGCCAACCCGGTGACCAACCCGCACGGCGGTCAATTGCTGTTCACTTGCCACGCCATGGAGGTGCTGAATGTCGTGCACAAGGCGCAGGTGATGCTGGTTGAAAAAGACGCCAACAACGAGAGCAGTGCCTGGCGGCTTGACAGCGTGGAGGGCATCCGCAGCGATGACAATTTCTACGCCAAGTACATGGCTGGCGCCTATGGCGCCGTGCCGCAGCTATGAGGCACAACACCAAGCTGCGGCAGGTGGCACGAACGCTCTTGCTGGTGGGTGAGGGTGACGCGGAGGTTCAGCTCATGCAGCACTTGAAAGGCTTGTATGTGCAGCGGGGCTCGGGCGTGGTGGTCACCATCAAAAACGCACGAGGCAAAGGGGCTGCGCATGTGGTGGATTTTGCATTTCGCCAGTCGCGCAATGCGGCCTATGACATGAGGGCCACGTTGCTGGATACTGATGCGGATTGGAACGACAAGACCCGTGCAGTAGCACGCAAGGCCAAGATTCAGGTACTGCCATGTGAACCTTGCCTTGAGGCCGAGTTGCTGCAAGTGCACCGTGTACCTGTGAGTGGACTGACGACGGTGCAACTGAAACGGGATTTTTTAGCCCGGTTTGGAGCTGTCGCGTCAGACGAGTTCGTTCTTCGTCATTTCAGCCGCGAGGTGATTGACGAAGCACGATCCCGAATCGTCGTTCTGGACGAACTTTTGAATCTGTTAATGACGAAATAGATCACAAGGCTGCATCACCGGTTGGTGGCAGTACGAGCGCCAACGGCGCCATGTCCTCCACCTTGCGGTCAACCAAAAGTTGCATGGCCTGACTGGTATTTGTCCGCCTCGGTGCCTACACTGAATATCCGCCCTTGGGCCAAGGTGCGGTATCTCTCGCACGGGTGCCAAGGGACAGAGTGAAAGGATTGCATATGCTGACCAATTCCTCCGTGACGACCATGCTGCCTGTGATTGACATGGATCGGGCCAGAGCGTTCTACGAACGAAGCCTCGGATTGACGCCCAGTGGCTTTCGGCCTGACGGCAAGTTTATGTATCAAGTGGGGGGGAGCACGCTGGCGCTTTTTCCCAAGCCGGAAGGCACCAAGGCCGAACACACGGCGATTAGCTTCCAAGTCCCAGACATTGCCGCGAGCATCGCAGAACTGAAGAAGACGGGTGTGGTATTCGAGAACTATGACTTTCCGGACTTCAAGACCGTCGATCACGTTTGCGTTCTGGGCGCAGAGAAGGCGGCCTGGTTCAAGGACACAGAAGGCAACTACCTTTGTCTTCATGAGGATCTTGCGTAGTGCGACTCAGCGTTGATGAGGCGCAACACGAAGCTATGGCAGGTGGCACGAACGCTCTTTTTAGCTATCTAATTAATAGCTACTCCCGCACGTCCCACCTGGGCTACAGCCCTATTTAATATAAATTCAACGCCCAGCCTGCTGCCACGCCTGCACGTACAAACGCCCGCGCGCCAACACCTGCGCAGCGGAGGAGCCCGGTGCGTACAACTGGCTGCCAATGCCAAAACCGGTGGCCCCGGCGGCTTTCCAGGCGGTCATGCTCTCTGGCGTGATGCCGCCCACCGGCCACAGGTCAACCCCGTTGGGCAACACCGATTTAAACGCCTTGAGCCCGCCGTGGCCCACCATCTCGGCGGGAAACAGTTTGAGCGCCTGCGCGCCTGCCTGCAAGGCGGTGAAGGCTTCGCTCGGGGTGGTCACGCCGGGCGCGCACAGCATGCCCAGGGCTACGGCGCGCTCAATCACGCGCACATCGCAGTTGGGCGACACCATCAGGCGGCCACCGGCGGCGTGAACCGCGTCCACATCGGCCACGGTCAGCATGGTGCCGCCGCCCACCAGCGCATCGGCGGGCAGGGTGCGAGCCAGCAGTTCGATGCACTGCAGGGCGCCGGGGCGGTTCAACGGCACTTCCAGCGTGCGAAAGCCGCTCTCGACCAGGGCCTCGCCCACGGCGACGGCGCTGGCCGGGTCAAGGCCCCGCAAAATGGCCACCAGAGGCATGTGCCGCGCCTGATCCAGCAGTTGTTGTGCGGTTTTCATTGGGTTTTTCCGTGCGATTGAAGGTGGGACATGGCGCCGATGAAGGCCGCCCTGGCGTCGATGACTTCAAAGCTCAGGCCCAGCTCGGCCGCCGCGCCCTGGTAGTGGGTGGCCAGTTCGGGCGAGCCGATCAGCTTGAAGGTCTGTGGGTCGGCCGCGCGGGTGCCCGGGGGGCGGCGCAGCACGTCCTGCAGTTCGGTGCCGATGAGCAGGCCGCTCAAATAGGCTTTGGTGCTGGCGGCGGGCATGTCGCCGCACACCACGCGGGCGCGGCAGCCAAACAGCTGGTGGCTCAGGGTGCCGTGGCCCGCGGCCCGCACGCCTTCGTTAAAGGCGCTGTGGTCCCACACCGCTGCGCCGGAGCCAACGGCCGCGGCGATCGTGCCATGTTTGCCCAGCAAGTCAAACAACTCGCCGGTCATGTAGGTGCGCAGTTGGGTGATGCGGCCGTTGTGCAACGCCACCCATTTGCTGTGGGTGCCGGGCAGCACAAACCAGCCGCTGTGGTGGCCCAGGGTCAAGGCGCCCAGCAGCTGGGTTTCTTCACCGCGCATCACGTCAGGCTGGCCTTGCGCGTTGCGGATGCAGTAGCCTGGCACGATGAACGCGGGGGTGGCACAGGCAGCGTCTTTCACGGCCACCAGATGCTGCGCCAGTGCTTCCAGCGGCACGCTGCCATCCACGTAAGGCACCTCCTGCCAGCCCAGGGCGCTGCCCACCATGCCAGCCATCACCACGCGCTCCGGTGTGGCGTGCAATTGGTTCAAGGCGTCTGCGAGGGCGGGTGCAAAACGGCCCTTGCTCGCCAGTGCGCCCTGGTCGTCGGAGATTTCTGCAGTGCAGGCGCCCGTCGTGTTCAAGGCGTAGCTGCGGCGGTGGGTGGTGCCCCAATCCAGGCCGACAAAGGGAATTTCAGTCTTGGCGTTCATGTGCGTTCAAAAGGGTGGCAGGCGGGTGCATTTAATCATATGATGATTGGATTGCCAACCCCCACTTGCAGCTTCGCTGCCCCCACACCATGAATCCTCCCGCCAGTGTCAATACCGCGACCTACACCGGACGGAACTTGCATGGCAAGGTGGTCCAGGAGCTGGGGCGCCGCGTGGTCAGCGGAATGTATGCCGCCGGTGCGCAGTTGCCCAACGAGGAGCAGTTGTGCGGCGAGTTGCAGGTCAGCCGCACCGCGCTGCGCGAGGCGGTCAAGGTGCTGGCGGCCAAGGGGCTGCTGGAGCCGCGTCCGCGCATCGGCACCCGGGTGCGCAGCAAAGACCTGTGGAATCTGCTGGACCCCGACATTCTGGCCTGGCGCTGCGCCACGGGGGCTGACGCCGAGTTTTTGCAGCACCTGACCGAACTGCGTGAAATCATTGAGCCTGCTGCGGCGTCGCTGGCGGCGTCCAGTCGCAGCGCGGAGCAGCTTCAGGTCATCCAGGCCGCGTTAAACGACATGCAGAATGCCCAGTCGCTTGCCCAGTGGGTGGACGCCGATCTTGCCTTTCACACGGCCATTCTCAGGGCCACGAACAATCCCTTGCTGATGCCGCTGGCCGCCATCATTGGCAGTGCACTGGCGTCCTTGCTGGTGGTGACGGCGCGTTCGGCCGGGGACTTCAAGCGCGGTTTGCCGGACCACCAGAAAGTGTTTGAGGCGATCCAAAACGGCGACTCGCAAAACGCCCTGCACCGCATGGCGGGCATGTTGTCGGATACCCGGGCGTTGATGAAGCGTTCGGTTTTATTGGTATGACCATTAACGAGCGGTTCTAGCTACCCTTGTTGGATTCCGCCAGCGTGGCCCGCTCTTGCGCCATTTGTTCTTCGAGTTGCTGGCGGCCCTGCTTCACCACCGAGATCAGCTTGGCGCGATCCTGGTAGTGAGGTTGCATTTTTTCAAACAACTCCAGGTTGTGTTGGCGAAAACGCCCCGCGTTGGCGCGGGCTTCATCGGCACCCTGGCCCAACAGCTCCAGCACGCTGCGCGCACTGCGCAGGCTGGACTCGAACAACTCGCGTTGCACCCGCATCACGCCCCGGTCACGCAGCTTGTGCCAGTGCGTCACGTCCCGGGCGCGGGCGACGATGTCAAGCTGGGGAAAGTGGGCCTGTGCCAGGTCCACGATCTTCAGTGACTGCGCCATGTCGTCCACCGCCACCACCAGAATCTTGGCGCTCGCGGCACCGGCGGTGCGCAGCAGGTCAAGCCGCGTGGCGTCGCCGTAAAACACGCGGTAGCCAAAGCTGCGCGCCGCCTCGATCATTTCGGCGTCGTGGTCCAGCACGGTGGTGGGAATGCCTTGCGCGAGCAGCATGCGCGCCACGATCTGGCCGTAACGGCCAAAGCCCGCAATCACCACCGGGGCCTCTTGCTGCTCGGAGATTTCTTCCAGTTGCGGCACGCCACAGTGGGCATAACGCGGCAGCAGCAGCTTGTCGATGGCCACCAGCATCAGCGGGCTCACCAGCATGGACACGGCCACCGCGCCAATCAGCAGCGAGGCCGTTTGGGCCGAAAACACGTTGGCGCCCGCGGCCGCCTGGAACACCACAAACGCAAACTCGCCGCCCTGCGCCAGCAGCAGCGTGAACACCGCCCGCTCCTGAAACGGCAACTTCATGAGCCGGGCCAGGGTGTAGATCACCACGCCTTTGACCAGCAGAAACCCGATGACGATGAGCGCCATCAGCCCCGGCGACTGGCGCAGCACGCCAAAGTCGATGCTCATGCCCACGGCGATGAAGAACAGGCCCAGCAGCAGGCCCTTGAAGGGCTCGATGTCGGTTTCCAGCTCACGCCGGTACTCGCTCTCAGCCAGCAGCACACCGGCCAGAAAGGCGCCCAGCGCCATGGACAGGCCCACAAACTGCATTAGCCCGGCAATGCCGACCACCAGCAAGAGCGAGGCGGCGGTGAAGATTTCGGGGGTGTTGGAGCGCGCAATCCAGCGAAACAGCGGGCGCATCAGCAAGCGCCCCCCCAGAATGATGCTGGCAATGACTGCTACTATTTTTATAGCTGCTTGCGCATGATCAACGGGGGCTGCAGCCTCATTTGATATAAATGCGACGCCTAAGAGCGGCAGCAGCGCCAGGATCGGGATGGCGGCCACGTCCTGAAACAGCAGCACCGAGAACGCGGCCTGCCCGCTGCTGGTGGGCATCAGGTTGCGCTCCCCTATCACTTGCAGCGCAATCGCCGTGCTGGAGAGGGCCAGGCCCAGCCCGGCCACCAGCGCCACCCGCCAGTTCACGCCAAAGCCCATGGCAACGGCCGTGAGCAGCAGCGCGCAGCCCAGCACCTGGGCGCTGCCCCAGCCAAAAATGGGGCGGCGCAGGCTCCACAGGCGTTTGGGCTCCAACTCCAGTCCGACCAGGAAGAGCATCAGCACCACGCCGAATTCGGCAAAGTGCAGGATGTCCTCTACATTGGTGACCAGGCCCAGGCCCCAGGGGCCAATCGCGATGCCCGCCGCCAGGTAACCAATGATGGACCCCAGCCCCAGGGCCCGGCTCAAGGGCACGGCAATGACCGCCGCACTGAGATAGATGAAGCTGTTGATCAGCCAGGCGGGCGTGTGTTCCATGTCGGCTTGCCAATCCAGAAAAAAGGTTGCGGTGAGTCTATCGCGCAGACTGGATTTGTCGCTCATCGGACACGGCGGTTCTGCGTGCCTCGCTACAGTGAGGGCATGAAAACCATACCCACACTTGCCGAACTTTCCAGCTTGGCCGGACAGGAGGTCGCTGTCAGCGACTGGATCACCATCACGCAGGCGCAGGTCAACCTGTTTGCCCAGGCCACGGGCGACCATCAGTGGATTCACGTGGATGTCGAGCGGGCCACCGCCGGGCCTTTTGGTGCGCCCATTGCGCACGGGTTTTTGACGCTGTCACTGATCCCGGCGTTTTTCGAGTCATCGATCACGGTGGTCGAAGCCCGGATGGGCGTGAACTACGGGCTGAACAAGGTGCGCTTCATGGCGCCGGTGCCGGTGGGCAGCCGCCTGCGTGCCCGTTTGAAACTGCTCAAGAGCGAGTCCATTGACAACGGCGGCGTCCAGCTGACCTGGGAAGTGGCGATTGAGCGCGACGGCGCCGTGAAGCCAGTGTGTGTGGCCGAGTCGCTGGCGCGTTATTACCCCTGAACCGGCGCCGACCTGGCCGCCACGGTGTCAAACCCGTTTTGCCGCCAGGCTTCAAAAACGGTGACGGCCACGGCGTTGGACAGGTTCAGGCTGCGCTGGCCTTCCCGCATGGGCAGTTTCAAGCCCTGGCCGGGGGCAAAAGCGGCGCGCACGGTGTCTGAGATGCCCTTGGTTTCCGAACCGAACACCAGCCAGTCGCCGGGCTTGAACGCCACCTCGTAGGGGCTTCGGGTGCCCCGCGTCGTGAGGGCAAAAAGACGGTCGGGTGCGGGTTGTTCATCGCGCAGGAACGAGGCCCAGTCGGCGTGGCGCTTGAGTTCGGCGTACTCGTGGTAGTCCAGACCGGCGCGGCGCATGTGCTTGTCGTCCATTGAAAAGCCCAGCGGCTCCACCAGATGCAGGGTGCAGCCGGTGTTGGCCGCCAGACGGATGATGTTGCCCGTGTTGGGCGGGATTTCGGGTTCGACGAGGACAATATGAAACATGCCCGGATTGTCGCCCCTCACTCCGTGCGCGCGATCACGATGCCCGTGATGTGCGCCGCCCCCGCCGCCCGAAGGACCCTGGCGGCGGCAAACAGCGAGGCGCCGCTGGTCATCACATCGTCCACCAGCACTACCCGCGCGCCTTGTACTTTTGGGAGCAACAAGGGGTCGACGGCAAAGGCGTTTTTCACACTCTCAAGCCGTTCCACCCGGTTCAGGGCACTTTGCGGCGGTGTGTCCTTGATGCGCAACAGCACATGCGGGTTGGTTTTGTGTGGCGAGAGTTGCCTGGCCAGGGTCAGGGCCTGGTTGAAACCCCTTGTTTGCAGCCGGGTCCGGGACAGGGGCATGGGCAGCACGAGGTCCGTCGCGTCCAGCGCCGGCTCCACCCAGGGCGTGCTGTGCAGCAGCAAGGCCAGGGCGCTGGCATGCCCTGGCTGGTTATGGAATTTGTAGCCGACGATCAAGCCAGACCAGGGGTAGGCATAAGAGACGGCGGCCAGGCAGCCGTCCAGTGGCGGCGGGTTCTTGACGCATTCTCCGCATCGCCGAACGCCTGCGGGCACCGGCAACGCGCAGGTCTGGCAGCGGGGCAGGGGCTGGGCAAAGCGGTTGACGCATGCTTCGCAAATGCTCTGGCTTGGCCAGGCATGGCACACGCTGCACTGGCTGGGCAGTGCGTTCAACACTCCTTTGATCAATCCGAAAAACATCGACTCAATATACTCTGGCGGCACTCCTCATCACCATGCCTACCCAACGCCCTCCCACGATCGATCCCCAAGCTGCCCAGCGCTGGCAGCAAATGCCCGCGGGCCCCTCACCCTGGCTGCATGAGGAGGTGGCGCGGCGCATGGAAGAGCGGCTGGAGTGGATCAAGCTCAAGCCCCAGAACTGGGCGCACTGGGAGCCGGTGCGCGGGGGGCTTGAAGCGCATGAGTTGTTGGCACGCCGTTACCCTGATTCAAGCTGTTTTGTGGTTGAGACTGAGATTGATCGTGCAGAGTTTGCTTCCAAAAGAATAGCAAAATCCTGGTGGCAGCCTGCCCGCTGGACGGGCAAGTCATCGCGTTTTGAAGTGCCAACCGACAGTGCGGTGCAAATGGTGTGGGCCAATATGGCCTTGCACATGGCCGCCGACCCGCAGGCCTTGATGGCCCAGTGGCATCGTGCTCTGGCGGTTGATGGATTTTTGATGTTTTCCTGCATGGGGCCGGACTCCTTGAAGGAGTTAAGGGGCTTGTACCAGGCGCTGGGTTGGCCCGCGCCTTCCCATGAATTCACGGACATGCACGACTGGGGTGACATGCTGGTGGCTGCCGGTTTTGCGGAACCCGTCATGGACATGGAACGCATCACCCTGACCTTCGAGACGCCGCAGCGACTTCTTGAAGAATTGCGCGGCTTGGGCCGAAATCTGCACCCGCAGCGGTTTGCCGGTCTGCGCGGCCGTCAATGGCATGCGCAGTTGAAAGAGGCGCTTCAAAGCAAACCACTGGAGTTGACGTTCGAGATTATTTACGGCCATGCGTTCAGGCCTGTGCCGCGACTCGCCATGCGTGCTGAAACGGTGCTGTCTTTGTCGCAGATGCGTGAAAGCTTGAACCAGCGCAAAACGTATCTCCCCAATCCTTGAGAAGCGGGCTTGACATGGGGGATGCGCTTGATACCGTGGGCTACAATATCGCGAGATACATAGGCGATCCCTTATGTACCTTGCATTCTGAATTGTGTTGAATCGTATTCAGCGGGTAAAGCTAGTGACAAACTTGGCGTTCAGGTTCGCGACAGTTCAAGGTAAGAACATCCAATGGTTTCTGCAACGTAACTGTGCGGCAACGCCGGCTCAGCTGGGTTGGGTTTATCTGTCACTTTGTCTGCTTTCCCTGTTGATCGGCATGGTATTTTGGGCGCATGGTGCCGTATTGGTCTTGCCTTTTGCCTGGCTGGAGTTGCTGGCCGTAGGCGCTGGTTTTCTGTTTTATGCCCGCCATGCGACGGACGGCGAGCGGATTTACTTGCAAGGCAGAAATCTTGTGGTGGAGTTCGAAAACGCTGGCAAGCTGGAGCGTGCAGAGTTTCGCCGTGAATGGGTTCGGGTAGAGCCGAAACTCGGGGACAGGTCTTTGATTGAGGTTTCCGGGCAGGGACGATCAATCAGTGTGGGTCGATTCGTCAGGCCGGAATTGCGGCCAGAGTTGGCAAAAGAGATTCGGATGGCACTGCGGGACGCATGAAGGCAGGCCCGGTTGTCGGGTCAGATTCGGTTAATTTGAGGCAATGAAAAGTGAGCATGATGAAGAGCATTTTCAATAAATTGAATAGCACGCTGTTGGCTGCTGGCGCTTGGGCCGGGTCGGCTGCATTTACCGCGGCCCATGCCGTTGGCGACTTGGCTGGCGGCCCTGCTGTCAATCAACTCAATTTGGCTCCAGCAGTCACCAAAATTGCCGAGGAACAAGCCTGGCTGCATTGGTTTATGTTGATCTTGTGCACCGTGATTTTTGTAGCTGTGTTTGCCGTGATGTTTTATTCCATCTGGAAGCACCGCAAATCGGTTGGTCACAAGGCCGCAAATTTCCACGAGTCCGTGACGGTCGAGATCATCTGGACCATCGTTCCATTCGTCATCGTGATCCTGATGGCCCTGCCGGCTACCAAAGTCGTGGTTGCCATGAAAGACACAACCAACGCAGATGTCACCATCAAGGCGACCGGTATGCAGTGGAAGTGGGGTTACGACTACCTCAAGGGCGAGGGCGAGGGTGTTTCCTTCATCGCGTCGCTTGACAGCGCCCAGCGCGAAATGTCCAACAACGGTGGCCCCAAGGCTGGCGAAGTGGTGAATGATTACCTGCTGAAGGTCGACAATCCATTGGTTGTTCCCGTCAACAAAAAAATCCGCATCATCACGACGGCCAATGACGTGATTCACGCGTGGATGATTCCAGCTTTTGGTGTCAAGCAGGATGCGATTCCCGGTTTTGTGCGTGACACCTGGTTCCGTGCTGAAAAAACCGGTGATTTCTACGGCCAGTGCGCGGAGTTGTGTGGCAAAGAGCATGCTTACATGCCGATCCACGTGAAGGTGGTTTCCGCTGAAGAGTACACCGCCTGGGTCGACGGCGAGAAGAAAAAGCTGGCTGCCAAAGCCGATGATCCTGCCAAAGTGTGGACCGTCGAAGATCTCACCAAGCGTGGCGAAAAGGTTTATGCGACGAATTGTGCAGCTTGCCACCAGGCCAACGGCAAGGGTGCAGGCCCGATCAAGCCGCTGGACGGCGCCGCTGTTGTGCTTGATGCCGACAAGGGCAAGCAGATTGCTGTCTTGCTGAATGGTCAGAACAATGGCGCCATGCCCGCATGGAAGCAGTTGAGCGACACAGAGCTAGCTGCTGTGATCACTTACACCAAGAACAATTGGTCAAACAAAACGGGTCAACTGGTTCAGCCAGCTGACGTGATGGCTGCTCGCAAGTAAGCCCTCGCACCACGAATACCAGTATTGAGAAGGAAAGCAGAATGAGTGCCGTTCTAGACCACCACGATCACGCCCATGACGATCATCACGACCACGCGCCCACAGGCTGGCGTCGTTGGGTGTTTGCCACCAACCACAAAGATATCGGGACTTTGTATTTGTTGTTCAGTTTCACCATGCTGATGATTGGCGGCGTCCTTGCGCTGTTGATTCGCGCCGAGCTTTTTCAGCCTGGCCTGCAGTTTGTGAACCCTGAGTTGTTCAACCAGCTCACCACGATGCATGGTCTGATCATGGTGTTCGGCGCCATTATGCCGGCCTTTGTCGGTTTTGCGAACTGGATGATTCCGTTGCAAATTGGCGCGGCTGACATGGCCTTTGCCCGTATGAACAACTTCAGCTTCTGGTTGATGATTCCTGCAGCGGTGACTTTGGTTACATCGTTTTTCATGCCTGGCGGCGCGCCAGCAGCTGGATGGACGCTTTATGCGCCGTTGACCCTGCAAATGGGCCCCAGCATGGACGCTGGTATTTTTGCCATGCACGTCCTGGGTGCGAGTTCCATCATGGGTTCGATCAACATCATCGTGACCATTCTCAACATGCGTGCCCCTGGCATGACGTTGATGAAAATGCCGATGTTCTGCTGGACCTGGTTGATCACCGCTTACTTGCTGATTGCCGTGATGCCCGTGTTGGCTGGCGCAATCACCATGACTTTGACAGATCGTCATTTTGGTACGAGCTTCTTCAACCCCGCCGGTGGCGGTGACCCGGTGATGTACCAGCATATTTTCTGGTTTTTCGGTCACCCTGAGGTGTACATCATGATCTTGCCGGCCTTCGGCATCATCAGCCAGATCGTGCCCGCCTTTGCGCGCAAAAAATTGTTTGGCTACGCATCGATGGTGTACGCCACGTCTTCCATTGCCATCCTGAGTTTTATCGTGTGGGCTCACCACATGTTCACGACGGGCATGCCAGTGACAGGACAGTTGTTCTTCATGTACGCCACGATGTTGATCGCGGTGCCTACCGCTGTGAAAATTTTCAACTGGATCGCCACCATGTGGCAAGGCTCCATGACGTTTGAAACTCCCATGCTGTTCTCGGTGGGCTTCATTTTCGTGTTCACCATGGGCGGTTTCACAGGTCTCATTCTGGCGATGGCGCCCATTGATATCCAGTTGCAAGACACTTATTACGTGGTTGCTCACTTCCACTATGTGTTGGTGGCAGGTTCCTTGTTTGCGATGTTTGCAGGCTTCTACTATTGGGCGCCCAAGTGGACCGGTGTGATGTACAGCGAAACCCGCGGCAAGATTCACTTCTGGTGGTCGCTCATTGCATTCAACGTGACATTTTTCCCAATGCACTTCCTGGGTCTGGCCGGTATGCCACGTCGCTATGCTGACTACCCCATGCAGTTCGCGGATTTCAACGCCTTGGCCTCAGTGGGTGGTTTCCTGTTCGGTTTTGCCCAGGTTTACTTCTTCCTGTTCATTGTTCTACCCGCCATGCGTGGCAAGGGCGAAAAAGCGCCCCAGAAGCCTTGGGAAGCTGCTGAAGGCCTGGAGTGGGAAGTGCCATCGCCTGCGCCATTCCATACCTTCGAGACACCTCCAAAACTGGATATCACAGCCACTCGCGTGATTGGCTAAGCGGTCGGTTGGAATGCAACGGAAAAGTGCTTTTTTCATAAAGCTCTTTTCCAATTTACAAAGAATTTCATGACATCTGAACAAAAGAAAGCAAACGTCAAAACTGGATTGATCCTCGCATCAATCGCTTTGATGTTTTTCGTCGGGTTCATGGCAAAGATGATTGTTTTGAGCAAGTAGGTCATGAGTCTGCGCAGCGCAAATATCAAGATGGTGAGCAAACTGGTCGTGATCACGGCTGGTATGTTTGCGTTTGGTTATGCGTTGGTGCCTTTGTACAAGGCTATTTGTGAGATGACTGGCATCAATGTGCTGGCTCTTGGGGAACGAAACATTCCAGGTGCCAAGGCAACTCTGCCCGCCAACACCCAGGTGGACAAGAGTCGCACGATCACGGTGGAATTCGATGCCAACTCACGCGGGCCCTGGGAGTTCAAGCCTGCACAGCGTTCCATTCAGGTTCATCCAGGTGAATTGGCAACGGTAATGTACGAGTTCAAAAACGTGCAAAACCGACGCATGTCGGCACAGGCCATTCCCAGTTACGCTCCGCAGCAGGCGAGTCCCCATTTCAACAAGTTGGAATGCTTTTGCTTCAACCAATACACGCTGGAACCGGGTGAAAAAAAGTCTTGGCCGGTCGTGTTTGTGATTGATTCCAAGCTGTCCAAAGATGTATCGACAATCACTTTGTCGTACACCTTTTTTGAAGTGGGTGGAAAAACGCCGCCCGCCCCGGTGGCGAATGCCGTTGAGCACGTGACGACAATCTCAGGCTCATGAGTGAGCCTGTAAGCAACAAGGACAGCGTCCGAAACACATCGGTGTGGCGCTCCATCAAAATGGTGGCATGGTCATTTTTTGGAATTCGAAAAAATAGCGAATCGCAGGAAGATATGGCTCGCGTGAACCCATTTCATATCATTGCAGTGGGTATTGCAGGTGCCATGATTTTTGTAGTTGGTTTAATAGTGCTGGTTAACTGGGTGGTTGCCAAATAAGGCACCACGCAGCAACTGAAAAATTGAAGAGAACTGGAAGAATTGGAGCAGACATGAGTTCAACAACACACGCCGCAACACCGCATTATTTTGTGCCCAGCCCGTCACGGCATCCTGCGATGGCTGCCTTGGGTCTGTTTTTCGTCATCTTGGGCGCAAGCCAGTGGATCAATGGCGCTGATTGGGGCAAATACGCGCTCAGTATCGGCATGGTCTGGTTTTTGGGTGTGTTGTACCAATGGTTCAGCGAATCGATTGGCGAGAGCGAAGGCGGACAGTACGGTCACAAGATCGATTTGTCTTATCGCTGGAGCATGAGTTGGTTCATCTTCTCTGAAGTGATGTTTTTCGGCGCTTTCTTCACGGCTCTGTGGTGGGCCCGTGCCCACTCGGTGCCCGCGTTGGGGAGCCTGGACAATGCCGTGCTTTGGCCTGATTTCAAAGCCGTCTGGCCCAGCTTGGCCGCCGGTGTGACCGCATCACCCGCTGGCATTGTTGAGCCGTTCACCACCATGACGCCTTTCTGGTTGCCCACCATCAACACCGGTTTGTTGTTGAGTTCTGGCGTGACTTTGACCATTGCCCACCACGCGTTGATCAGCGGTAACCGCGGCAAGACGATTGCCTTCATGTGGATGACCGTGTTGCTGGGTATCGTATTCTTGTTCGTTCAGGGTTACGAGTACTACCACGCATACCATGAGCTCAACCTGAAAATGACTTCTGGTGTGTACGGTTCCACCTTCTTCATGTTGACCGGTTTCCACGGCTTCCACGTGTTTATCGGTATGTTGATGTTGTTGTTTGTAACCTTGCGCCTGCAAAAAGGCCACTTCACTGCTGAGCGGCATTTTGGATTTGAAGGTGCCGCCTGGTATTGGCACTTTGTTGACGTGGTCTGGCTTGGACTCTACGTGTTGATTTACTGGATGTAAGTCAGAATGCCCAGCAAAAAGGCACCGCGCGCGGTGCCTTTTTGATTGTGGCGAGGGTTACAGGCTTTACTGGCCGGCGGCAATTCCTGTGGGTTGGATGTAGCCAAACTTCCACGCCAGCAGAATGCTGACAAAAAGCAGAACAGATATGCCGACCCGCATCGCCAAGGCAAATGCCATTTTTTGAGCCCTTGATTTACTGCTGCTGTTGTTTTTCATCATGAAAAAAAGTGCGGTTCCCAAGCTGCCGAGAATGGCAACGAATGCGACGATGACCAAGTATTTCATAGACAGGATTATCCGTTGAGTTCACGTTGGAAGTTCTGGTTGATCACCCTACTGGCTTTGTTGTCAGTGGTGCTGACGTTGGCATTGGGTCGTTGGCAGCTGTCCCGGGCAAGCCAAAAAGAGGCCTTGCAGGCTTCGATAGAGTCGAAAGAGGCGTTAGACCCACTGGACACCCGCATGCTGGCGTCAGCGTCTGATCCGCTGGCTGTCTTGCACCGTCGGGTGACGTTGCGCGGCCAATGGGTCGCAGGGCATACGGTCTATCTGGACAATCGCCAGATGAATGGCAAACCTGGCCTGTATGTGTTGACCCCTTTGGCGCTCGATGGAGATGCCGGCGTGGTTGTAGTCCAGCGGGGCTGGGGGGCCAGAAATTTCATTGACCGCACGAAGGTGCCAGACGTGGTTACCCCCACCGGACCTGTCACTATTCAGGGGCGGATTGTCCTGCCGCCATCCAAGTTATATGAGTTCGAAGGCCCGGATACAGGGCGTATCCGGCAAAATCTCGACATGACGTCGTTCAGCGCTGAGGTCGGGATGCCCCTGCTGGCGGTCTCCATTCAGGAGACCGGTCCGTTGACGGACGGCTTGCTGCGTGAGTGGCCAGTGGCCATCACGGGTGTTGAAAAGCACCATGGCTACGCTGTGCAATGGTTTGCATTGAGCGCATTGATTTCAATTCTTTATGTCTGGTTTCAAATTGTTAGACGATTCATCTCCCCTCAACGCCCCTGATGCGGCTGCACCCTTTGGGGCTGCACGCGGCGACCAGCCGCTGGGTTTGACGGTTCATTCCATCCCCGCTCCGGAACGTGTCTTGGAAACAGCGGCGCGGCGCACTGGTATGGGTCGCTGGAAAATGATTGCCCTTTTTCTGGCTTGCGCATCACCGGTGGTGGCGTCGTATGTCACTTATTACGTGATCCGGCCAGAAGGACGCCGTAATTTTGGCGAGTTGATTGATCCCCAGCGACCCTTGCCTGATCAGGCAAGCATGAATCTGGCAGCCGAAAAGAGCAATCTCAAATCGCTCAAGGGCCAGTGGCTGCTTGTCAGCGTGGCCAATGCAGCATGTGACGAGGAGTGCAGCCGTCATTTGTACCTGCAGCGCCAGCTGCGTGAAGGATTGGGCAAGGACAAAGACCGCCTGGACTGGGTCTGGCTGCTGACCGACGATGCAGCGGTTTCAGAGAAGCTGCTGCCGGCCTTGAAGGGGGCCACGGTGTTGCGTGTGTCGGAGGCTGGTCTTTCGGACTGGCTGTTGCCTGCCAAAGGGCACCAGCTTTCTGAGCACCTGTATGTGGTCGATCCGATGGGTAACTGGATGATGCGTTTTCCGGCCAACCTCGAGGTGGCCAGTGCCGCCAAGGCCAAAAAGGATCTGGAACGGTTGCTGCGGGCCTCCGCCTTTTGGGATCAACCGGGGCGCGAATCGTCACCCCAAGCCAAACCTGAAGTCGCGCAGTAAAAAGAAATGACTCCGCACGCTCCTTACAACCTGTCGCCGCTGGTCAGCATGATGCTCCTGGGCGCTCTGCTGGCGCTGGGGCCGTTGAGTTGGGTTTGGTTTCGCCACCGTGGTGCCACGCCGGTTCGGCGGCTCCAGGCGCTGACGGTTCTGACCCTTTTTCTGACCTTTGATCTGGTGCTGTTTGGTGCCTTCACCCGCCTGACTGATTCGGGCCTGGGTTGTCCTGACTGGCCCGGTTGCTATGGCAGTACCAATCCAATCGGCGCGAAGGTACACATTGAAGCCGCTCAAAACGCCATGCCTTCGGGCCCTGTGACCCACAGCAAGGCCTGGGTTGAGATGATTCACCGCTACCTGGCGACCACTGTGGGTGTACTCATTCTGGTGTTGGCCGTGACCAGCTGGATTACCCACAGGCGCAAAGCGCAGGGGAGTGTCATCAGTCCATGGTGGCCCACGCTGACGCTGCTGTGGGTGTGTATGCAGGGTGCTTTTGGCGCTTTGACGGTGACCATGAAGCTTTTTCCGGCCATTGTCACGCTGCATCTGCTGGGGGGGCTGACATTGCTGGCGCTGCTGTGTGTGCAGGTGGTTCGCTCAGGGCAGGCCAGCGGTGGTTTAGCTGTCGTGACCCTCAACCCGGGTTTGCGCACTTGGCTGTGGCTGTCTTTTTTCCTCCTGCTGGTTCAAGTCACGCTGGGAGGTTGGGTCAGCACCAACTATGCGGTCCTGGCTTGCCAGGACTTTCCGACGTGTCAGGCCAGCTGGTGGCCTGCAATGAACTTTCAGCAAGGTTTTCAAATCTGGCGTGAGTTGGGCTTGACTTCGAGCGGCGAGGCGATCGAGTTTTCCGCCCTGACCGCCATTCACTACGTCCACCGGCTTATGGCCGTTGTGGTGCTGACCGTGCTTGGCGTGCTGTCCTGGCGCCTGAATCGGGTCGCTGCATTGCGCACCCCATCGCGCTGGCTGGCCGCGTTCATCAGCTTGCAGTTGCTCACTGGCCTGAGTAATGTGGTGCTGGACTGGCCTCTGGTGGCGGCTGTGTTGCACACGGGTGGTGCTGGCGCACTGATTGTTGTTCTGACCTGGGCGATCACAGCCAGCCGCGCACGCTCCCTTTCCCTGGCACCTGTTGCCCAAGATCCCTCTGTCTCGAGACTGTCCGCATGACTGCCATTTCCCCTCCCGTGACCGCCTCTGTGTTCAGTCAGTTCCATGCCCTGACCAAGCCGCGCGTGATTCAGCTGATTGTTTTTTGCGCCCTGATTGGCATGGTGCTGGCGGTGCCCGGCGTGCCGTCCTGGCCCGAAGTCAAAGTCGGCTTGATAGCCTGCCTGGGCATCTGGCTGGTGGCTGGCGCAGCGGCGGCATTTAACTGTATTGTCGAGAAAGGCATTGATGCCAAGATGAAGCGCACCTCCTGGCGGCCCACGGCCAAGGGTGAGCTCAACGACGTGCAGACGCTGCTGTTCTCGGCCGTGTTGTGCGGCCTGGGGTCGACGCTCTTGTACGTCTGGGTCAACCCGCTGACCATGTGGCTCACCTTTGCCACGTTCATTGGCTACGCGGTGGTCTACACCGTCATTCTCAAGCCGCTCACGCCGCAAAACATCGTCATTGGCGGCGCCTCGGGGGCCATGCCCCCGGTGCTCGGCTGGGCCGCCATGACCGGGGATGTGGGGCCTGAAGCGCTGATCCTGTTCCTGATCATTTTCTTGTGGACACCGCCGCATTTCTGGGCGCTGGCCCTCTATCGCGTGGAAGACTATCGCAAGTCGGGTCTGCCCATGTTGCCGGTGACCCACGGCAACGAGTTCACCCGCCTGATGGTGCTGCTGTACACCTTCATCCTGTTTGCAGCCTGTCTGATGCCCTATGTTTATGGCATGAGCGGGTGGATTTACCTGGTGGCGGCGGTGGGGCTGAGTATCGGGTTTTGCCTGTACGGTTTCTGGCTGTGGCGCGACTACTCCGATGCGCTGGCGCGCAAGACCTTTCGCTTTTCCCTTATTCACCTCAGCGTGCTGTTTGCTGCCCTGCTGGTGGACCACTATGTACTGTGATCATCACATGAACAAACGAAATGCTCTTAAAAAGATAGCTGGCTACGCACTGTTTACGGGGGCTACAGCCCTGTTAGTCGCTTGTTCTGAGAAAAAACCCAGTTTTTCTTCCATTGACCTCACCGGCGCCGACTATGCGCGTGATTTTGCGTTGACGGACCACAACGGCCAGTCACGCAGCCTCAAAGATTTTGCCGGCAAAGTGGTGGTCATGTTCTTCGGTTACACCCAGTGTCCGGACGTGTGTCCCACCTCCATGGCCGAGCTGGCCGAGATCAAAAAACTGCTGGGCAAAGACGGCGAACGCCTGCAGGGCCTGTTTGTCACGGTGGACCCGCAGCGCGACACCCCTGAGGTGCTCAAAGCCTATATGGCCAACTTTGACCCGAGTTTTCTCGCGCTCTACACCACCCCCGACAAGCTGGAAGCCGTCGCCAAAGACTACAAGGTGTATTACAAAAAGGTGGATGGCAAAACACCCACCAGCTACACCATGGACCATTCCGCAGGCAGTTACGTCTACGACACACAGGGCAAGCTGCGCCTGTACACCCGCTACGGCACGGGCGCCGCACCCCTGGCGGCCGACATCAAACTGCTGCTGCAGAACCCGTGAGCGCGTCTACTCGGCCTTGATGCCACGGGTGGCAATCACGCCCCCCAGCAAGGCGGTGTCGAGCTTGATGCGGTTGGCCAAGCCTTCGGCGGAGGTGCCCGCTACCTGCCAGCCCTGTTGAAACAGTTTTTGGCGCATCTCCGGCGCGCGGGCGATCTCGCTGAACAAGGCCGACAGCCTGGCCACCACCGGTGGGGGCAGGTTGTTGGGGGCCGCCACCGCGTTCCATATTTCCAGATTAAAGCCCTGCACACCCGCTTCGGTCATGCTGGGCAACTCGGGCACCAGGGTGCTGCGCACACTGGAAGTCACACCGATCGCGCGCAACTTGCCCGCCTTGATCTGGGCCATGGCCAGCGCAGGGGGCAGCATCGACAACTGCAACTGCCCGCCCAGCATCGCATTGGCCACCTGGGGGTAGCCGGGGTAGGGCACATGCACCGGGTTGATGCGGGCCTTGCTTTTCAAAAATTCCATGCCGATATGCCCCACGGTACCCACGCCCGGTGAGCCGTAGCTCCATGTGTCGCCGGCCGTGCGTGCCGCCGATAAAAAGTCTTTGGCGCTGGCACCAGGTGCGCCCACGGGCGCCGTCAGCACCAGGGGAGACGTGCCAATCAGGCTCACCGGCGTCAGGTCCTTGAGCGGATCGTAGGCCAGCCTGGGGTTCAGCAGCCGGGCAATCGTCATGTTGCCATTAATCATGAGCCCGAGGGTATGTTGGTCGGTGGCCTTGGCCACATAGTCAGCGGCAATATTGCCGCCTGCGCCGACCTTGTTTTCCACGATCACGGCTTGGCCCAGGGCCTTGGCAAGCGGTTCGGCGAGCGTTCGCGCCGTCAGGTCGGGCGACGACCCGGCCGGAAAGCCCACGATGAGGCGCACCGTGCGATTGGGCCAGTTTTCGCTTGTTTTTAAGGTTTTTTGGGCTGTAGCCCCCGTAGATAGTGCGCAGGAAGCTATGAATAGCATAGCAAGTCGAAGGGGCGGTCGTGACATGGATGTTTCGTGAATAAAAAATGCCCCTGAGGCAGGAGCCATCAGGGGCATTGTGCCGGGCCGGCTGGAGGTCAGGCGTATTCGATCAGAGTTTTCTTCATCTTCTTCATGGCGGCCACCTCGATCTGGCGAATGCGTTCGGCGCTCACGCCGTACTCGGCCGCCAGCTCGTGCAAGGTCATGCCGCCCGAGTTGTCATCGTTTACCTTGAGCCAGCGCTCCTCCACAATCCGGCGGCTGCGGTCATCCAGCGCTTCCAGTGCGGTGGCAATACCGTCGCTGGACAACACATCGCGCTGGTGCGCCTCGATCATGGCCGTGGGCTCGTGCTTGGTGTCCGTCAGGTAGGCAATCGGGCCAAAAGCATCCTCACCGTCGTCGGACGGGCTGGGATCCAGCAGCACATCGCCGCCCGACAGGCGGGTTTCCATCTCGATGACTTCTTCGCGCTTGACCTTGAGCGTGGCGGCCATGGCGTCAATCTGGTCCTCATTGAGCGTCTCTCGGTGCGTGCCCACGTCCGCTGCCGCATCGTCCGATTTGTAGCGCTGCTTCATGGAACGCAGGTTGAAGAACAACTTGCGCTGCGCCTTGGTTGTGGCCACCTTGACCATGCGCCAGTTTTTCAGGATGTATTCGTGAATCTCCGCCTTGATCCAGTGCATGGCGTAGCTCACCAGACGCACGCCCTGGTCCGGGTCAAAGCGTTTGACGGCCTTCATGAGACCCACATTGCCTTCCTGAATCAGGTCGCCGTGTGGCAGACCGTAGCCCAGGTATTGGCGGGAAATCGACACCACCAAGCGCAGGTGCGAAAGCACCAGCTTTCCAGCCGCATCCAAGTCATTGTCTTGGCGGAACTTGCGCGAAAACTCCTGCTCTTCCTCAAGGGTGAGCATAGGCAAACGATTGGCCGCCGAAATATAAGCGTCCAGATTGCCCAACGGCGGCACCAGCGACCACGGATTGGCAACCGCGAGGGCAGCCCCCGAAACTCCAGTTTGATAAACCATACCAGAACTCCTTTTCGTCATTGATGGAATATTAGCACTCTATGTGATTGAGTGCTAAGCCATAAGTTCAATGAGGTTGATAGTGATCAACTAGAGCCATCGCGGTGTGCGGGCAATCTTCCCATGGCAATACCTTGCATCCACAGTGAGGTACGTCGTTGGCGGATCCGGGTAATGTCTGCGGGGACTTGTCCATGGCGCCCGGCAGTTCGGTGGCCGCTTCCAAAGAGGGAATCCAGCGGAGGAACGGTGTGAGGTCTGCCACATCGACGATGTACCAAAGCTTTTGTTTGGCGTCCCAGCGGGCGCCCAGTGTCTTCACGGCATCTTTTTCAGCAAAAGGTGTTTTCAAATTGATTCTCATCCGGCGAATTATCCGTGGTGGCACCCATGACAGGGTCAGGCCGAATGGGCTTCGGATCGACTTTTGTGGTGAGTCGGCACTATCATCAACGGATGTCTGGCCTGAGTTTTTTAAAAGATCGCTGCCTTTGGGCCATCACCCTTTCGCTGGTACTGGTACTCGCGCTGGGTGGATGCAGCACCACGCTACCGAGCCAGCGTGAAGCGTCGTCCGCGGACGTGTGGGCCGTGCCGTCGAGACTCTCGCAGGAACAGGCCCATGACATCACCATCTATGCGCTAGGTCTTGTTGGCACGCCCTACCGGTACGGTGGCAACACGCCTGATGCCGGGTTTGATTGCAGTGGCCTGATTGGTCACGTCTACAAAAGCAGGGCAGGTGTCACACCCCCACGAACGGTCTCACGCCTTCAAAGCTGGGGGCAACTGGTGCCGGGTGAAGGCATCCGTACGGGCGACCTGGTTCTCTTTGGCCAGGGCGCGGAGCCCACGCATGCGGGAATCTATGTTGGTGACGGCCGGTTTGTCCACGCACCGGCCACGGGTGGGCAAGTCAGGCTTGACCGATTGAATTCAAAGTACTGGGCATCGCAGCAGGTGGCTTTTCGCCGACCTTGAATCCTTCACGCCTCACAAGGTTATGGGGTCACCCGCCATGGCCATCACACTGACCAAGACCAGCTTCACGGCCAGCCAGGTTCCGGCGACGATGAGCCACGATTTCCATTTGACCCTGGGCACATTGAACGTGTTTTCAGACAGCGTGAAGACTACAGCGCAGACCGCGCCAAACAACAGGCCCGAGAGCGCCTGGTACAGTTTTTCTTGCCAATAAGTGTCCAGCTCAGCGTCAATCGGTTGAAACAGCTGGACGATTTCGGCGAACAACAACCAGCGTACGGTGTAACCGCGCCACCGGTTCCAGATGCCAGAGCGGGCAGATGCCCAGTGGGCTTTCGTTGGCGTTGACGACGGCATGCATTTGGACCGGTTAAGAGGGTCATGCATTTTAGGCTGTGGTCCAGCCGTTGCCGGGGCTACACGCCGAGGTAAGTCGCCAAATCAGGGCTTTGCGCCACATCAATCGCCGCCCCGCTGAGTACCACCTGACCCTTTTGCAGCACCAGCGCGTGGTCCGACTGGGCCAGCACCTTGCGGTAATCGCGGTCCACGATCAGCGTGGCAATGCCGCTGCTGCGGATCTGAGCAATCACGCGCCAGATTTCAGTCACGATAAGGGGCGCCAGGCCTTCGGTAGCTTCGTCCAGCACGATCAACTCCGGGTGCGTCATCAGGGCGCGGCCAATCGACAGCATCTGCTGCTCGCCGCCCGATAGTTGGGAACCCAGGTTGGTCAGGCGCTCCTGCAGGCGCGGAAAAGTCTCCATCACCCGCTCAAACGACCAGTCGTTGCGGCCATCCAGGCCACGCCGTGCCGCCATCACCAGGTTCTCACGCACGGTCAGGTTGGGGAACACGCCGCGTCCTTCGGGCACATAGGCCACGCCCAGGCGGGCCACCTCGTGCGGTTTGAAGCGCGAAGCATCTTGCCCGAACAGGCTGATATGGCCATCGCGCTGGGACACATGGCCCAGCAGCGTGCGGATCAGCGTGCTCTTGCCCATGCCATTGCGGCCCAGCAGTCCCACAGTCTCGCCACGCGCCATTTGCAGCGCTACGCCATGAAGAATATGGCTGGAGCCATACCAGGCGTTGATGCCACGGGCATCGACGATCAATTCTTGGCTCATCTCAATGTTCTCCCAGGTAGGCCACGCGCACTTCGGCGCTGTTGCGCACAAAGTCCGGTGTGCCGGATGCGATCACGGCGCCGTTGACCATCACCGTGATGCAGTCCGCAATGCGAAAAACAGCATCCATGTCGTGCTCCACCAGCAAGATGGCGTGACTGGATTTCAGCTCGGCCAGCAGCGTGAGCATGCGTTCGGTTTCTTCTGCGCCCATGCCGGCCAGTGGCTCGTCCAGCAGCAGTACCTGAGGTTGGGTGGCCAGGCACATGGCAATCTCCAGTTGGCGTTTCTGGCCGTGTGACAACAGCCCGGCCGGGCGGTCCAGCAGGCCGCTCAAACCCGCGCGCGCTGCCGACGCTTGCGCGGCGCTGGTACTGGCCTCACAGCGTTGCGCATTGCGCCACCACGTCCAGGGCTTCTGGGTACGGGCCTGCGCAGCCAGTCGGCAGTTCTCCAGCACGGTAAAGCTCGGGTAGATGGTGTTGCGCTGGTAACTGCGCCCCAGACCAGTCTGGGCACGACGGGGCTGTGACCAGTTCGTGACGTCTGTGCCCAGCAATTCCACCTGCCCGCTGGACGGCGGAATTTCGCCCGACAGAATGTTGATCAGGGTGGATTTTCCGGCACCGTTGGTGCCAATCACGGCGTGCACGGTGCCGCGCTCCAGATCGATCGACACGCGATTGAGTGCCACGAGCCCCCCCCAGAGGCGGGTGATCTCGCGCCCGCGCAGCAGCATGTCAGACTGAGCCATTTGTCACCTCCTTTGTGTTGGTGGCACGTGCACCCGTGAGCCGTCCGCGCAGGCGTGCCGTCAGTTGCTCCGGCACACCCACCAGGCCACGCGGCAACAGTGCCACGCTGGCGATGATGGTCAGGCCCAGGCCCAAATGCCAATGTTTTGAAAAATCGCCAAAGACGGCTTCTGATTTGAAAAACTCCTGCAGCAGCGCAAAGGCAAATGCCCCCAGCAACGCGCCGCGCAAGTGCCCCAGCCCGCCCAGAATGATCATGATCAGCACCTCGCCCGACAAGTGCCAGCTGATGAGTTCCGGGTTGACAAAGCCGTCCTTCACCGCAAACAGAAAACCTGCCAGACCCGCAATGCCGCCCGAGATCACAAACGCAGCCAGTTTGTAGGGGTAGGTCGAAAAACCAGTGGCCCGCATACGCTGCTCGTTGACCCGAATGCCCGCCAGCGCACGGCCAAAGCGTGAACGCAGCAACAAGGCCAAAAAGCCAAAGACCCCCAGCAGGCAGGTCAGCGTGAAGCCGTACAGCACCAGCGGCTTGTTCAGGTCCAGCAGCGAACCCAGCACCGGTTTGCTCAACAGGTAGATGCCATCGGTGCCGCCGCCCAGGGGCGTGTCATGCACCACGTAGTAGGCCATCTGGGCAAACGCCAGCGTTACCATGATGAAGTACACGCCCTTGGTACGCAGCGACAAGGCGCCCACCAACAAGGCATACACCGCGGCCGCCAGCACGCAGGCCGGCAGCAGCCACAGGAGTGACGCGGTACCGTCCTGCGGCGTCAGCAGCACCGTGGCATAGGCCCCAATGCCGAAGAACGCCGCCTGCCCGAAACACACCAGCCCGGTGCTGCCCACGAGCAGCTCCAGGCTCAGGGCAAAAACGGCAAAAATCATGATCTTGGTCGCCAGATCAATGCCGTATTGACCCGCAGCCAGCGGAAACAGGGCCAGTGCCGCAAAGGCGAATGCCACAAAGATAAATTTGGATTGCTTCATTTGAGTGATCTCAGTTTCAGCCAGCCTTGAACAAGCCATCCGGCTTCCACAAGAGAATCAGCGCCATCAGCACATAGACCAGCACGCCCGAAGCCTGGGGCAAGAGCACCTTGCCAAAGGTGTCCACCACGCCAATCAGCAGGGCCGCCAGCAAGGCACCCCGGATGGAGCCAATGCCACCAATCACCACCACCACAAAGCAGATGATCAACACACTGTTGCCCATGCCCGGGTAGACCGACGACACGGGGGCCGCCACCATGCCGGCCAGCACGGCAATGGCCACCCCCGCGGCAAACACCACCCGGTAGAGAAACTTGATGTCAATACCCAGCGATTGCACCATCTCGCGGTTGGTACTGCCGGCGCGAATCATCATGCCCAGCCGGGTGCGCGTGAACACAAAGTACATGCCCAGTGCCAGCGCCAGGCACACGCCCGAGATGAAGAGGCGGTACACGGGGTAAGTCATCAGATCCCCCAGCGGGAGCGTGCCAGCCAGAAAGTCCGGCAGCTTGACGCCATACACATCGTCCCCCACCAGCAGGCTGCGCAACTCCTCAAACACCAGAATCAGACCGTAGGTCATCAACACCTGCTGCAGGTGTTCACGCTCGTACAGAAAGCTGAAAAAAGCCCACTCCAGCACATAGCCCAGCAGCACGGCCAGTACCAGTCCGACGAACAAGGTGGCAAAAAATCCGCCGCCAAACGTGGACTCGACGATGGGTGCCAGGGCATATGCCATGTAGGCACCAATCATGTAGAAGCTGCCGTGCGCCAGGTTGATGACGCCCATGATGCCGAAGATCAGCGTCAGCCCGGAAGCCACCAGAAACAGCAGCAAACCGTATTGCAGCGCGTTCAGGCACTGGATCAGGAAGGTGGTTAAGTCCATTGAGGAGAGCCTTGTGCACCCCGCCGCTGCACACAGCCGCGGGGCTTCAGGTGAATGAAATGATGTGACGCGCTTTACATACGGCAGCCACGGCCCGGATCGGTGAGCGCCTTGCTGGCCACGCTCACCACCTTGTTCTCCTTGGCGCCAACCTGGCGCAGGTAAATATCCTGCACCGGGTTATGCGACTTGGACAGGGTGAAGGAACCCCGCGGGCTGTCGATCTTTGCCTTTTCAATGGCTCCTGTGAACTCTGCCTTTTTATTCATATCCCCCTTCACCGCCGCCAGGCCAACGCCCAGCATCTGTGCTGCGTCATAGCCCTGCACCGCGTACACATCGGGCTGCAATTTGTAGGTCTTGGCGTAGGACAGGCGGAACGCGTTGTCACGCGGCGTACCCAGGCTGTCGGCATAGTGCAGCGTGGTCAGCAGGTCGGCCGCGTCTGCGCCTTGTGCTTCCAGCGTGCCATCCGTCAGGAAGCCAGCGCCATACAGCGGAATACTCTTCTTGAGACCGGTTGCTGCATAGTCCTTGACGAACTTGACCGCCCCACCGCCTGCAAAAAAAGTGTAAACCGCATCGGGCTTGGCGGCGGCAATTTCGGTCAGCAGCGCCTGGAACTCCACGTTGGGGAAAGGCAGGTTCAGCTCCTTGATCACCTTGCCTCCCGATTTTTCAAACGCTTCCTTGAAGCCGCGAACCGACTCATCACCCGCCGCATACTTCCAGGTAATCGTCACCACTTTTTGGTGGCCCTTCTTGGCCACCACCTCGCCCATGGCGTAGCCCGGTTGCCAGTTGGAAAAGGAGCTGCGGAAAATATTGGGCGCGCACATCGCGCCGGTCACGGCATCAGCGCCGGCGTTGGGCACGATCAGCACGGTGCCGGTGTCCTTGGCCACCTTGGCCATGGCCATCGCCACGCCAGAATGCACCGAACCAATCAACACATCGACGTTGTCACGCTTGATGAGCTTGTTCACGTTGTCGGTGGCTTTGGACGGATCGGACTCGTCGTCTACCTTGATGAATTCAATTTCGCGCCCGCTGAGCTTGCCACCCTGCTCGGCCACATACAGGCGAAATCCGTTCTCGATGGCATTGCCCAGCGCGGCGAATGTGCCGGTGTAAGGCAACATCAAACCCACCTTGAGTTTGGGCTGTGCTTGCGCGTGCGCTGGCACGACCGACAAGGCCGCCAGGGCAAGGGCTGTGGCGGTGCTGATCAGTGTTCTGCGGGATGGGTTCATGGTGTGTCTCCGGTTTGTTGTGTGATGAAGGCGCAAGCAGTGGCGATCAGACGTTCGGTCTGATCGCGATGCGGTGAATGACCGCAATTGCCCAGTTCGAGCAACTCGGTCTGTGGTACGCGACGTGCGATGCCACGAATCTGTTCCAGTGTGCCGTATTCGTCGTCCAGGCCTTGCACGGCCAGCAGCGGGCAGCGGATGGCGTCGATCTCGGCTTCGATCGTCCAGGCTTTGAACGGCGGATGCAGCCAGATGCGGTTCCAGCCCCAAAAGGCGGAGTCGGGGTCGTCGTGGTATTTGGCAAGACGCTGGGGCAGGTCTGTTTCCAGATAAGCGGTCCGAGCTTTTTCGATGCTAGTCACCGACAGGTCTTCCACCAGAATGTGTGGCGCCAGCACGATGGCGCCAGCAATGCGTTCTGGGAATGCCGCCGCGTACAGGAGCGTGATTGACCCGCCGTCGCTGTGGCCCAACAGCCAGGGCGGCTGGGCCACAGTGTCCACACCCAGCGCCGCCAGCAAGGCCGGCAGCACCTCATGTGCTTGCCGGTGCATGAAGTCCAGGCCCCAGGCGTCCTCCGCCGCACGCGGCGTGGAACGGCCGTAAGCGGGCCGCGAATACACCAGTCCGCGACAAGCCGCGGCCTCGCACAATTGCCGTGGAAAATCTTTCCACATCGCCAGCGAACCCAAACCTTCGTGCAAAAAGATGATCAGCGGCGCACCCGCTCGATCGCGCCCGATCCACTGGTGCTCGATGCGGACCTGGCGCCCGGCCCAGTCGATCTCGATAAAGCGCACCACTTCGCTCATCGGGCCGCTTCGGATTCGCGCAGCTTGAAACGCTGGATTTTTCCGGTGGCTGTCTTTGGCAGGTCGGCAATGAAAACAATCTGACGCGGGTATTTATAGGGCGCCAGTTTGTCTTTGACGAAGGCTTTTAACTCGGTATCCGTGGCCTGCGCACCGGCCTTCAGCACCACAAAGGCCTTGGTCTTGGTCAGCCCATCGGCATCGATCACGCCGATGACAGCGGCTTCCAGCACCGATGGGTGCTGCACCAGCGTGGCCTCCACCTCAAACGGGGACACATAGATGCCACTGACCTTGAGCATGTCGTCGCTGCGGCCGCCATAGGTGTAGCTGCCATCGTTGTTGCGGATGTACTTGTCGCCGCTCTTGGTCCAGCCGCCCTGGAAGGTCTCGCGTGTTTTGGCGCGATTGCCCCAGTACATCATCGCCGCCGAGGGGCCATGGATATAGAGGTCGCCTGGCTCGCCATCCGGCACCGGCTTGCCGTCGTCATCACGCAACTCGATATCGTAGCCCGGCACCGGCCAGCCGGTGGTGCCGTAACGAACCTTCTCCGGCAGGTTTGACAGGAAGATGTGCAACATCTCTGTGGAGCCAATGCCGTCCACAATGTCAACACCGAAGTGGCGCTTGAAGCGTTCGCCGAGTTCGGACGGCAAGGCTTCTCCCGCTGATGAAACCAAGCGCATGGCCACAGCGGACCGCTCGGGTAAATTGGGTGATGCCAGCATGCCTGCAAACCCCGTTGGGGCACCGTAGAACACGGTCGGTTTCACACCGCCCACATGACCGAGCCAGCGCTTGAAGGTGGCATCGGGCGTTGGCCGTTCAGCCATCAGTATGGACGTGGCACCCACGCTCATGGGAAAGGTCAATGCATTGCCCAGGCCGTAGGCAAAGAAGAGTTTGGCGGCCGAAAAACAGGTGTCGTTTTCTTTCAGGTCCAGCACGCCCTTGCCGTACAGCTCTGCTGTCCAGTAGGGGTTTGCGTGGGAGTGCACTGTGCCTTTTGGCCGGCCGGTCGAGCCAGATGAATAGAGCCAGAAGCCTGGGTCGTCAGGGCCGGTGGCCGCTGGCTTGTTCAGCGGTGAGTGAGCCTGCACGAATGTCTCAAACTCCATTTCAGCCGGATGTAGCGGCGCGACAGGGGTTGACACGATCACCTTCGTCACCTCGTGGTCGCACTTGGTCATCGCCGCCGTCAATGCGGGCAACAACGTGCCCGACACCATTACCGCTTGCGCCCGGGAATTCTCCAGCATGTAGGCGTAGTCATCTGCCGTGAGCAGGGTGTTCACGGCGACTGGCACCAGACCCGCATACATGGCGCCAAGAAAGCTCACCGGCCAGTCGTTGCAGTCTTGCATCAGCAGCAACACGCGCTCCTCGCGCTTGATGCCAAGCGCACGCAAGCCGGCAGCGACGCGGCGTACCCGCTCGTCGAGCTGGCCATAGGTGAGCACGCCCTCGTCGTCGACGAATGCGGCTTTGGCGGCCCGTTCGGTGTTGCAGGCCAGCAAGTGCTGCGCGAAGTTAAACGCGTCGGCGGGCGGCAAGACGGTTGAAGCGTGGGTTGTGGGGGTAGAGGAAGTCATCGAGGTTTCCTGATCGGTCGTTCGGTGGGTCGTGGCGTTCTGGCACCGCTCATGCGGTTGCGGTGGTGCCCAGCGCCGCCAATACCACGGTGCTGGCCTGCACCGCACTGCGGCGGTGATAGAAACCCAGTGCGCGCAAACCGCCCAGCTCTTCACCGCCCCCCGCCCGGCCAGGGCCGCCATGCAAGGACTGGGGCATGACGTTACCGTGGCCGGTGTGCAGCTGCGCCACATCCGGTGAGATCACGTGCACGCGGCCATGGCTATCGGCCAATTCGAGCGCCACAGCAGCCAGCGCAGCCGGGTCGGCGCCATACAGCGAGGCCACCAGCGAGCCTTGCCCGCGGCGCACCAGCACCAGCGCGTGGGCGGCATCGCGGTACGGCATGAGCGTGGCGACGGGGCCAAACACCTCTGTGTCATGCGCCCGATCCGCAGCATCCGCGTTACGTGCGCCCAGCAGTGTGGGACCGACGCAGCAGGCCACTGCAGGGTCGGCATCCACCAGCGCCTGCGTGGCGCCGTCGTACAACACCTCGGTCTGTTGTTTCAAATAAACCAGGCCGTCACGCACGGTCGCCAGTTGCTCGCGGTTCACCAGCGCGCCCATGCGCACCGTGTCATTACGGGGGTTGCCGACCGTGGTTTTGGCCAGCCGTGCGCCAATGGCTTCAGCCACCGGGGCATAAACAGCCTCGGGCACAAAAACACGGCGAATGGCGGTGCACTTCTGGCCGGACTTGACGGTCATCTCGCGCACCACTTCTTTCACCAGCAAGTCAAACGCGGCGCTGCCGGGCACAGCGTCCGGCAGGAGCAGTGCCGAGTTCACGCTGTCCGCCTCAATATTGACGCGCACAGAGCGTTGCGCCACCGCAGGGTGAGAACGGATGATGGCCGCCGTGGCCGCCGAGCCAGTGAAGGACAGCACATCGAAAGTCTGCAAGGCATCCATCAGCCCTGCCGAACTGCCACACACCACCGACAGCGCACCGGGTGGGAAGATGCCGGCGTCCACCACATCCTTGACCATGCGCTGGGTCAGCCAGGCGGTCGCTGTGGCGGGCTTGACGATCACCGGCACACCGGAGAGCAGCGCCGGCGCGGCCTTCTCCCACAAGCCCCAGCTCGGGAAATTGAAGGCGTTGATGAACAGCGCCACGCCGCGTGTCGGGGTCAGTACATGCTGTGATTGAAACAGGGGGTCTTTGCCCAGGCGTGCGGCCTCACCATCGAGCATGAAGCGGCGGTCACCCAGGGATTCACCCAGCTTGGCGTAGGTGCCCAGGGTAAAGATGCCACCGTCAATGTCCACTGCCGAGTCGTTTTTTACGGTTCCACTGTTGGCGGTGGCGATCTCGTAATAGGCATCGCGATTGGCTTGCAACACCTTGACGGCTGCGGCCAGCATGCTGGCGCGTTCACGGTAGGTCAGCGCACGCAGGGCGGCACCGCCTTGCTCACGGGCGAAGGAAAACCCTGCATTGAGGTTCAGGCGCGTCGCGTCCACACGCACCAGCTCTGTGCCCAGCACAGGGTCAAACAAGGCGCTACCCGCGCCCGTACCGGTTTGCCACTGGCCAGCGAAATAATTGGAAAGCAGTTCTGACATGGGATTTCTTTAGGTTTTTTGGAATCAACGGGTGAAGTCAATGCGGCCTTCAGGCAGCAGGTACAAGACGAGGGCACGGCCCTGGCTGACCGTGGGTTGGTGCGCGCTGCCCGGTGGGCAGACCAGCCAGCCGGCAGGGCGGCCGTCAAATTGCGCGCCTTCGTCCATGGGCATGATCAGGTCGATCTCGCCATGGGGATGGGCGTGGTGCGGGCCGGCAATGTCGGTCATATCGACCACATCCACCGAAAAACCGTGCAGGTCCGGGGCGGGCTTGAAAATGCGTCCGTAGCGCACGCCGCCGCCTTCGCGGTCGCACAGCCAGCCCTCGGCCACACCGGCTTCGCAACTTTGAAGCAATTGGGTATAGGTGACGCTGCCAACGCCGTGTTCGGCGTTCAGCCAGGCGTCCAGGTCGGCATCCAGCGGGCGCCCGGCCAACTGGGCACTGAGGGCGGCGATCTGTTCGCGAAATTGAGTGGGTGACATCCGTGAGGCTCCGTGGTTACTATTCTGCTTGCACATTTTTAAAACATGAATTATTGTGCAAACACGAACAATAAAGTCTCACCTACACCATGTCAAGCACTATATTGCAGTTATCCGGGTTAGTACCTAGTCCAGCCCCGACAGAAGCCGGGCAAGAAAGAAACCCTTTCCTCGCCGCCCTGGGTGACCGGGTGCGCAGTCTGCGCGCCCGCCGCGGGATGACCCGCAAGGCGGTGGCGCTGGCGGCCGATGTCTCCGAGCGGCATTTGGCCAACCTGGAATATGGCGTTGGCAACGCCTCTATCTTGGTGCTGCTGCAGGTGGGGCGCGCCCTGCAGTGTTCGCTGGGTGAGCTGATTGGCGATGTGACCACCTCTTCCCCCGAGTGGTTGTTGATCCGTGAACTGTTGGAGCAGCGCGACGAAGCCACCCTGCAGCGGGTACGCGTGACCATTGGCGAGATGCTGGGCACCGGTGGTGGTCTGGCGGCCCACTGCCCGCGTGTCGCCCTGATCGGCCTGCGCGGCGCCGGCAAGTCCACCCTGGGCCAGCAACTGGCGGATGACCTGGGTTTCCCCTTTGTGGAGCTGAGTCGCGAAATCGAGAAATTTGCTGGCTGCAGCGTGTCGGAAATCCAGGCACTCTACGGTGTGAATGCGTACCGTCGCTACGAGCGGCGAGCGCTGGAAGAGGCCATCCAGATCCATTCGGAAGTGGTCATTGCCACACCTGGTGGCCTGGTGTCCGATGCGGCCACCTTCAACCAGTTGCTCACCCACTGCACCACCGTCTGGTTGCAGGCTGACCCGGAAGATCATATGAAGCGGGTTGCCGCACAAGGCGACCTGCGTCCGATGGCGGCCAGCAAGGAGGCCATGGAAGACCTCAAAGGCATTCTGGCGGGTCGCGCCGCTTTTTATTCCAAGGCTCAACTCAAGCTCAATACCAGTGCGCAGTCACTGGAGCCCACCTTTCTGGCCCTGCGTGGGATGGTTCGACAGGCACTGCAACTCCCCGACTAAATTCCGGGGCTCCTGAAAATAAGCATAAAAGTGCTTTACTTCGTTTGTGAACATGCAATATCATGCGTCAATTGATTTCAATTAATGCATTTTTATGCATCAACCCAAGGAGACAAACCCATGAGCCATCCCAGTCGAGTTGAATACCAGACTAATCCTTCGCAGTACAAACACTGGAAACTCAGTTTTGAGGGTTCTGTGGCCACCCTGAAGGCTGATTTTGATGAGAACGCGGGTCTGCGCCCCGGCTACAAGCTCAAGCTCAACAGCTACGACCTGGGTGTGGACATTGAGTTGAACGATGCCGTCAGCCGTATCCGCTTTGAACACCCTGAAGTGCGCACGGTGGTGGTCACGAGCGCCAAGGAAAAAGTGTTTTGCTCCGGCGCCAACATCTTCATGCTGGGCGTTTCCAGTCACGCCTGGAAAGTGAACTTCTGCAAATTCACCAACGAAACCCGCAACGGCCTGGAAGACTCTTCCAAACACAGCGGCCTGAAATTTCTGGCGGCTGTGAACGGCGCCTGCGCCGGTGGTGGCTACGAACTGGCGCTGGCCTGCGATGAAATCATTCTGGTGGACGACCGCGCCAGCGCCGTGAGCCTGCCTGAAGTCCCGTTGCTGGGTGTGTTGCCCGGCACTGGTGGCCTGACTCGTGTGACCGACAAGCGCCATGTGCGCCATGACCTGGCCGATATCTTCTGCACCAGCGTGGAAGGTGTGCGCGGACAAAAAGCCGTGGACTGGCGATTGGTGGACGCCGTGGCCAAAACCTCCGTGTTTGCCCAGACGGTGCAAGCCCGCGCCCTGGAGTTGGCCGCCCAAAGCGACCGCCCGGCCGACGGCAAGGGCGTGGCACTGACGCCGCTGAACCGCACGCTCGAAGCCGACGCCCTGCGCTACAGCCATGTCACAGTCGAAATTGACCGCACCAAACGTGTCGCCACCTTCACCGTGAAAGCCCCCGCCGGCGCTCAGCCCAACGACATTGCCGGCATTGAAGCCCAGGGTGCCAACTGGTATCCGCTGGCCATGGCGCGTGAACTCGAAGACGCGATTTTGTCCATGCGCACCAATGAACTCGACATTGGCACCTGGCTGATCAAGACCGAAGGTGATGCCGCTGCCGTGCTGGCCATGGACGCCGCGCTGCTGGCCCATCAGAGTCACTGGCTGGTGCGCGAAACCATCGGCCTGCTGCGCCGCACACTGAGCCGCCTGGACGTGTCCTCACGCAGCCTGTTTGCCTTGATTGAACCGGGCTCCTGCTTTGCTGGCACCTTCCTCGAACTCGCCCTGGCCTGCGACCGCAGTTACCACCTGGCGCTGCCTGACGATGAAGTCCGCGCCCCCAAGATCACCGTGGCCGAGACCAACTTTGGCCTCTACCCCATGGCCACCGACCAGAGCCGCCTGGGTCGCCGCTTTTATGACGAACAGCCCGCGCTGGACGCCGTGCGCGCCAAGGCGGGCCAGCCGCTGGACGCCGACGCCGCCTTTGCCGTGGGCCTGGTGACTGCCAACCCGGACGACATCGACTGGGCGGACGAAGTGCGCATCGCCATTGAAGAGCGCGTTTCAATGTCGCCCGACGCCCTGACTGGTCTGGAAGCCAACCTGCGTTTCAACAGCCAGGAGAACATGGCCACCCGCATCTTCGGACGCCTGACTGCCTGGCAAAACTGGATTTTCCAGCGGCCCAACGCCGTGGGAGAAAAGGGCGCACTCAAGGTGTATGGCAAGGGCGAAAAAGCAGCCTTTGACTGGAACCGCGTCTAACTTTATTCATGTTGTGCGACGCGAAACCGGGTGGCGCGTCGCAACCTTAACTTTTTTCCACCAACTCAGTTAAGTCCTGGAGAACATCATGTCCGGCATCAATTACAGCGAAAAAATCCCCAATAACGTCAACCTGAGCGAAGACCGCACCTTGCAGCGCGCCCTCGAACAATGGCAGCCCAACTTCATCAACTGGTGGGACGATGTGGGCCCGGTCGGCTCCACCGACATGGACGTGTACCTGCGCACCGCCGTCAGCGTGGACCCGCAAGGCTGGGCCCAGTTTGGCCACGTGAAGATGCGCGACTACCGCTGGGGTATTTTCCTCAACCCCGGCGAGACCGACCGCACCATCCACTTTGGCGACCACAAGGGCGAAAAAGCCTGGCAGGACGTGCCCGGCGAACACCGCGCCAACCTGCGCCGCATCATCGTGACGCAGGGTGACACCGAGCCCGCATCGGTGGAGCAGCAGCGCCACCTGGGCCTGACCGCGCCCAGCATGTACGACCTGCGCAACCTGTTCCAGATCAACGTCGAAGAAGGCCGCCACCTGTGGGCCATGGTGTACCTGTTGCACAAACACTTTGGCCGCGATGGCCGCGAAGAAGCCGAGGGCCTGTTGGAGCGCCGCAGCGGTGATGCCAACAACCCGCGCATCCTGGGCGCCTTCAACGAAGCCACGCCGGACTGGCTGAGCTTCTTCATGTTCACCTACTTCACCGACCGTGACGGCAAGTACCAGTTGTGCGCGCTGGCCGAAAGCGCGTTCGACCCGCTGGCCCGCACCACCAAGTTCATGCTGACCGAAGAAGCGCACCACATGTTTGTGGGCGAATCCGGTATCTCGCGCGTCATCACCCGCACGGCGCAGGCCATGAACGACCTCAAAACCGACGACGTGGGCAAGCTGCGCGCCGCCGGCGTGATCGACCTGCCGACCATCCAGCGCTACATCAACTTCCATTTCAGCGTCACCATTGACCTGTTTGGTGCCGACGAGTCCAGCAACGCCGCCACCTTCTACAGCTCAGGCCTGAAAGGCCGCTATGAAGAAGGCAAACGTGACGATGACCATGTGCTCAAAGGCAAGACCTACAAGGTGCTGGAAGCCAAGAACGGCGAACTGCTTGAAAAAGAAGTGCCGATGCTCAACGCCCTGAACGAAGTGCTGCGCGACGACTACATCAAGGACTCGGTTGGCGGTGTGGAGCGCTGGAACAAGGTGCTGGCCAAAGCCGGCATCACAACCCGCCTGAGCGTGCCGCACAAGGCCTTCCACCGCAACATTGGTGCCCTGTCGGGCGTTAAGGTGTCGCCGGACGGCCGCGTGGTGTCGGAAAGTGAATGGAACCTGATGGTCAATCAGTGGCTACCTTCGCGTGAAGACCGCGCCTATGTCGCCAGCCTGATGGGCCGCGTCGTGGAGCCGGGCAAGTTTGCCAACTGGATCGCGCCCCCGGTGATGGGCATCAACCGCCAGGGTGTGGACTTCGAATACGTCCGCTTCAACTGATCTCCCGCACGGCGACAAAAAAGTCAGGGGGCCCGCGTGGCCCCCTGAGTCAGTAAAAACAAAGAAGACACCTGGAGACCGCCATGGACATGACCGAAGCCACCACGATCAAGCAGCATTTGATTGACCCTGAAATCTGCATCCGTTGCAACACCTGCGAAGCCATTTGTCCGGTTGCGGCCATCACGCACGATGACCGAAACTATGTGGTGAATGCCGACAAGTGCAACTTGTGTATGGCCTGCATTTCACCGTGTCCCACCGGCTCCATTGACAACTGGCGCCTGATGCCGCGCCTCAAGGCCTACACCCCCGCCGAGCAACTCACCTGGGAAGAACTGCCTGCTGAGTGGACGGTCGAGCAACTGGAGGCCGAAGGCGTGAACCCGGCAACCGACGCAGCAGCCACACCCGCTGCGCCCCTGCAGTCCGCCAGCCCCGAGGAAGGCAGCTTCAACAGCGCCCAATACGGCGCCACGCTGCCCCCGTGGTCGGCCGCCCACGCCTATATCAATCTCTACGGCCCCAAGGCCACTGAGAAATCAATCACCGCTACCGTGGTGGGCAATGTGCGCGTGACCGAAGCCGGGCACACCCAGGGCGACGACTACGACACCCATCATGTGGTGCTGGACTTTGGCGCCATGCCCTTTCCGGTGCTGGAAGGCCAGTCCATCGGCATCATCCCGCCCGGCACCGACGCGGGTGGACGCGCCCACCATGCGCGCCAATACTCTGTTGCCAGCCCGCGCAACGGCGAGCGCCCCGGCTACAACAACGTGTCGCTCACCATCAAGCGCGTGCTGGAAAACCACCGCGGCGAACCGGTGCGCGGCGTTGGCAGCAACTACATGTGTGACCTGCAGGTGGGCGACAAGGTCCAGGTCATCGGGCCGTTTGGCACCAGCTTCCTGGCCCCCAACCACCCGCGTTCCAATATTGTGATGATTTGCACCGGCACCGGCAGCGCCCCCATGCGCGCCATGACCGAATGGCGTCGCCGCCTGCGTGCTTCGGGCAAATTCGAGGGCGGCAAACTCATGCTGTTTTTTGGCGCCCGCACCAAGGAAGAACTGCCTTACTTTGGCCCATTGCAAAGCCTGCCCAAAGACTTTATTGACATCAACTTTGCCTTCTCGCGCACCCCTGGTCAGCCCAAACGCTACGTGCAAGACCTGATGCGCGAACGCGCCGCCGACCTGAGCGCACTGCTGAGCGACCCCAACACCTGCTTCTATGTCTGCGGCCTGAAAAGCATGGAAGAAGGCGTGGTGCTGGCACTGCGCGATGTGGCGCAGCAAGCCGGCCTGAACTGGGAGACGGTGGGCACGGCGCTCAAAAAAGAAGGCCGCCTCCATCTGGAAACTTACTGAATTTGAAACGAGTCACCCATGCCTGTATTTGACACACTTTGCATCACCCGCCGCGCGCCGGGCGTGGCGCAGGTCACCATGTCCCGCCCGGCGGTGTTCAATGCCTTTGACGAAACCATGATTGGTGAGTTGGCCACCGCTTTCACCGAGCTGGCCGCAGACACCAGCGTGCGCGTGATTGTGCTGGCGGGCGAGGGCAAACACTTCAGTGCCGGCGCTGACCTGCAATGGATGCAGCGCGCCAGCACCGCCTCGCTGGAATGGAACCTGGACGACGCACGCCGCTTTGCCGGCATGCTCGCCCTGATCGAAGCCAGCCCCAAACCTACCGTGGCCCGCATCCAGGGTGCGGCACTGGGTGGCGGCGTGGGCCTGGCCTGCGCGTGTGACATGGCGATTGCCGCCGACAACGCCAGCTTCTCGGTGAGCGAAGCCAAGTTTGGCATCCTGCCTGCTGTGATCGGCCCTTACGTGACCAACGCCGTGGGCAAGCGCCAGGCCAAGTACCTGGCGCTCACCACCACCCGCATCGGCGCCGCCGAAGCGCTCGGCATGGGTCTGGTGCAAAAGGTCGTGGCGCTGGACGCGCTGGATGCCGCGGTGGATGCCACCGTGACCGCGCTGCTGGCAGGCAGCCCCAATGCGCAAGTGGAGATCAAACAATTGTTTTCGCAGCTTGAAGTCGGTCCCATCACGCCCGACGTGCGGGAACTCACCGCACAAACCATCAGCCGCGTGCGCGGCACCGATGAAGCGCGCGAAGGTTTTGCCGCCTTCCTGGCCAAACGACCCGCCCACTGGATTCCCCAATGCCCCCCAACCTTTTGACCGGCGCCCCCGTGCTGGTGGTGGGCGCCGGCATCATGGGCATCGGCATCGCGCAGGTGGCCGCACAAGCCGGCCACACCGTGATGCTGTTTGACACCCGTGAAGGCGCCGCCGCCGAGGCCAAAAACAAACTCACCCAAACGCTGGCCACCTTGGCCGCCAAAGGCAAACTCAGCGCGGAAGCGGCCGCCCAAACCGGGGCCCGCATTCAGCCCATCGCCTCGCTGGATGCCGCGGCTAGCGCCCGATTGGTGGTGGAAGCCATCGTTGAAAAACTGGACGTCAAACGCGGCCTGTTCCAACAACTTGAAGCCGTGGTGGCGGCCGACTGTGTGCTCGCCAGCAACACCTCGTCCATCTCGGTCACCGCCATAGCCAACGGCCTGCAACACCCCGGTCGGCTGGTGGGCATGCATTTTTTCAACCCAGTGCCCCTGATGAAGTTGGTGGAGGTGGTGTCGGGTCTGCAGACCGATCCGGCGGTGGCCGCGGCCATCTTCGATTTGTCCCAGGCGTGGGGCAAGGTGCCGGTGCATGCGCGCTCCACACCGGGCTTTATCGTGAACCGCATCGCCCGCCCTTATTACGCCGAAACGCTGGCCCTGCTGCTGGAGCAGGCCGCCGCGCCGGCTGTGCTTGATGCCTGCCTGCGCGCGGCGGGTTTTCGCATGGGGCCGTGTGAATTGATGGACCTGATTGGTCACGACACCAACTTCTCGGTCACCCAGTCGGTGTTTGAAGCCAACTTTTTTGACAAGCGTTTTGTGCCCTCGCTGGTGCAGCGCGAGCTGGTGGATGGCGGGCTGCTGGGCCGCAAATCAGGCCGCGGCTTTTACGACTACGCCGGGGGCGCCGCCCAACCGGTGGCTGACGCCTTTGAAGCCGCGCCACACCCGGCACAAGCGTTGCTGGTACACGGCCAGGGCGCACTGGCAGATCGTTTTGTCGCAGTACTGGAACAAACCGGCCACACCGTTGAGCGCCACGATACCAGCGACTGGCTCGGGCTGGAAGTCGAAGGCGCCCAGTTGCGCCTGACCGACGGCCGGACCGCCTCGCAACTGGGCGCCGACGTGGCGGTCTTTGACCTGCCCCTGCCTGCGGCCCAAAGCAAGGCTTTGGCCTGGGCCCCTTCGCTGCGTGCCTCGGACCGCTGGACGGCCCTGGCCCCCCAATGGCTCGCCGTGTTGGGCTACCAGCCGCAACGCCTTGCGGATACCCCCGGTCTGTTGGTGGCCCGCACCCTGGCCATGCTGATCAACGAAGCGGCGGATGCTGTGCAACAAGGCGTCTGCACCCCTGAGGGCGCCGATGCGGCGATGAAGCTGGGTGTCAACTACCCGGCAGGGCCATTCGAGTGGCTGGCGGACTGGCGCACGGCCGCCGTCATCCATTTACTGGATGCGCTGGACGCCCACTACCGGGGCGAGCGCTATCGTGTCAGCCCCTGGTTGCACCAGCGTGCCTGGCAGAGCCGCACACCCGGCGTCCGTCTCTCATGAAATTTTCTGAGTTCCACACAGGCCAACTCATTCAGGCTGGCCCCTGCGAGGTGAGCGAAGCCGAGGTGCTGCAGTTTGCCACCGCCTACGACCCGCAATGGTTTCACACCGATGTGGCTGCCGCCGCCCAAGGCCCGTTTGGCGGCCTGATTGCCAGCGGTTGGCACACCTGCGGCATTGCCATGCGGCTGGTGGCGGATGCGGCGTTGCATGGCTCGGAGTCCTACGCCTCGCCCGGCCTGGCCTATGTGAAATGGCCACACCCGGTGCGCCCGGGCGACCGCCTCTCGCTCACCGCCACGGTGCTGGATGTGCGGCGCTCACGCAGCCAGCCCCACCTGGGTATATTGCGCTGGCGCTGGCAACTTTTCAATGCCCACCGCACCGAGGTACTGGACCTCGAAGCCACCAGCCTGTTTGACCTTTCCACCAAGGAAACCCCATGACCGACGCTTTCATTTGTGACGCTATCCGCACCCCCTTTGGCCGCTATGGCGGCGCGCTCTCTAGCGTGCGCGCCGATGACTTGGGTGCCATTCCGCTCAAGGCGCTGATGGCGCGCAACCCGCAGGTCGATTGGGCCGCCGTCACCGACGTGTTGTTCGGCTGCGCCAACCAGGCAGGGGAAGACAACCGCAATGTCGCGCGCATGAGCAGTCTGCTGGCTGGCCTGCCGCCCGAAGTGCCCGGTGCCACCATCAACCGGTTGTGCGGTTCCAGCCTGGATGCGGTGGGCACGGCCGCACGCGCCATCAAGAGTGGCGAAGCGCAGTTGATGATTGCGGGCGGGGTGGAGAGCATGAGCCGCGCCCCCTTTGTCATGCCCAAAGCCGAGAGTGCCTTCAGCCGCGCCAATTCCGTCTATGACACCACCATCGGCTGGCGTTTCGTCAACCAGCTCATGAAGGCGCAGTACGGTGTGGATTCCATGCCAGAGACGGCCGAGAACGTGGCCACCGACTTTGGCATTGAGCGCGAGGCGCAAGACCAGATGGCCTTGCGCTCGCAGCTCAACGCCGTGCGCGCCCAGCAAAGCGGTTTTTTTGACACTGAAATCACGCCCGTGACGATGGCGCAGAAAAAAGGCGACCCCATCATCGTGACGCAGGACGAACATCCCCGCGCCACCTCGCTGGAGATTCTGGCCAGGCTCAAGGGCGTGGTGCGCCCCGATGGCACCGTGACCGCCGGTAACGCCTCGGGCGTGAACGACGGCGCCTGCGCCCTGCTGCTCGCCAGCGAGGCGGCGGCTGCGCGCCATGGCCTGACGCCACGGGCCCGCGTGGTGGGCATGGCCGCGGCCGGCGTGGCGCCTCGCATCATGGGCTTTGGTCCGGCCCCCGCCACCCGCAAGGTACTGGCACTCACGGGGTTGAGTCTGGCGCAGATGGATGTGATTGAACTCAATGAAGCCTTCGCAGCGCAGGGTTTGGCCGTGTTGCGCGACCTCGGCCTGGCGGATGACGATGCCCGCGTCAACCCGAACGGCGGCGCCATCGCGCTGGGACATCCGTTGGGTGCCAGTGGCGCCCGGCTGATCACGACAGCCGTGAACCAGTTGCACCGCATGGGCGGTCGTTATGCCCTGTGCACCATGTGCATCGGGGTGGGGCAGGGCATCGCCGTCATTGTTGAACGGGTTTAGCGCCCGCAAGTTCACTCGATCACGAGGTTGGCAAGGTCGCTCCGAAAGTACGCGGCCTGCTGATAGCGTGTTTCTGACGCAGCGCCGGCCTACTTGTCAGGGCCGTGTCAAAGCTGAATGTGTTTCATCGGTCTCTCTCACTGTGCGCTGGCGCACGGATGTAACAAGGTGTCGTCGCTAATATTTGGCGCAAAGCAGAGCATCGTGGCTCGCAGGCATCAACCTATTCAGGAGAGTATGACCATGACCCCTTCCAACACGGCGGCGGCGCGTCCGCCTGAGGCAACTGTTCCAAAAAGCCCCGCGAATACCCTCGGCTTGGGCTTGCTGGTGGCGCTGGTGGTGGGCTCCATCATTGGCAGCGGCATTTTTGGTTTGCCACAAAACATGGCGGCAGGGGCGGGTGCTGGCGCCATCTTGATGGGGTGGACGATCACCGGGGTCGGCATGCTCATGCTGGCGCGGGTCTACCAGATGCTGTCGCTTCGCAAACCCGATCTCGACAACGGCGTCTATGCCTATGCCCGCGCGCTGTCCGGCGAGTATGTGGGCTTTAACGCCGCGTGGGGGTATTGGATCAGCGCCTGGATCGGCAACGTGGGTTACCTTGTGGCGGCGTTCGGCGCGCTGGGGTACTTTTATCCCGCGTTTGGCGAGGGCAACACCACGTCGGCCATCATCGGTGCCTCGGTGGTGTTGTGGATCATTCACGCGCTGGTGCTGCGGGGCATCCAGGGTGCTGCGGTGCTCAATGCAGTGGTCACCCTCGCCAAGGTGGCGCCCCTGTTGCTTTTTATTGTGTTGGTGGCCATGGCGTTTCAGGTCAGCACTTTCAACCTTGACTTTTGGGGGGATGCCAAGCTGGGCTCGGTGCTGGACCAGGTCAAGAGCACGATGCTGGTGACCGTGTGGGTCTTCATCGGTATCGAGGGCGCCAGCGTCTATTCGGCGCGGGCTCGCAAGCGCGAGGACGTGGGCCGTGCCACCGTCATCGGTTTTCTGATCTGCCTGCTGCTGTTGATGGCCGTGTCGTTGTTGTCGCTCGGCATCTTTTCGCAGCCTGAGCTGGCCGCGCTGAAAAATCCTTCCATGGCCAGTGTTCTGGAAAAAGCCGTGGGGACCTGGGGTGCCGTGCTGATCTATCTGGGCCTGATCGTGTCGGTGGGTGGCGGTTTTCTGGCGTGGACGCTGCTCGCGGCCGAGTCGCTCTTCACACCCGCGGGTGGCGGTGTGATGCCGACATGGCTGGCCCGGCAAAACAGCAAAGGCGTGCCCGCCAATGCGTTGTGGCTGACCAATGGGATGGTGCAAGCCTTTCTGCTCCTGACGCTGGTTTCAAAGGCGTCGTATCTGGCGCTGATTTCCCTCTCCACAGCGATGATTCTCTTGCCTTACCTCTTCAGCGCCGTTTATGGTCTGGCACTTTCCTGGCGCAGTGAGGGGGCAACTGATGCGGCCCGCCCAAGCGATACCCCGGTGGCCGCACTGGCCACGGTTTATTGCCTGTGGCTGATATACGCCGCCGGGCTGAAGTACCTGCTGCTGAGCGCCCTGCTTTACGCACCAGGCGCCATTCTTTACGTTGTGGCAAAGAAGCAGCGCGCCGAGCGGCCGTTCACGGGGCGCGAGAGGGTGATTCTGACGCTGTTGGTGATGCTGGCGCTGGTGGCCGCCTACATGCTCAGTACCGGTCGCCTCAGTCTCTGAACGACCGTCAACAAAGAAGCATGAACATGTCCAAAGGTCTTTATTCAGAAGTCGGGCGCCTGCGCAAGGTGCTGGTCTGTCGGCCGGGTTTGGCCCAGAAGCGCTTGACCCCGGCCAACTGCCATGAGTTGCTGTTTGACGATGTGCTCTGGGTCTCACAAGCCCGCAACGACCACGACGCCTTCACGACCGCCATGACCGAGCGCGGTGTTGAGGTGCTGGAGATGCACGACCTGCTGGCCCAGACCCTGGGCGACCCGCTGGCCAGGAGTTGGATACTTGACCGCAAACTCGGCCCTGATTTCATTGACCCGGAAGCCGCAGAGTCCCTGCGGCCCTGGCTTGAAGCCTTGCCACCCGCCCGATTCGCCGAGCTTCTGATTGGCGGCCTGGCCCGCGCCGAGGTGCCGTTTCAACCCGAGGGTTTGCTGGCACGTTTCAGCAGCCCGGCTGACTTGTTGTTGCCGCCCCTGCCCAACACCCTGTTCACCCGCGACAGCAGTTGCTGGATTGGCGACGGGGTAGTGCTGTGCCCGATGTACTGGCCCGCCCGCCGACAGGAAACACTGCTCACGACCGCCGTTTACCGCTTTCATCCCACGTTTGGTGGCACGGTCAAGGAATGGTGGGGCGACCCGGACCGTGACCATGGTCTGGCGTCACTCGAAGGCGGCGATGTCATGCCCATTGGCCAGGGCGTGGTGCTGGTTGGCATGGGGGAGCGCACCTCGCCACAGGCGGTGAGCCAGTTGGCCCGCAGCCTGTTTGCCCGTGGGGCGGCGACCCGGGTGCTGGCGGCACAGATTCCCAAGTCACGCGGGGCCATGCACCTGGACACCGTGTTTACCTTTTGCGATGTGGACCTGGTGACCGTCTTTCCCGAGATGGTGGATGCCATTCGGGTCCACAGCCTGCGACCCGGCAAGCGCGAAGGCATGCTGGACGTGCGCACCGAGACCCAACCCTTTCTGGCGGTGGTGGCCGAGGCACTGGGCTTGCCCCAACTGCGCACAGTGGCCACAGGCGGTGACGCCTACGAGGCCGAGCGTGAGCAATGGGACGACGGCAATAACCTGCTGGCGTTGGCCCCCGGCGTGGTGATGGCCTACAACCGCAACACCTACACCAACACCTTGCTGCGCAAAGCGGGTGTGGAGGTGATCACGATTCCCAGCGGTGAACTCGGCCGGGGCCGCGGCGGCAGTCACTGCATGTCGTGCCCCATTGAACGTGACGCGATTTAATAAAAACAGGAACACCCATGAGTTTCAATTTACGCAACCGCAGTCTGCTGGACCTCAAAGATTTCGCGCCCCGGGACATCCGCTACCTGCTTGACCTGGCCGCCGAGCTCAAACGCTCCAAATACGCCGGCAACGAGCACCCCCGGCTCAAGGGCAAGAACATTGCGCTGATTTTCGAGAAGGCCTCCACCCGTACCCGCTGTGCTTTTGAAGTAGCCGTGCACGACCAGGGCGGACACGTGACCTTTATCGATTCCGCCAGCTCCCAGATGGGGCATAAGGAATCGCTCAAGGACACCGCCCGCGTGCTCGGCCGGTTGTACGACGGCATTGAGTACCGAGGCTTTCACCAAAGTGTGGTTGAGGAACTGGCTCGCTTCTCACATGTACCGGTCTGGAATGGCCTGACTGATGAAGCGCACCCCACCCAGATTCTGGCGGACTTGCTGACCATGCAGGAGTTCGGTGAAAAGCCGCTGCATGAGTTGTCGTTCTGTTATCTGGGTGACGCGCGGTTCAACATGGGCTGCTCTCTGCTGATTGGCGGCACACAGATGGGCATGGACGTACGCGTTGCCGCACCCATGGCACTGCAGCCGCCTGCCGACCTGGTAGCGCAAATGCGCGAACTGGCCCTCACCACGGGCGCACGCATCACCATCGAACCTGACCCGCTCAAAGCAGTGGCCGGGGCTGACTTCCTCTACACCGATGTCTGGGTGTCCATGGGCGAGGCAGAGGAAGTGTGGAAGCAGCGCATTGATCAATTGCTGCCTTACCAGGTGACCACGGCCCTGATGCAGGCCACTGGCAAACCACGGACACGTTTCATGCATTGCCTGCCCGCGTTTCATAACCTTGACACCGAGGTGGGCCGTCAAATTCACGCGCGTTATGGCCTGAGCGAGGTGGAGGTGACTGATGAGGTGTTTGAGTCCGAGGCCTCGATCGTCTTTACGCAGGCCGAAAACCGCATGCACACCATCAAGGCGGTGCTGGTGGCCACACTCTCATGAAGCTGGTCGTTGCCATTGGGGGAAATGCCTTGCTGCGTCGCGGCCAGAGCTTGAGCGCAGAGAATCAGATAGAGAATATCCGGCGCGCGGCGGTACAACTGGCGCGGGTGGCTGTTGGCCATGACCTGGTGCTCACCCATGGCAACGGGCCGCAGGTGGGTTTGCTGGCCCTTCAGTCGGCCGCTTACACCGCCGTGGAGACTTACCCGCTGGACGTGTTGGACGCGGAGTCCGAAGGCATGATTGGTTATCTGCTGGAGCAGGAGTTGGCCAACCTGTTGCCTGATACGCGGTCCGTGGCCACCTTGCTAACCCGCGTCGAAGTGGACTCCCGTGACCCGGCGTTTGAGCATCCCACCAAGCCCATTGGTCCGGTCTATACCGCCGAGGAGGCCAAGCGGGTCGCCTCGGTCAAGCCCTGGATCATGGCGCCCGACGGCACCGGCCTGCGCCGCGTGGTGGCGTCGCCGCGGCCTTTGCGCGTCGTCGGGCTCGACCCGATTCGCTGGCTGCTGGCGCACGGCGCCCTGGTCATTGCTGCTGGAGGCGGTGGCATTCCGGTCGCGCGCGAACCCGGGGGCAAAGGTCTGCACGGTGTGGAGGCTGTCATCGACAAAGACTTGTGCAGTGGTCTGCTGGCGCGGGAACTGGAGGCGGATTGCCTGGTGATCGTGACCGATGTGGCTTGCGTTTACCTCCATTGGGGGCAATCGAATCAGCGCGCGGTAGGCAAAGTCACGCCCCAGGCATTGGCGGGTCATGCCTTCGCCGCCGGGTCGATGGGTCCGAAGGTGGAAGCTGCCTGCCAATTTGTTTTGGCCACGGGCAAGCGGGCTGTGATTGGTTCTCTCGAGCAGATTGAGGCGATGCTGGCTGGCCACGCCGGCACGCAGATCTGCCTGGACGGTGCTGACACAGTGTGATGCACTTATCCGATGGCACTTGATTGCTTATTTCATGTTGAGTGCACCCAACAGGTCGTCCTGGTTGGTCCGGCTGTTCGAGGTCGAGACGTTAGTCGGTGGCAGCCACAGTTCAATCACACCCATCCTGGCCGGAAGTGAGGCGGGCAGGTTGCGCAGCCAGACGCGATCAGTTTCCTCGGGCATCACCCACGGCAGGCCGACGTAGGGCGCAATGGCGTTGGCGCAGTCGCGGTTGGTGGGGTCGTGCAGCACCAGCGTGGGTTTTGGCCAGGGAACCGGGCGCCTTTGCTGGCGCAAGTCGGCACTGCGGACCACGTTCTCGATCGGGGCCGCAACCAGGGGCGAGTCCACGTCGGCCTGCAGTGCCTGGCGCAAGGCGGTCGCGGGCCAGCGTGAGTCTTCGTCGTAGATGTGGATAAACAGGGTCGTGCGCCCCTGGGGGCGCAAACAGGGCTGCAATGAAGGCACGACCGCGAGCGTGTTGATCGGCGGGATGGGCAGGGGCGCACGGCCTGCGACCACCACGGCCGAAGGCACCTGCATGGACGAGGTGCCGAACACCGGAAACCGTCCGGCCAGCGCCTGCAGGACCTTGTGGCTGTCGCGGCGCTGATCGGCGGGCGAGTCACCGGGGTGCCAGTAGTTGAGTACGGTGTTGATGGCCGGGGGCTTCAGTACCAGGGCACACAGGCTGCCTTGAATGCGCTGGTGGGCCGCCAGGCATTCGGGGCTGGCCTCGACATCCCGGGTGCATTCGTCAGAGATGCGGGCGGCCAGGCGCTCCAGGCCCGCTTGTTCGAGCGGTCGCATGGTCGGGCTGCCGCGCAGATCCAGCAGCAAGGCTGCTTGCGTCACCACATGCTCGGCAATGACGGGGCAGGCGCCTTTGAACGACTGCAGTCCCTTGGAGACTTCAGTAAACAGCTGCCTGGCTTCGGTCTGCTCGTCGGTCCGGTTGCGTTGCAATTGTTCCTGCAATTGCCACAATGACAGCAGCAAGGTGCCAGAGGCCCCCACCCCGAGCGTGGTGCCAATGGCGGTGGCCCGTGCGCTGCGTCGCCACAGCGGTTCGGCACGGGCGGTGGCGGCCAGGTCCTTGCCGGAGCCCAGCCGCGCCGCCACACGGATGGCATGGCGTGCCGGGCTGCGCCAACCGGGCACCTGGGCAAGCCAGCTGTCGTGCATGGCGCGGCCAAAGTCTTCGCCCAGGCGGTGGTAGCTCTCCCACTGGGCTTCGTCAAACGATTGGTCACCGGTGGATTCGTGGGGAAAGCAGCTGTGCTTTTGTGCGTAGGCCAATACATCCACGTCCAGCGCGTCGTGCAGGTTGGGTTTGATGACCAGCAGCGTGCCCTCGGGCCGGCAAGGCTTGCCAGCGCTCCCGTTGGCACCTGCCGGGCCGGGTCGCTCGCGGTAACGAATGCGTGCCAGCATGACACCGCGGCACGAGTGGTTGTCGGCCATGTCTTCGGGGGACAACACCGTGAATTCGGTGCTGCCCAGGGTGAACAGGTCGGCCGCCTCTTCCCGGGTATAAAAATCAATCTCGGCGCCAAAGTCAATGCGGGCCTTGCGCACCAGGTTTTCGATGTCGCCAAAGGTGTAGTCCGCATCACAACTCGCGTCCGACAAAATAATGAAACCGAGCTCGCGCTTGAGCAGCGCATAGACACCACTGTTCTCGAAATGTCCACCGTCCGACAGGTACCACCAGGGCCGCTCCACGCCAAAAAAGGTGGCTGAGGCCTCGCTGGCGAGCATCAGGGGTTTGGGCAGGGTGCGCCAGGACAAGGCGCTCAGCCATCGCAGTTCCACCCGCTCGCTGGGGGCCCGCATCCAGTGGCCCAGTCGCACGCCCAGCAGGTACACCAGCAAGGCCAGGCCACGGGTGGTGTAGGCCCCGGCGCCAGGTGATGCAGCGGCCCCCGAGACCGCAATCCAGCGTCCGAGTGTGCCCACGTCATACGCTGGTTTGAAGGCAATGAATTCTTTGGGGCCAACCTCGAAACCGCGCCAGCTGGCGGTCACTGCCGTGCCCTTGCGGTCGGCGTTGTAGAGGCCGCTCTTGTCGTCGCGTGTCTGGTTCAGGCAGGTGTTGACGAGGTGGATCGGGCCCCCTTCGAGTTCGGGCCGGTAGCTGCGCAGGCGGGTGTCATCGCCTTCCACCACCTGCGTGACGTCGGCACGGGGGCCTGCCGCATCATCTGCGAAATTGCGTTGGCGGTTGCCCACGGCCAGGTAGGCGCGCGTCAGGCGGGCGCGGTAGAAGCTGTGCAGTGATGAGGTGTTGGCCATTTGCGAGTTGCCCGCGGTGAGCACCATCCACGCCAGCCAGACCACGGCCAGCAGGCTGGCCCGCATCCAGGCCGGAACGCTGCGAAGTGCGCTGAAAGTCTCCGGGGCAAAGATGAACCACTGGATGACGACCAGCCAGGCCGTGACCAGGGCCAGCAAGCCCACCATGCTGCCCAGGTTGAGCAGACGCGGCAGCCATTCGCTGGCATGGCTGTTGGACTCGGCGGCTATTTTTTGCAGGGGCTGCATCAGGGTGCGCAACACGACGACGACCACGCCCCCCACGCCGACGCCGCCCCAAAGCCATTGGTTGCCACTCTGTATTTCTTCAAGCACCCACCAGCTGATCCAGTCCAGCGCGCCCAGGCCAGCCAGCCCCAGCGAGACGTGAAAAACCCAGCGCAAGGCCCGGGTCAACCAGTTGCGCAGGCGCGCCACCTTCAGCGCGTGGGGTGTCTGGTTGAACACGATCCAGCCTATCACCGCCAGTTGTCCCGCCACCAGGGAGGTCAGCGCCAGCGCCCCGGCGCCTGCCCAGTTGAGGCTGTGCTGAACCGGGTCCAGCGCACCATTGGGCTGCAGGGCCCGCAACAACAGGTAAGCGCCCAGGGCCGCCGCGAGCAGGAAAAGCACATCACGCCAACTGGGCGAGACCGTGGTGGCCGTGGCATCACGCGCATCGCGGGCGGCCCAGTACCCGGCGATCAACCCGGGTGCGGTGGCAGACCAGAACGCCACGGACACGGCCCACCACGGGCTGCGCCAACGCTCCCAGCCCTTGGGGTCCAGCACCTGCAGACTATGCTGCCACAGGTGGGGCACCACCACCAGCAAGCCCAGCAGCATGCAGGCGAACATGAACTCGGTATGAATGGCCAGCCAGGCACGCAGGTAAGTCACCACGGCGATGCCCATGTCACGCGAGCCGGCAGGGGTTAGGTAACGGCCGTTGCGGCGCAGCCATTCCAGCACCGGTGAGCCTGCGCGGGCCATCAGGGCCTGGGCGCATGGCAGCCCATAGGTGGCCACCAGCCGACCGTACATGCCCCCGATGTAGCCCCCGCCTGAGACGGTAGACAGGTAGTCCAGGCGGCCGAGCAGGCCGTCGGTGACCAAGGTTTTCTTGGCAGGGTCGTCAGCGCTGGCATCGTGCTTCTGGCTTTGCGCCATGCCACGCATCAAGCCCAGGGCAAATGTGGCACTGCGCACGCCGCCGCCTGACAGGGCGAGGCCAACGCGGGGCAGGTTCAGCTCGGTGAGGTTGGTGCTGGCGACGCCCAACACCTGTTGGCGCCGGGCTGCAATGGCTGCGGCCTCGGCCGCACACAAGGCCGCCAATTCATCGGGCAGCTCGGGCTCAGCGGGCTCTGGCGGGTGCTGCCCGGCGGCCCCGGTGGGGGCGGGATCGGTGTTCATGGAGAAACCTCCTGCAAGCCAAAAAACACTTTAGCGCATTCCGTGTGTTTTGGCATCCCCCCAACGCAAGCCCATGAACAGGCCCGATCCGTAAACTCGGGGACTTCGAACAAGGTTTAACCTCTTGTCCAAGTGACCATGGCGAAGCATAATTTGCTACTGAATTAATAGCTGCTTGCGAAGGTTCCACCTGGGCTACAGCCTGATTTAATAGAAATATGACGATGAAACCTGTACCTGCCAAGATATCTGCCCCTGCCCTGCGTGGCGGGTTGCTTGCGTTGCTGGCGGCTGCCTTGTTCGGGCTCAGCACACCGCTGGTTCAGCACTTCGGACAAGGGCTCGGGGCCTTCACCACAGCGGCGTTGCTTTATGCCGGTGCCGCCCTCGTTGCCCTGGCCATGCGTTTGCCCGCAGGACGTGAGGCTGGCCTGCGTGGCTCGGACCTGCCGCGTCTGCTGGCCATGGCAGGTTGTGGGGCGGTGGTGGGTCCGGTGGCCCTGGCCTGGGGACTGCAACGCACCAGCGGCTCCAGTGCCTCGCTCATGCTCACGCTGGAAGCCCTGTTTACCGTGGTGCTGGCCTGGCGGCTGTACGGCGAGACCATCGACAAACGTGTGGGTGCCGCCATGCTGCTCCTGTTGGCCGGTGGGTTGGCACTGGTCCTGGAGCAGGGCCTGGCGGGCCATGCCCAGCTCCTTGGGTTGCTGGCCGTGCTGGCCGCCACGGCAGCCTGGGGCGTCGACAACACGCTGTCAAGGGGCGTGGCCGAGCGTGATCCGGGACAGGTGGTGCTGGTCAAGGCCACCCTGGGTGCCTGTGCCACGGGGGCTCTGGCATGGGCGGCAGATGAGTCAGGGCCGACGCTGCGTGCAGCGCTTGCCTTGCTGCTCATCGGCGCCACGGGCTATGGCCTGAGCCTGCGTTTTTACCTGTTGGCACAACGTGAATTTGGCGCCGGGCGCACGGGGTCCGTCTTTGCTTTTGCCCCCTTCATTGGTGCGCTGGGCGCCTTTGCGTTCGGCAGCCGCTCCGTGAGCGGGATGATGGTGGCCGGTGGGGTGCTGATGTTGCTGGGCGTGGTGCTGCACCTCTCGGAGTCCCACGGTCATGCCCATGCGCATGAGGCGCTGGAGCATGAGCATGCCCACACCCACGATGACGGCCACCACCTGCATGCCCATGCTGACCTGCCTGCAGGTTCTCACAGCCATTGGCACCAACACGCGCCGACCCACCATGTGCATCCCCACGTGCCGGACGCACACCACTTGCATTCCCACTGAACCAAGAGGTCCCGCCGACAGGGGCGGGGCCTGCACCCGCTCCCGTGTCAGGTGTGGTCTTTGACCGTTTTGGAGGTGCCGTCTGCCATGGCGCCGGTCGCGCGGCGGTTGAAGACCAGCAGCAGATTGTTCGCAGACATCTGAACCCGCTGGCTCAGGCACAGGCCTGCCAGCGCGGCCTGCTGCGTCACGGCATCCAGCGGGCGAATGCCCCAGGCCGGGTTGCGCTGGCGCAGGCTTTCGTCAAAGGCGAGGTTGCCGGGGGATGTCGGCACGTCGCGCTCCAGGTAGGGGCCGTAGGCGATGAGCACGCCTTGGGGGGCCAGGTGTCTGGAAGCCCCCTGCATCAGGGCCGCACAGGTGGCCCAAGGCGCAATGTGCAGCATGTTGGCGCAGTAGATGGCGTCAAAAGGCCGGGTGAAGGCCGGGCCGCGGGTGGGCCACTGGGGCGCCAGCACGTCCAGCACCACGGGCTCGTTGACCTGGGGCACACCGGCCTGGGCGCACCAGGCACGGATCGAGTCAAAAGAGTCATCCTGCGCATCGGACGGTTGCCACACCCAGCCGGGCAGGTGGGCTGCGAACAGGGCCACATGCTGGCCGGTGCCACTGGCAATCTCCAGGGCGGTGCCCTGTGCGGGCAGCACTTGCTGGAGCACTTGCAGGATAGGGTGGCCGTTGCGCTCGGCGGCGGGGCTGTGGTGGGCCATGTCAGGTGCGTTGGTACAGGGCGATGGTCTTGCGGTCCATCCGGTCTTTCAGCCACGCCACCCAGCGCCCTTGTGCGGCGTAGGGCCCCCAGCCCGCCAGGGCGGATGGGGCGCCGCACGACACGAACGTCAGGGTGTTCCTGGGCGACCGAAGCGGTGTGGGCGCCATGCCCGCCACCACGGCGGCCAGGTGGGCCGCCAGCGCGGGGCCGCTGGACGGGTGCGTGTCATCGCTTGCCAGCACCTCGGGGTGGCTGGTGGCGCGCTGGCAGGCATCGACCGTGACGACGCCCCGCTTATCCAGCGCCAGGCCGCTGCCAGCCAGCCAGGCCGGGGCTTGACCCTCAACAGCGATCACGGGCACGTCGCAACTCAGCAGGCCGCCGCATCCCAGCGCGACCTGGCCCGCCTGGAGGCCCACCGCCTTGTCGGCCAGCACGATGATGTGGCGGCGCTTGAGCGCCGCCGCCACCCGTTGTTGCAGTGCGGCCGTGAGGGTGGCGCCCACCACGTCGCCGCCGGTGATCAGCGTCACCGAGGCGTCGGGCATGCGGTGCCGGATGGCCATGGCCAGTTCGATGCCGGTGCTGCCCTCGCCGATGACGGCCACCCGCAACGCCCGGCTGCTTGCCAGTGCAACCACCTGCGGCCACAAGGCGCCAAAAGCCTCTGTGGGACGCACGAACAGGCCGTGTTCACGGGCGCCGGGCATGACGGACTCGATCTTTGGCCGGTCCTGCACCGGGCTGGTATTGACCGACAGCCAGTCGTAGGGCAGCGTGCTGCCATCGTCCATCGTGAGGGTGCGGGTGGCGGCGTGGAGCCCGGTCACCTGGCGCATCAACCAGCGGATGCCGGTGTTTTTGAGCAGCGGCTCCAGGGGGATCGTGCATTCGTCCAGCGTGTATTGACCGGCCACAAAGCCGGCCAACATGCCCATATATAAGGGGCGCGAGGCCGGTGCCACCAGGGTAATTTGCACGCCTGCCATGGGCTTGGCTGCCAGGGTGGACAACACGTGCACGTGGGCTGGGCCAGTGCCAAGGAACACCAGGTTTTTCATGAAAAAGCCCGCCAGCCCCACCAAATGCGGGTGGCCACCGTGATGCCGCACAGTGCGGCAAACCCGTAGGCCAGCTCAATGAAATACGCCGGCCAGAAGCACATGGCAACAAAGAAGGCCAGCGTTTCTGTGGCCTCGGTCAGGCCGCCCAGAAAGTAAAACGACTTGTCGGGGTAGGCCAGGCTGTGCATGCCGCGCTGGGCGGCAATGACCGCGAAGGCCAGAAAACTCGAACCCGTGCCGATGAAGGCTGCCAGCAGCACCGCCGCGGGCAGGGCGTTGCGGGCGGGGTCTGCCAGTGCAAAGGCCAGCGGGATGCTGGCGTAAAACAAAAAGTCCAGCGCAATGTCCAGAAAGCCCCCACGGTCCGTGGCCTGGGTCAGCCGCGCCACGGCACCGTCCAGCGCGTCGCACAGTCTTGAGGTCATTATGGCCACAGCGCCCTCTGTATATGCGCCTGTAGCTATTAAAAACGCAGCAAGCAGGCCGATCAGAAAGCCGGCGACGGTGATCTGGTTGGCGCTGGCGCCCGCCCGCCACAAGACCTTGGCCAGGCGGGTGATGACGGGTTTGATGAGGGCGGTGGCGGCGCGGTCAAGCATGGGTAGACGGTAAGGCGGCAGGTTCAGGAGGCGTTGAGTTGCGTGAGGTGGGCCGGGTCGGCCACATCGCTGAGGTCGTGCGTCACCATCAGGACGGGAATCTGGCGTTTTCTGACCAAATCAAACACAAAACGGCGCGTGCGCTCGCGCAGGGCGGCATCCAGTTTGGAGAAGGGCTCGTCCAGCAACAAGGCGCGGGGCTGTGCCAGCAGCGCACGCATCAGCGCCACGCGCGCGCGTTGGCCGCCCGAGAGCGTGGCCGGGTCGGCGTCCGCAAAGGCCAGCAGCTCCAGGTCCTGCAAGCCTTGCGTGACGGCACTGGCGCGCGCGGTCTTTGGTCCGGGCGGCACAGCAAACAACAGGTTTTCACGCACGGTCATGTGGGCAAACAGCAAGTCGTCCTGAAACAGAATGCCCACCTGTCGGCGTTCGGTGGGCAGGTGGTCGATGCGGGCGCCGTCAAGCGAGATGTCGCCCTCAAACGTGAGTCCCTCAGGCAGGGTACCGCACACCGCAGCCAGCAGGCTGGATTTGCCTGAACCACTGACGCCCATCACGGTGTGGATGACGCCGCCGGGGACCTGCAGGCGCAGCCCGCGCAGCAGCGTGGCGCCGGGCGTGCACAGATGGTTTAGCGTGATGTCAAGGCTCATGCGGCTATTGTCGGGTCTTGTCACACGGCAGCGTGATAATGCATCAGGGGTCTTCCACTGCTGCACGCGGTTGGCGGGAGGCATGAATTGAATATCAAGGAGGTCGTATTTTGAAGAAGTTATTGATCGTGGCCCTGATGGCCGCCGCATTTGGCGTGCACGCCGAGTCCACCCCGGCCAAGAAAGAGCTGATTGCCAAGGTCTTGCAGCTGCAGCAACCCGCCATCGAGCAGGCCGCCCGTGCGCTGGCTGAACGCCCTGCGGCGCAGATGATGCAGCAGGCCGGCATGGTCCTGCAGACCCGCATCGCCCCCGAGAAGCGCGAGGCGATGGGCAAGGAGATTCAGGCCGACGTGAAGAAATACGTGGACGAAACCGTGCCGATGGTGCGCACGAGCGCGATCAAGCTGGCGCCGTCCACCATCGGTGTGCTGCTGGACGAGAAATTCACCGAGGACGAACTCAAGCAACTGATTGCCATTTTTGAGTCCCCCGTGAACCGCAAGTTCGCGCAGATGGGCGGCGAGATGGAAAAGTCGCTGGTTGAAAAACTGGTGGCCGACGTGCGGGGCTCGGTGGACCCCAAGGTGAAGGCGCTGGAGCAGTCCATTGCCAAGCGTCTGGGCGTCCCCACGGGTCCTGCACCGGTGGCAACCCCGGCCGCCAAAGGCGCCGCAGCGCCTGCCAAAGCGGCCAGCAAATAACGCGTTAGCAAGCGGCCGTCATCGGGCGGCCTTGAGCGTCAGTTCGCGCACGTAGTTTTCCAATGCGGCGGCGGGCACGGGGTGGCTGAAGAAGTAGCCCTGCACCTCCTTGCAGCCGCGGGCGCGCAGAAACTCCAGCTGGCCCTCGGTCTCCACGCCTTCGGCAATGGTTTCCAGGCCCAGGCTGTCGGCCATGCTGATGATGGCCCCCACGATGGCTTTGTCATCGGGGTCTTCGGTGATGTCGCGCACAAAAGACTGGTCGATCTTGAGTTTGTAAACCCGAAAGCGCTTGAGGTAGCTGAGCGACGAATAGCCGGTGCCAAAGTCATCAATCGACAGGCGTACCCCGCGCTGGTGCAGGTCATTCATCACCGCAATCGCCGCCAGCGGGTGCGTCATCGCCACGCCTTCGGTCAGCTCCAGTTCCAGCAAATGCGCGGGCAGCCCGGCTTCTTCCAGAATGCTGCTCACCAGCTGGGGCAGGTCGGCATGGCGAAACTGCACCGACGATAAATTCACCGCGATGGTGATGGGCGCCATGCCCCGCCCGATCCACTGCGCCAGCTGGTTGACTGCGGTGCGAAGCACCCACTCGCCAATGGGCATGATCAGGCCGTTGCCTTCGGCCACGGGAATGAACTCACCGGGCGGCACGCTGCCCAACTCCGGGTGGGTCCAGCGCAGCAAGGCTTCCACTCCCACGGTTTGTCCGGTCTCCAGCGATATTTGGGGCTGGTAGTGCAGTTCAAGCTGGTTGCGCTCCAGCGCGCGGCGCAAGGCGTTGTCCAGGAGCAGCGCACGGTCCGAATGGGCCTGAATGTCAGGAGTGTAAAAGCGGTAGTGGTTGCGACCGTCCTCCTTGGCGCGGTACATCGCGGCATCGGCGCATTTGGACAGGGTGTCCAGATCCTCGCCATCTTTGGGAAAGAGCGCAATGCCGATGGACGGCGTCACGGTGAGCTCATGTTGCTCGATCTGAAACGGAAGTGAGGCAGCCTGCAGTATTTTCTGGGCGACGTTGGCCGCGCCGTTGGCATCGGTGTCGGGCAGCAGCAGGATGAACTCATCGCCTCCCAGGCGCGAGACCGTGTCCTGCTCGCGCACCGTCCGGGTCAGGCGCTCTGCCAGGGCCACCAGCACCTCATCACCCACACGGTGCCCCAGCGAGTCATTGACGTTTTTGAAGTGGTCCAGGTCCAGAAAAATCAGGGCCACCGATTGGCCATGCCGGCGCGCAAACGAGATGTCATGCAGGCAGCGGTCTGCCAGCAAGCTGCGGTTGGGCAGGCCGGTGAGCGCATCAAAATGCGCCAGCCGCTGGATGTGGGCTTCGGCCTCTTTTTGTTCGAGGGCTTTTTGCTCCAGCGCCAGCACCGTCTGGCTGAGTTCCTGGGTGCGTTGCTCGACCAGTTGTTCCAGGTGGGCGCGAGCCTGGATCAACTCGTTTTCAGCCTGCTTGCGGGCGGTGATGTCCAGCGTGATCCAGATGGAGCCCCGATCGGGATCACCGGGGTCGACGGCCTTGGCGCGAACTTCGCAAGTCAGCGCCGAACCGTCTTTCTTGCACAAGACCATTTCACCCTCAAATCCATGGCCGGCGGCAAAGGGGGCTTGCCAGCGGTAGGCGGCGTCCAGCCAATCCTGTTCCGACAAGTACCACTGACGCGACGAACTGCCGTGCAGTTCACCCGGTTCGTACCCCAGAATGTGCTCGAAGGCCGCATTGCAGCGGGTGATCTTGCGGTCGCGCAGGAAGGTGATGCCCACCATCGCGTTGTTCAGAATCAGGCTCTGCTCGGCCAGCAGCAGCTCGACCTGTTCCTTCGCCTCTTTTTGTTCGCTGATGTCGTCCACGATCCAGATCGAACCGGCATCAGTGTCGGCGGGGTTGACCAGTTTGCCGGTCAGGTTGGTCCAGAAATGGTACCCGTCACGGTGCTTCATCCGTACCTCGGCCTTGTAGGCCAGGCCTTGGGCCATCACGGGGTAGGCGGCTTCGCCCAGGGCATGAAACGCGGTTTGGTCCGGGTACAGCGACCCGCTGGGTGTGTCTATGGCGTCTTCCACCGAGGCAAAACCATAGATCTCGGCAAAGCGCTGGTTGCAGCGGACAACGAGGCGCTGCTTGATGAACGCAATGCCGACGCCCGCACTCTCCAGAATCACCTGCAGATCGCGCAAGGCCAGACGCAGCTGCTCCAGCGTCTCTTCATGCGCAGGCAGGGTCTCGGCAGGGGGCTTGGGGACGGGCATGAAGTGGTGTTGGGGAAAGGGTGCATTGTCCCGCAATTGCCTAGCGAGCGCCATAACGGCGAGCCTGGCCCAGCCACGCTGCCAGGGCAAACACCAGCACCGGCAGCAGCCATTGCAGCGCGGCGTAGGCCGCCACCAGCGAGCGTTGTGCGCCGGAGGCCAGCGTCACGGCCTCCGTGGTGACGGTGGCGAAGCGGCCCGCGCCGACAAACAGGGTGGGCAGGTACTGTGGCACGCTCACCGCAAAGCCCACGGCCAGGGCGCCGTACAGGGCGGTTCGCAACAGCGGCCACTTCACCCGCCACAAAAATACGCCGCGCCCCAGCCCCAGCGAGGCCGTGATCTGGCGGTAGCGCGGGTCAAACCCCACGTACGCCGGGCTCAGTGCAATCAGCACATAGGGCAGGACGGCCAGCGTGTGTGCCAGCCACACGCCGGCCCAGGTGGTGTCCAGGCCCCAGTGCAAGGTCATGCCGTGAATGCCCACCACCCACAACACCGGCGGCAAGACCAGCGGCAGGTACATGACCGGCCGCAGGCGCGCCACCCAGCGCGGCGGTGCCCACTCTAGCCAGGCCACCGACCACAGCAGCGCGGCCAGGGCGCTGCCCAGGGCCAGGGTCAGGGTTGTGCCCACCGTGCCCAGGCTGCCCCCCACCGACGCCCAGGCCTGGCCGGTGAAGGCCTGTGGCAGCCAGGCAGGAAAGGGCCAGATGCCCGACACGCTGCCCAGCGCCAGCGCTAGTATCACCGCCAGGTAGACGCCCAGCAAGGCGTCAAACGCGCCCGGGCCCGTGCCATGGTGACCGGTGCGGCCTCGTGTGCCGGTGGTCCAGCGGGTGCGCCACAGCAACAGCCGGGGCAAGGGCCACAACACCCCCGCGACGGTCGCCAGCAGCGCCGCCAGCGCCCAGGCCGCAGCGGCGCCACGGGCGTTGACCGCCACATCGCCATCCAGCAACCACTGCCAAGCGAGCACGGCCAGTGTGGGCGGGGAGGTCGGGCCGATCACCAGCGCCATGTCCACCACGGTCAGGCTGTAGGCCAGCACCGCCAGCATGGGCCAGCGCAGTCGCGGCCAGAGCTGGGGCCACAGCACGCGCCACCAGGCCACGCGCGGGCTGTAGCCCATGCTGCGGGCGACCTCCAGTTCACGGCGCCAGGTGTGGGCGACGTCGGCGCGTTGCATCTGGGTGGCCGCGGCCCACAGCAGAAAAGGAATTTCCTTGAACACCAGCACGGCGATCAGGCCCAACCCCCAGGGGTCTTGCGTGGTGGGCCAGGGCGGCGGCGCGTCCAGCCCGGTGGCCCAGGGCGACAAGGCGCGCAGCAGCCAGCCGCTGGGGGCGATCAAAAAGGCCAGCCCAATGGCAAACGCAGCATGGGGCAGGGCGAGCAAGGGGGCCAGCAGGCGCACCTGCCGTGCCCACCGGGCTTGTCCAAAGCTGCGGGACAAAATAACCGCGGCACCGGCCACCGCCAGCAGGGTCGACAGCAGCCCGGTCCACAGGCTCATGCCCAGGGCGCGCGCCGTTTGGGGCTGGTCCAGCAGGTCGTGCCAGGCGGCGGCATGCCATCCGGCGGCCACGGCGGCCCACAAGCTCCACACCAGCGGCACGCCCACTGCCACCAGCAACGCCAGGGCTGCTGGCGTGTGGTGGGGCGGGTGTGGACCTGGCTTCACGCGGTCAATTTATAAGAAAAGTGCCTGTAGCCGCCGTGTCATGTGCGCAAGTAGCTATCAATTTAATAGCGACTCGCCGCACCGGCGTAGGCCAGCCCGGCGGCCACGCCGCCAAACAGATTGCCCTTGACCAGCGTCGCCTGGGGCAGCGCCACTTGCAGCGCGTCCATCAAAGGCTGCAGTGCCGACGAACCGCCCGTGAGGTAGACCACGTCCACGGCAGCCAGACCGGACGCCTTCACGCAAGCCAGAGCACACTGCACCACCTGGTCCAGCGACGGGGTCAACGCCTCGCCCATGCTGGACGGCGTGATGACCGGGGCCAGGGTGGTGCGCTGTTCGGGCGCGTCTTTGGCGGTGAACAGGAAGCCCATGTCCACCGTGGCGCTGTCGTGGGCGATGGAGCAGGCAATCTTGGCCGTCTCCACGCTGGCCAGGATGCGGTGCCCTTCCTGGCCCTCCAGCACCCGGATCAGGCGAGCATGCAACGCCTGGTCGGCATAAGACGTCCACAACTCGCGCGCAAAGTGCATGTTCTTGCGCGAATAGGCGTGGTGGATCAGGTGCCAGGTGCAGAGGTCGAAAAACACGCTGTTGGGCACCTGGCGCCCGCTGGGCCCGATGTGCTTGTAGCCCAGCAAGGGCATCACGTGGCTCAGGTTGAGCAGGCGGTCGAAATCGGTACCGCCCAGATGAACGCCGGTGGTGGCCAGAATGTCGCCCGAGCGGTCCGACGTGGGCGCCTGGTCGGGCAGCAGGCGGATGACGGTGAAGTCGGACGTGCCGCCGCCAATGTCCACCACCAGGGCGGTGGTGTCGGTGGTGACGCGCTGCTCAAAGTCAAACGCCGCCGCAATCGGCTCCAGCTGGAAGTCGATGTGGGTGAAGCCCGCCGCCTGCGCAGCGCGCCCCAGCGTGGTCTGGGCCAGGTCGTCGCGCTCCAGGTCGTCGTCTACAAAATGCACGGGGCGGCCCAGCATGACGCTGTGAATCTCGTAGCCCACATGGGCTTCGCAACGCGCCTTGAGTTCCTTGAAGAACATCACCACGATCTCAAAAAAGCTCACGATTTGGCCGTTGACCATCGTTTGCTCGTCCATCAGCTTGCTGCCCAGCAGGCTCTTGATGGAGCGCATCAGCCGCCCCTCCACGCCACTGAGGTAGGCCTGCATGGCCTGCGAGCCGTACAGCGTGGTGTGGGTTTCGTGGGAAAAGAACAGGGCGGTGGGCATGGCGGCACTGGTGCCGTCCAGCGGGATCACGCACAGCTGGCCGTCGCGGCCTATGAGGGCCGCAGCCGAGTTGGAGGTGCCGAAGTCAATGCCCAGCACGGGTTCTTGGGGTTGCCCGGTTCGTGTTTCAAACTGCATCGTTGCCCTGGCCCAATACGCGGGCCAGAAAGACCGAGATGTCGGCCACTTCGCGCGGGTGCACGCTGTGGGGCATGGGGTAGCTGTGCCATTGCACCGGGTAGCCCAGTTGGCTGAGCAGGTCGCGCGAGGCTTCGCCACGGGCAGGTAGGACCACGGTGTCCATGTTGCCGTGAGCCATGAAGATGGGGGTGTGGGCGTTGGCGCTCGCGCGCTCGGCCGCCAGCGTCTCGGCCAATGGCAGGTAGCCTGACAAGGCCATGATGCCGGCCAGCCGCTGCGGAAAGCGCAGGCCGGTGTGCAGCGCCATGGCGCAGCCTTGCGAGAAACCGGCCAGCACAATGTGCTCGCTGGGGATGCCGCGGGCCACTTCGCGCTCGATCAGCAGCGCAATGGCGTGGGCCGACTTCTGGATGCCCATCGCGTCCTGGCGGCTGACCAGATCGGAGCCCACAATGTCGTACCACGCGGGCATGACATAGCCCCCGTTGAGGGTGACGGGCATCGTGGGGGCGTGCGGGAAAATGAAGCGAATGGGCGGGCAGGCCGCAAGGTCGAGTTCGGGCACCAGGCCGGCAAAGTCGTTGCCGTCAGCGCCCAGGCCATGCAGCCAGATAACGGCGGCAGTCGGGTTGGGGGCGCTTTCGATTTGAATGTGGGGGAGCAGGGTATTCATGGCGCGCAAGTGTACCCACAGTGGCGGGTCGCGCGCTGGCGCCTAGAACAGTTCCATGTCGCCCACGTTGGCCGCCTGGTCGACCAGGTCGCCGCTCGCAATCAGGGCGGCGTAGCTGCTCACCTGGTTGCGGCCATGGGCCTTGGCGTAGTAGACCGCCTTGTCGGCGCGTTCGAACGCGCTGCTGGGAGAGTCGCCGGTCCTGATCTCGGAAAACCCGATGCTGATGGTGATGTGGCCCACTTGGGGGAAAACATGGTTTTCAGTGGTGGCCCGCAGCCGCTCCAGCGCGCGCACCGCCTCGGACTCGCCGTTGCAGCGCATGAGCACCACAAATTCTTCGCCGCCAAAACGGTAAAGCTGGTCATGAAAGCGAAAACTCGCGCGCATCAGCCGCGCCAGCAGCAACAGCACTTCATCGCCGATCAGGTGGCCGAAATTGTCGTTAACGCGTTTGAAGTGGTCGATATCGATCATGCCCAGCCAGTAGCTGCCTGCACCCGTCAAAGAGCGGCGGTCATCCGGATCGGTGCTCACCGCCATGTCCTGTTCAAGGGTGGCTTTCAGAAAAGCGCCGTCAAAGGTTTTGCGGTTGAGCAGGTCGGTCAGCGCATCGCGCTCGCCGTAGTCCAGCAAACCCTGAAAATTCTGGTACAGCCGAAGCACGCCGCTCACCAGATGAACCTGGTCTTTGGGCATGGGCTCATCGGTCGCTATTTCGAGGACCGCCGCGGCGCCCGCATGGCCGGTCAGCGGAAACACCGTCACGTGGGGGCCACTGTCGGTTTGCGTGACCTGCCTTGAAACCGTGGCTTGCTGGCGCAGCGGGAATTCAGCCAGCAGCGGCAACAAGGTCAGCTTGGACCAGGCGGAGTCACTGGTGGGGGTCAATTGACCGGTTTCGAGTTTGGCCGACGTCAGCCAGTGGCCATTGTCTGCCTCACCCACTACCCGGAAAATCGCCACCGTTCGTGGCGTCAGCAAGTCGCTGACAGCCCTCACCAAGGCGATGTCAAGCGCATCGCGGTCGCGCAGGGCGGTCAGGTCGGCAAGTTGGTGGAGGATTTCCGGCATGGCGCAGTTTATCGTGTTGCCGGAGCTTGTGCCCTTCTAAATCACGACTGGCCGTAACGTTTTAGCCACTCGCGTTCCAGCGGTTCCACCCAGCTGCCGTGCGGCTCGGGCAGAGTGGGCATGGCTTTTCCTACCTGGCCGGGCAGGGGCTTGACGGCAAAGCGGGCGCGTTCTGCGGGCGGCAGTTTGTCCAGGGCCAGCACGGTGGGGTCACCCCATTGATGGATGTCGGCCTTGCGCGCCTGCGCCTCGGGGCTGAGCAGAAAGTTCGCCACCACCTGGGCGCCTTCCTTGGCCCGGGCGTTGAACGGAATTGCCACGAAGTGCGTGTTGCCAATTGTTCCGCTATTGAATTGATAGCTATCTACGCTGGTGGGCAGGCGGCTGGCGGCTATTTCGTTCGCAGCTTCATTGGGGTTGAAGGTGAAGGCCAGCAGCAGCTCGCCGTCCGCCATCATCTGGCGCACGGCGGCAGCCGTTTGCGGAAACTGCCGTCCGGCGCGCCAGAGGTGCGGGTGCAGCGCATCCAGGTAGGCCCACAAGGGGACGGTGGCTTTGGTCAGCGCCTCGGGTGTTGCGGGTTTGTAAATGGCGCTGCGGTCGGCGTTGACTTCCAGCAGCGCCTGTTTGACAAAGGTGGCGCCATGAAAGTCCGGCAGGCGCGGGTAACTCACGCGGCCGGGGTTGGCTTTGGCAAACGCCAGCAATTCGGCCATGCTGCGTGGTGGCTTGGGCACCCGCTGGGTGTCGGCAAAAAAAGTGAGTTGGGCCATGCCCCAGGGTGCTTCCAGGCCTTCCACTGGTTCGGAGAAGTCGAGGCGGGTGGTGGGCTTGCCCTGCACGTCCACATACGCAAAGTTGGGCAAACTCTCGGCAAACGGGCCAAACAAAAGGGCCTCGCGCTTCATCGCCAAAAAGTTCTCGCCGTTGATCCAGACCAGGTCCACCGAGCCATCGGCCAATTTGCCAGCCGCTTTTTCATTGCGCACGCGTTTCACAACGTCGCCGGTGTCGGTGATTTTCACGTGTTCGAGTTTCACGCCATGGCGTTTTTGCACCTCGGCCCCGGCCCACTGCAAATAGGCGTTGATGTTCTCGCTGCCCGCCCAGGCATTGAAATACACGGTTTGGCCACGGGCACGGGCCAGCGTGGCAGACCAGTCGGTGCGGCCCTGGGCCCACAAGGGGGTGCTCAGCGCTGTGCCCATGAGGGCGATGGCCTGGCGGCGGGAAAGTGAGAGGGTCATGACAACAGTGCCTGCGCAAATTCACGCGCGTTGAAGGTTTCAAGGTCTTCGAGTTTTTCGCCCACGCCAATGAAGTACACGGGGACGGGCCGCTCGCGCGCGATGGCCGCCAGCACGCCGCCTTTGGCCGTGCCGTCGAGCTTGGTGATGATCAGGCCGGTGAGCTGCAAGGCATCGTCAAAGGCTTTGACCTGGGTGAGCGCGTTTTGCCCGGTGTTGCCGTCAATCACCAGCAGCACTTCATGCGGTGCCGTGGCGTCGGCCTTTTGCACCACACGCCTGATTTTTTTCAGCTCTTCCATCAGGTGCAGCTGCGTTGGCAGGCGCCCGGCGGTATCCACCAGCACCACGTCACGTCCGCGCGCCTTGCCAGCGGCGACGGCATCGAAGCTCACGGCAGCGGGGTCGCCGCCTTCCTGGCTGATGATGTCGACCGTGGTGCGCTCGGCCCACACACTGAGTTGCTCGCGGGCCGCTGCCCGGAAGGTGTCGGCCGCGGCCAGCAAGACGCTGGCGCCCTGGGCGGACAGATGGCGTGTGAGCTTGCCAATGGAGGTGGTTTTGCCCGCGCCATTGACGCCCGCCACCATGATGACGGTGGGTTTGTGCTGCCCGATGACCAGCGACTTTTCCAGGGGCAGCAGCAGGCTGGTGATGGACTCGACCAACAGCGCCTTGACGGCGGCCGGGTCGGTGGCTTTGGCTTCCTTGACGCGGCGCTTGAGGTCGTCCAGCAGGTGCTGCGTGGCCTTGACGCCGGTGTCGGCCATCAGCAGGGCGGACTCCAGGTCTTCATACAGCGCGTCGTCAATCTGGGTGCCGGTGAAGACGGTGGCAATGCTGGCACCGGTCTTGCGCAGGCCCGCGGTGAGCTTGTTGAGCCAGGTCTTGCGCTCGGGCGCCGCGGTCACCACAGGGACGGTCACGGCGATGGAAGCCGGAGTCGGTGCCGCAGTCGGCGGCGGCCTGATGGCCTCAGCAGGCGGCGTGAAGGGCGTGGCAACTGGCGTTGCAGAGGGCAGTTCGGCAGGCGTCAAAGCCGCTGGCGTGGCCTCTGGAGACGTCGTCGGGAGGGGGGCTGGGGGTTTTTTTTTGAAAAAACTGAACATTGGGTGGGTTCTTAGAATCACACCATTCTATGAAACGACCCATGACACCTCCCCACGCCCGTCCCATCACCCGTTTCCTCACCCGCCTTTTCACACTTCCCCCCCTCTTGCTGGGCTCGCTGTTCACCCTGAACGTCCACGCCCAGACAGTCCCCCAGATCGAACAGTTCACCCTCGCCAACGGCCTGACGGTCATCGTCAAACCCGACCGGCGCGCGCCCACAGCGGTTCACATGCTGTGGGTGCGGGTGGGGTCGATGGACGAGGTGGATGGCACCTCGGGCGTGGCCCATGTGCTGGAACACATGATGTTCAAGGGCACAGCCACGGTGAAACCAGGCGAGTTCTCGCGCCGGGTGGCCGCGCTGGGCGGGCGCGAGAACGCCTTCACCAGCAAGGACTACACGGGCTATTACCAGCAGATTCCCTCGAATCGCCTGGAAGACGTGATGAAGCTCGAAGCCGACCGCTTCATGCACAACCAGTGGGCGGATGAAGAATTTGCCAAAGAGCTGGAGGTGGTCAAGGAAGAGCGCCGCATGCGCACCGAAGACAACCCCCGGGCCCTGATGAATGAAGCGCAGGCGGCGGCTGTTTTTGTCGCCTCCCCCTACCGGCGCCCGGTGGTGGGCTGGATGAGCGACCTGCAGGCCTTGACGCCCAATGATGCGCGGGACTTTTACCGGCGCTGGTATGTACCCGCCAATGCGGCCGTGGTGGTGGCGGGTGACGTCGATGTGGCGCAGGTGCGCCGCCTGGCCGAGCGCTATTACGGTGCCTTGCCCGCGCGGCCGGTGCCGGTGCGCAAGCCGCGCGAGGAGCCGGTGCAGGCCGGCATCCGGCGCCTGGATTTCAAGGCGCCTGCCGAGCAGGCTTATCTCTCCATGGCGTTCAAGGTGCCTGCCTTGCAGTCGCTGGATGCCACCCCGCCAACCCCGGCCGACAACGATGCCGTGGCGCTGACCGTGCTCTCCGCCGTGCTGGACGGCTACAGCGGCGCTCGCCTGGACCGCGCGCTGACGCAGGGCGACAACCGGGTGGCCGACAGTGCCGGGGCCCACAATGGCCTGATGGGGCGCGGCCCCCAGTTGTTCATGCTGGAGGGCATTCCGGCGCAAGGCAAGACCGTGCAGCAAGTCGAGGCCGCCCTGCGCGAGCAGGTGGCCCGCGTCGCCCGCGAGGGCGTGACCGAGGCCGAACTCAACCGCGTGAAGACGCAGTGGGTGGCCGGTGAGGTCTACAAGCTCGACTCGGTGTTCAACCAGGCCCGTGAGTTGGGCAGTGACTGGGTGCAGGGCTTGCCGCTGGACGCGGACGAGCGCCTGATTGCCCGGCTGCGGGCCGTGACGGCCGAGCAGGTCAAGGCGGTGGCGGCCCAATACTTTGGCGACGATCAGCTCACCGTGGCGGCGCTGCAGCCCCAGCCGCTGGACAAAACCCGCAAACCACGCACGCCCCCACCGGGCGCCCGGCATTGAATACGCCTACGAAAAGACGCCATGAATACTATTAAAAATATAGCTGCTTGCGCACTATTGACGGGGGCTACAGGCCTTTTTTCTATAAATTATGCGGTGGCGGGCATTCCCATCGAGCAGTGGACGCAGACCTCGGGCGTGCAGGTATTTTTGGCCTCCAGCCCGGTCATTCCCATGCTGGACCTGCAGATTGACTTTGACGCCGGCAGTCGCCGTGACCCTCCTGGTCAAGCCGGGCTGGCCAGCGTGACCGCTGGCATGGCGGGCAAGGGCGTGTTGGCCCGCCAGAGTGCAGGCGGCACCGAGCCCGCATTGGATGAAAACGTCTTGGGTGAGGCCTGGGCCGACCTCGGTGCCTCGTTTGGCGCCAGCGCCAGCGCGGACCGCCTGAGTTTTTCATTGCGCTCGCTGACCTACCCGGACCTGCTGGGCAAAGCCGTGCACCTGGCGGCCCGCCAACTCGGCGAGCCCGCCTTCCCGCAGGCCATCTGGCTGCGGGAACGCGAAACCCTGAATGCTGCCCTCAAAGAGGCCAATACCCGCCCCGCCACCCTGGCCGGGCGCGCGTTCAGCCAGGCGGTGTACGGCGCCCACCCCTACGGCTTTGAAATGACGCAAGACACCCTGGCCCGCATCGGTGTGGACGACATGAAGGCGGTGTATGGCGCGCTCATTCAGCCGTGCCGCGCCAAGGTGACCCTGGTAGGCGCCGTCAACCGGGCCCAGGCCGATGACCTGGTGACCCAGCTGTTTGCGCGCCTGTCGCCAGCGGGTTCAACGCCCGCCGCCTGCCCCGCCTTGCCCGTCGTGGCCGACGTCGTGCCGCTGGACAAGCCCGTCGAGCAGCGCATCGCGTTTGACTCGGCGCAGGCGCAGGTGCTGATCGGGCAGCCTGGCTACAAGCGCGATGACCCGGACTTCTTCGCCTTCACCGTGGGCAACTATATTTTGGGCGGGGGCGGCTTTGTCTCGCGCCTGACCACCGAAGTGCGTGAAAAACGTGGCTTGAGCTACAGCGTGTACAGCTATTTTTCGCCGGGTCTGCACGCGGGCGCGTTCACCGTGGGTCTGCAAACCCGGCCCGACCAGGCTGACCAGGCGGTGAAGGTGTCAGGCGACGTGCTAGCCGATTTTGTCGCCAACGGCCCCACCGAGGCCGAGTTGCAGGCGGCCAAAGACAACTTGATTGGCGGCTTTGCGCTGCGGGTGGACAGCAACCGCAAGCTGCTCGACAACGTCGCCAACATCGCGTGGAACAAACTGCCACTCACTTACCTGGACACCTGGACGCAGCGCGTGGAGAAGGTCACGGTCAAAGACATCCAGCGGGCCTTTGCCCGCGTGGTACACCCGGACCGGCTGGTGACCGTTATCCTGGGTGCCACCGACGCCGCCAAGTGAGCGCTCCCGCCAGTCCTTTTTCTCCGTTAAGCTTTGACAATGAAATCAAAAAAATCTGAAGCCCCCCGCAAACCCCGCGTCCCCCGTCACAGCCCCCCGCTAGCCCATGAGGTTCGCATCATCGGCGGCCAGTGGAAACGCACCAAACTCGCCGTGGCCGACCGCCCCGGACTGCGCCCCACTCCGGACCGGGTGCGCGAAACCCTGTTCAACTGGCTGGGCCAGGACCTGACCGGCTGGCGCTGCATCGATGCCTTTGCCGGCACCGGGGCCCTGGGCTTTGAAGCCGCCTCGCGCGGTGCCAAAGAGGTGACGCTGGTCGAGCAGGACCCGGCCCTGGTCGCGCAACTCAAGCGCGTGCAGACCCAGCTCCAGGCCAGTGCCACCCAAATTGTGCGCGGCGACGGCATCGCTGCCATCAAGCACATGGACGCGGCCAGCATGGACCTCGTGTTGGTTGACCCGCCGTTTGACTCGGCGTTGTTTGAAGGCGCTGTGCTGGCAGCCGGTCGTGCGGTCACGCTGGATGGGTTTGTCTACCTGGAAGCGCCCACGCTGTGGACGGATGCCCAATTGGAGAGTGCCGGCCTGACCGTTCACCGCCACCTGAAGGCGGGCGCCGTGCACGCCCATTTGCTCAAGCGCGCGGGCTAGCCCGCTTCTCCCTCAACCGACCTGCAGACACACCATGGCCAACAACGTGATCGCCGTTTACCCCGGCACTTTCGACCCGATGACGCTGGGTCATGAAGACATCGTGCGCCGGGCGACGCAACTGTTTGGCCACGTCATCGTGGCGGTGGCCGCGGGTCACCACAAAAAAGCCCTGTTTTCGCTGGACGAGCGCATGGACATGGCCCGCGAAGCCGTCAAGGATTACCCGCAGGTGGAAGTCGCCAGTTTTTCGGGTCTGCTGCGGGACTTTGTCGTGGCGCAAGGCGCCAAGGCCATGGTGCGCGGCCTGCGCGCCGTGACCGACTTTGACTACGAGTTCCAGTTGGCAGGCATGAATCGCAGCCTGATGCCCCACGTGGAAACGGTGTTTTTGACGCCCAGTGACAAATACCAGTTCGTCTCCAGCACCTTTGTGCGGGAAATTGCCACGCTGGGGGGCGAAGTGGACAAGTTTGTTTCCCCCGTGGTGAACGAGCGCCTGATGGCCAAAGTGCGAACCGTGGCTAAGCCGTGAGCCGGGCAGAGCCCTCACATCAGGCCGCGCCCGCCAAGACAGGCGTATATTGACTTACCTCAAGCGGTACGCGGTGCAGGTGCCCTACGCTTGATGTGTTCGATGTCACATTCAAGTTGGAGCACAAAATGAAAATACTACTGCCCGTGGATGGTTCTGCGGTTTCTCTGGAGGCGGTCCGCTTCGCCATTCGCATGGCGCAAGCCGGTCTTGACACGAGCGTGGTGCTGGCCAATGTCCAGGAGCCTGCCACCCTGTATGAGCTGGTGGTGGCGCATGACCCGCAGGTGATCGAGCAAGTGAGTGCCGCCGCCGGTGCCCACACGCTGGAAGCGGCCGAGGTCTTGCTGAAAGAGGCGGCGATTCCTTATGAATGCGAAGTGGCATCCGGCGACCCTGCGCACACCTTGATTGATATTCTGGAGCGCTTTGAATGCGATCTGGTGGTCATGGGGGCCAGCGGCATGAGCAGCTTGCGCAGTGCGCTCCTGGGTTCGGTGTCCAACGAGGTACTGCATGCGTCAGGCGTGCCGGTGATGATTGTCAAGGCGGCTGAAGAACCGATGGACGACGACATCGGGGAGTGACCCGCACAGGTCATGACCGAGTTCATCCTCATCCGCCATGGTGAAACTGACGCAAACCGAGAACTGCGTTTTCAGGGGCAGGTGGACACACCTCTCAATGCTGTGGGGCATGAGCAGGCGAGGCGTCTGGGTCTGAGGCTGGCGGGCGAGGGGGCGCATCTGCTGCTCAGCAGCGACCTGACGCGCACGCAGCAAACGGCTTTGCCCATCAGCCAGCAACGCCTGCATTCGTTTGCGGGCGATCTGGTGTTGAAGCCCGCCTTGCGGGAGCAAAACTTTGGTGCGGTCGATGGCATGCGGGCACCTGATATCCAAGTGCAGCACCCCGAGGCTTGGGCCCAGTGGATCAAGTTTCACCCTGATTTTGCGTTTGATGGTGGCGAGAGCACCCGGCAGTTTCATGCCCGCGTGATGGCGTCCCTGCGACGTTTGGCGCAGGCCCATCCGCAGCAGACGCTGTTGGTGGTGACGCACGGTGGTGTGCTGGACATGATTTATCGCACGGCCCATCAGTTGCCGCTGTCCGGTCCACGCCAGAGCGTCATCCCCAACGCCGGGCTGAACCGGGTTCGCATGGACGGCGACACCCCGCGCATCATCACGTGGGCTGATACCCAGCATTTGGGGGGGATGCCTGCGCAGCCCACCTACGATCAAATCAGGCTCGCCCAGCGGGAGGCGCTCGCGCTGGAGAAGCCCGAGGGGCGCTAGTTCTGTTTTTGCGGCCTCTGTTTTTCAGCCAACAGGGGGTGTTGGCCAAGGTCGTTGTGGGTCCCGCAGCAACTCAAAGGCCCTGGCCACCCGCAACACGCCTAAATCATCAAAACGCTGTCCCGCAATCTGCAGGCCAATCGGCAAGCCGCTGGACGTGTAGCCACAGTTGATGGACGCCGCCGGTTGTTCTGACATATTGAATGGCACCGTGAAGCCGATGTGTTCCAGTGGCCGCAGCGGATCGTTCGTGGGGGATGGGAGTTCGGCATCAAACGCCGGCATGGGCGAGGTGGGCGAGATGACAAAGTCAAATGCCTGGCAGGCCCTCACGCACGCCACGCGGGTGGCATGAAACTGGCTGAATGCCTGAAAGGTTTGCGGACCGGTCATGCTGGCTGCACTGTCTGCCCATTGCTGAATGTAGGGCAGCACGGTGGCTTTTTTCTCCGCTGACAGGGCTGACAAGTCGATGTGCGAGCGCATGCGCCAGGCGTGGTCCATGCCTTCCAGCATGGCCGGGGTCATGAACGCCGCCATGGGTTCCACGAGGGCGCCTGCGCGTTCAAGCAACCAGGCCGCACGCTCGACCGCGGCACGAACTTCGGGTTCGACCGGCAGGCCACAACCGGCATCCATCATCAAGCCTATCCGGAGGCCACGCAACACGCCCGCGCCTTGGTCAAATTCGTTCCAGTCAATGGTGTGCGCGGGCAAGCTCATGCTGTCGCGGGGATCCGCTTGTGCCAGCACCTGCATCATGAGCGCCGCATCGCTCACGGTGCGCGTCATGGGGCCTGCCGCACGGCCGGTGTAGGGCGGGTCAATCGGCACACGGCCCAGGCTGGGTTTGAGGCTGAAAATGCCGCACCAGCCCGCCGGCAGGCGCAATGAACCACCGATGTCCGTACCGATGTGCAACGGGCCGTAGCCCGCAGCGGCCGCGGCCCCGCCGCCCGCGCTGGAGCCTCCGGGGGTTTTGCGCACATCCCAGGGGTTGCGCGAGAGGGGGTGAAAGCTGGACAAGCCGCTGGACAGCATGCCGTAGTCCGGCATGGTGGTTTTGCAAACCATGACGGCGCCGGCTGCCCGCAGGCGGGCAGCCGGTGGCGCATCTGCCATGGCGGGGCTCAGGTCTGTAGCGAGGGTCCCCAACGGCATCGGGTCGCCCAGGGTGGCGATGTTTTCCTTGATGGTGACGGGAATACCGTCAAGCAGGCCACAGGGTTCCCCGCGTCGCCAGCGTGCCTCGGACGCCCGGGCGCCGTCCAGGGCCAGCTCGGCGCGCAGCAGGTAGCTGGCATGGATGTGGGGCTCCCACTGGGCGATGTGGTCCAGAACCGATTGCATGACCTCGACCGGCGAGAGATCCCGCCGGCGATAAGCGGTGATCAGCGTCCGGGTGTCGAGGCTATGCAGGGAGGCGCAATGAGTAGTCATGCTGTAAATAGGGTGTTTGCCCCGGGCTATACCGAAACGCCGATAATTCGTACCATGTTGTTTAGCCCGAATACTTTTGTCACTGTTGCGGATGGTAAGCCATGGCTTTGATCATCACCGACGACTGCATCAACTGCGATGTGTGTGAGCCCGAGTGCCCCAACGAGGCCATTTATCTTGGCTCCGAGATCTACGAGATCGACCCCCACAAATGCACCGAATGCGTCGGCCACTTCGATGAGCCGCAATGTGTTCAAGTTTGCCCCGTGTCCTGTATTCCCGTCAACCCGAAGTTCATTGAAGACCAGGAAACTTTGTGGCAAAAATACCGGCGTCTGCAGGCCGAGGCCAACAATCCGGTCGCTCCCTGAGCGTCCCGTCTCGCTGGTTGCAGGTATTGCCGAATTTACAGGTGTTTTGAGCTGTAGCCCAGGTAGATAGTGCGTAAGCAGCTATAAAAAATATAGCGATTGATCGGTTTGAAGCATCTTGGCGATGTGGTTCAACAACACGGACAGTGGTACTTACTGCGCTGTATTTTCGGGCTTGGGAAGTTTGGGACGCGGGGGCTTGCTGGTGTGCACCAGCATGGTGGCCTTGTCCATCTCGCCCGCCAGAAAGTGCGGCAGCGCCTTGAGCGAGCGATCAATGCTTTGATCGATGGCAATCCGGTGGTCGAGTGAGGGTTTTTTGAGCACCCAATGGATGACTTCTGATTTGACACCCGGGTGGCCAACGCCCAGACGCAAACGCCAGTAATTGTCGGTTCCGAGTTGGGCGTGAATATCGCGCAAGCCGTTGTGGCCAGCATGGCTGCCACCGAGCTTGAGTTTGGCTTCGCCGGGCACGATGTCAAGTTCGTCATGGATGACCAGAATTTCCTCCGGCTGAATCTTGAAAAAGCGCGCCAGCGAAGCAACTGACTTGCCGCAGAGGTTCATGAAGGTCTGGGGTTCGAGGAGCCAGACGGTCTGCCCGTTGACGGTGGTCCGCGCCACGAGGCCGTGGTAACTTTTGTCCATGACAAGCGATATTTTCAGCTCGCGGGCGAGTTCGTCAATCCACCAGAATCCGGCGTTATGACGTGTCGATTCGTATTCTGGTCCGGGATTGCCCAGCCCCACAAAGAGTTTGATCATGCGCAAATTATCGGGGTAAGTGCAAAAAAATGGCCCACCGAAGTGGGCCATTTTTGCGCTGTGAGAGAGCAATCTGAGAGAGATTACTTCTTCTTGGCGGCAGGAGCTTTCGCAGCAGGGGCTTTGGCAGCAGGAGCGCCCTTGCCACCTTTGCCAGCGGCTGCAGGAGCAGCAGCGTCAGCAGCAGGAACTTCAGCACCAGCAACAGCCACCACGGACACGAGGACCGGGTTCTTGTTGCCACCGCGGGAGACAGCGGTCACGCCTTTTGGCAGTGTGATGTCAGCCAAGTGCAGTGAGGCGTTCTTTTTCAGGCCGCTCAAATCAACGGCGATGAATTCTGGCAGGTCGCCAGGCAAGCACAGCACATCAAGTTCAGTCACGACGTGGTTGGCGATACAACCGTCGGTCTTGATGGCAGGCGAATTCTCATCACCGCTGTAGTGCAATGGCACTTTCAAGTGCAATTTGGTGGTGGCATCTACGCGCTGGAAGTCAATGTGCAGGATCAATTGCTTGAAAGGGTGCATTTGAACGTCACGCAGCAGTACTTTGCTGTCTTTGCCGTCAAGTTCCATGTCCAGAACGGTGGCGTGGAAGGCTTCCTTCTTCAGGGCATGCCACAGAGCATTGTGGTCAATTTCGATTTGCAATGGCTCAACTGCGCCACCATAAACGATACCGGGCGTGCGACCGGTGATGCGGAGACGGCGGCTCGCACCCGTACCCAGCTTGGAGCGCTCAAAAGCGACAAATTTCATATTCAACTCCTGTGAGAGTCCACCGCGACCAGTGTGACTCCGATTAAAAAAAGACTCCTCGCACCACAATATCGGTGCGGGAGTCCACTTTTGCCCAGATCAGAAAAGGTTTTCTTGATCCGAGAACAAACTCATGACGGACTCACCCTTGGCAATGCGCTGAATCGTCTCGGCGATCAGTGGTGCCACAGTCAGTTGCCGAATTTTTTTGCAGGCTGATGCCGCTTGGCTCAAGGGAATGGTGTTGGTCACCACGACCTCATCCAGTGCATCGCCGTTGGTGATTCGCTCAATGGCAGGACCCGAGAAAATGGGGTGCGTGCAGTAGGCGTAAACCTTTTTTGCACCGCGCTCTTTCAAGACTTCAGCCGCTTTGACCAGCGTGCCGGCGGTGTCGATCATGTCGTCCATGATCACGCAATTGCGGCCTTCTATTTCGCCGATCACGTGCATCACTTCGCTCACGTTGGCTTTGGGTCGGCGTTTGTCGATGATGGCCAGGTCACAGCCAAGCTGTTTGGCCAATGCGCGGGCACGCACCACACCGCCCACGTCAGGCGACACCACAATCAGGTCTTCGTAGTTCTTTTGGCGCAAATCACCCAGCAAAACAGGTGATGCGTAAATATTGTCAACCGGGATGTCAAAGAAGCCCTGAATCTGGTCTGCATGCAGATCCATGGTCAAGACTCGGGCGACACCAACGGCTTGCAGCATGTTGGCCACCACCTTGGCGGTGATCGGTACCCGGCTGGAACGCGGACGACGGTCTTGACGCGCATAACCAAAGTAGGGAATGACGGCACTGATGCGCTCGGCGGAAGCACGTTTGAGTGCGTCCACCATGATGAGCAGCTCCATCAGGTTTTCGTTGGTGGGAGCGCAGGTGGACTGAACCACAAACACATCACGGGCACGAACGTTTTGATTGATTTCGACTGTCACTTCGCCATCAGAGAAGCGACCGACAGTTGCTGCACCGAGGGAAATATTCAAATGGCGAGCAATGTCTGCGGCCATCGCAGGATTGGCATTGCCCGTAAAAACCATGAAATCAGGGGTTTGAGCAGCCTGCATGAGTATCCCAGCGATTGAGTATCGTTTGCGCCTGTACGCTCAGCTTGTGAAGCGTACAACTAAATATTTGGCAGGGGAAGAAGGACTCGAACCTTCGCATGCTGGAATCAAAATCCAGTGCCTTAACCAACTTGGCGACTCCCCTACACGGGTTGACAGCTACAAACTGTCAACCGATAACCTGTCGCTGGATGCCCAACCCACGAGGGGATGAAAATCCAAACTGTTGCAAAACCTGACCTGAAATGTGTCTGGCACATCTTGCAGATCAAACTGCTGCAACACTTGAGCAAATACTGCGCTTCCAGAGCCTGTCATTCGACCCTTAAGCCCCTGAGTGCCCAGCCACTGAATGGCCTGCGTCACACTGGGGCAAAGTCTTTCTGCCACACTCTGCAAGTCATTCTGACCAAAGTCAAAAGCATCTGCAGCGAAGCCTGCAATTATAGCAGTTTCCGTGTCCCTTTTTAAACCTGCGTCTGAAAAAATCAACTTGGTGTCCAGACCTTCAGAAGGTTTCACCACCAAAAACTGTCCTCGCGGAAGATCAACGGGTGTCATTTTCTCCCCAATGCCTTCGACCCAGGCATTGTGACCGCCCAGGAAAAAAGGCACATCTGCACCGAGTTTCAAGCCAATTTCTTTGAGCTGCTCAAGAGAAAGGTGGGTTTTCCAAAGTCGATTGAGCGCCAGCAGTGTGGACGCAGCGTCGGACGAACCGCCGCCCATGCCCGCTTGCGCAGGAATATTTTTGTGAACACCTATATGAACGCCGTGCGGGCTGTCTGTGGCTGACTTCAACGAGCGCGCTGCCCGGGTAATCAAGTCATCTGCAGGCAGTGATGTGGTGAGGTCTTCGCGGCTGACCTGGCCGTCAGTCCGCAGATCGAAGTGAAGGGTGTCGCACCAGTCGATCAACATGAAGACGGACTGGAGCAGGTGATAGCCGTCGTCACGCCTGCCTGTGATGTGTAAAAACAGGTTGAGCTTGGCTGGCGCGGAAATATCGTAAAGCGACTTCATGGTGATAGGGAGGGGCGCAAACGTAATTACTTGTCGAGGACCAGGCGCAGCTCTGCAAGTGGAGCGGGCTGGGTCCGGCGCGCGATGATGCGTCCTGAGGCGTGTTGGGAAAGATCGGCGCGCCATCCCGCGACTGCAACGTCGTCACCGACCAGCCAGGAAAACAACGCAGATACAGGAATGTTGGTGCCAAGGGCTTGTCTGATCAGGACGTCCAGCGACTCGAAATGACGTACTTCATCGTTGGTGCGCAGGGTGGCCGTTTGCGGCGACCACGCAAGAGAGGCTGCGGTACTGCCCAGGGGGGTGTACAGGGCTAGTTCGCCAGCTTGAACAGAGCCGGACAATTCGAAAGCTGCCGAGAAATATTGAGGCTGGGGGGGCACCTGATCGGAATCAACCCGGACCGACATGCGGCCACGCCACACCGTTGAATTCGAATCAAATGTGCCCGGTGCCCTTGCTGGTAGGGCACAACCAGCTATTAAAAAAGTAGCACTTGCCAAGGCGGTACATAAAAATGTCAACCGCCGCATCACAACTTCACACGCAGGCGCTTGAGCGTTTCCAGCAACGTTTCGTTGTCCGCATTGAGCTGTGTGCCTTCTTTCCAGATCGCCGCAGCCTGTTCCTTTCGTCCCATGGACCATAAAACTTCGCCCAGATGCGCCGCAATTTCGGCGTCTGGTTTGGCTTTATAGGCAGTCTGGAGAATGCGCAAGGCTTCGACCAGGTTGCCACTGCGAAACTCAACCCAGCCCAGGCTGTCACTGATAAACGGGTCGCCAGGTGCGAACTCCAGTGCTTTCACAATCAATTGCCGGGCTTCGGGCAGGCGTGTGTTGCGTTCCGCAAACGAGTAGCCCAAAGCGTTGTAGGCATGCTGATAATCCGGTTTGCCTGCGATGACATTGCGAAGCAGGCGCTCCATTTCATCGAGGTTGCCCAGTTTCTCGGCCACCATGGCCAAATCGTAAACAAGGTCAAAGTCATCCGGGCTGCGTGCTATGGCATCTGCAAGCAGGTCGTAGGCTGCCTTGTATTGTTTGCTGTCCCGGAGCAATTGCACCTCGGCGGTTACTTTCAGCCGGGCTTCAGCAGGGGTTTTTTGGGGCAGGCCACGCACCAGTATGCGCGCCTCTTCGAGTTTGCCTTGCCTGGCCAAAATGGCGGCGCGACGCAGTTGGGCGTTCAGCACGTCGTCTGGATTGTCAATGCGCTTTAGCCACGCGTCAGCTTCAGCAAAATCTTTTTTCTGCTCCGCAATTTGAGCCAGTGACAGGTAGGCTTGCGTCAGACCGCGATTCAACTCCACACGGGGCGAGCCGTTGCGTTTGGCCGTGGCCAGTTCAACGTAGCGTTTGAACGAGCGCTCGGCCACCGAGGGTTTGCCGTCCTGCAGTTCCAGGGCACCACGTATCAGCCAGGCTTGTGCGTAATCCGGTTTGTCGGTGGTGATGGCTTGCACTTGAGCTGATGCCTCTGTGAAGCGCTGCGCTTCGAGCAAGGTGCGGGCGTACTCCATTTGCACCTCGGGCAAGGGCTTGCCTTCCAGGTATTTTTTTACAATCGCTTCGGCTTGGGGGGCTTTCGAACCCATCAGGGTTAAAGCGAGCAGGGCCGGACCTGCTGATTTCGGATCCATCGTCTGCGCTTTGCGGGCTGCATCCACGGCGCCACTCGTGTCACCCGCATCGAGTCGCATTTGTCCGATCGTGGTCCAGGCCGCAATGCCCACGCCTGGCGCAGTCAGGTAGTCCGTCAGGGCATGCTCCACCGTGGATGCAGCTGCTTTTTTATCGGTCGCGCGTACAAAATAGCGGGGGATATTAGACACAACGGCGCTACGGTCCTTGGCGTCAGTCAGGGCGATTTCGCGTTTGAGCGGCTCCAACACCTCCGGAATGCGATTCAAGCCGATCAGAATTTGCAGGACATAACGGTTGGCCTCTTTGGATGCAGGGATGGCCTGTTTCCAGGCGCGGGCACCCTGTAGCGCGGATTCGCCCGAGCGAGCCTGGAGTGCAATGTCGACAGCACGCTGGTACAGCTTGGGGTCATTGGTTTTGCGTGCAGCATCCAGAATCAACGAAAACCCGGTGCCTGGCTCGCCTCCGCGCAAATTGAGCTCTCCGATCAACAACTCATAAAACAGTTCACCGTCCATGGCTGAAGCAACAGGCGCAGCCACTTTGTCACTGGGTGATTGGGCATTGGCGGCCAATGACGTCACAAGGGCAAGAAGAAGGGGGAAACGGTTAAAACGCAACATCGGACCATAATAATCCATGTCCTCCTCAAAATTTTTCCATGCCTGAATTACCCGAAGTCGAAGTGACGCGGCTTAGTTTTGCCGGTGATATTGCAGGTTCCCGCGTACTCGCCGTGACAATGGGCAAACCCCTGCGGTGGCCTTTGGGTTGTTCTCCGGTCCAACTCGAAGGGCGTACCGTTCGCTCTGTGCGTCGGCGTGGCAAGTATTTGTTGATTGATCTTGATCGGGGAATGTTGCTGGTGCATCTGGGCATGTCCGGCAGTTTGAGCTTTTCCAGACAGTTGCCTCAAGCCGGGGTGCATGATCATTTTGAAATGGTGACCAGCCAGGGGACCTTGCGATTGAATGATCCCCGGCGGTTTGGTGCGGTGGTTTATGCCGCTGATGAGAATGCCCCCATCGCGCACAAGCTGCTGGGCAAACTGGGTATGGAGCCTTTGTCGGATGATTTCGATGTCTCACTGTTTCATGCCGGCCTGCAGCGCCGAAAAGCTGCAATCAAGCAGGTGTTGCTGGCCGGTGATGTGGTGGTCGGTGTAGGTAATATTTACGCTTCCGAGGCGCTGTTCATGGCGGGTATTCGGCCCACCGTCAGCGCCGCAAAGTTGAGCGGACCAAGAGCGGCCAAACTTCACGCTGCCATTCGGGATGTTCTGGCCCGGGCCGTAGCCAAAGGGGGGAGTACGCTGCGGGACTTCTCCAGTGCCAACGGCGAAACTGGTTACTTTCAGCTTGAAGCCATGGTGTACGGACGGGACGCCCATCCCTGCCGGGTGTGTGCGACCCTTATCAAATCCCTGCGGCAGGGACAGCGCTCGACTTTTTACTGCCCCGTTTGCCAAAAAGCTTGAATCTTCCGAGGTAGCTCGGTGCTATATTAAAAGACGCCTCGGAGGAAAATTGGGTACTTCATTTAACGACAAGTTTGATCAACACGGCACGTGGCGGCGTGAGTTTGCGCTTCGGCTCAAGCTGCTGGCAGAGTGGATGAAAGATCACGATCTGCTGGATGCCGCTGTGCAAGAGCGTCTGCGGCGCCTGGAGGTCCAGGTGCGATCCGACAAAGTGATGGTTGCTTTTGTGGGGGAATTCTCGCGCGGCAAGTCTGAGTTGATCAACGCCATTTTCTTTGCCGGTTATGGTCGGCGGATCATGCCCGCCAGTGCAGGGCGCACCACGATGTGCCCGACCGAGATGGGCTTTGATGCCGATGTGCCCCCTTGTTTGCGCTTGCTGCCGATCGAAACACGGCTGCAGCCCCAGGCGTTGATGGAGTGGCGCATGGTCCCCGAGAAGTGGACGCGCATTGACCTCGATGTCGATGATCCGCAGCAACTCTCGGCTGCACTTGAAAAAGTGGCTGAAATACGTCGCGTAACTCAGGATGAGGCACGAGCGCTGGGTTTCTGGCAGGAGGAAGACAAGCCGATCGTCGATGCACACGGGTTGGTGGAAATCCCAAAGTGGCGCCATGCGTTGATCAATATCGCGCATCCCTTGCTCAAACAAGGGCTTGTCATTCTGGATACCCCTGGTATCAACGCCATCGGCGCTGAGCCTGAGCTGACTGTCAGCCTGATTCCGCAAGCGCATGCGGTGGTCTTTATCCTGGGTGCGGATACCGGTGTTTCCAAGTCGGACCTGTCTCTCTGGCGAGAGCATCTGATGGGTGAATCCGACGATGTCAACACCCGCCTGGTGATTTTGAACAAGATCGATACCCTGTGGGATGCGCTGAGTACCCCGGCCCAGATTCAGCACCAGATCGAACGCCAGCGAGCGTCAACGGCTGAAATTTTGGGGGTGCCCAAGCGCCAGGTCATTCCCGTGTCGGCGCAAAAAGGCCTGGTGGGCAAGGTCACGGGCGACATGGAGTTGCTTGAGCGCAGTTGTCTGGCGGCTCTGGAGGAGGCCCTGAGTCGCAGCATCATGGGGCAACGACAGAAGATTTTGAGCGGTGCCGTTCTCGTCGGAATTTCGGATTTGCGGGCTGAGACCGGGCGAGTGATCAACATCCGTCAACGCGATCTGACGGAGCAGACCATGGAACTCAAGGGTCTGCAGGGCAAGAACGCGCAAGTCATCAAGAACATGCGTTCCCGCATCTCGCAGGAGCAGGTCGATTTTGACCTGGGAGGCGCAAAAATTCATGCCGTGCGCTCGGTGAATATGAAGTTGCTGCGCGAGGTGTTCAATTTGCTTGGGCCGTCCGTGCTCAAAAAAGAAATGGCGAAGTTGACGGAGATGCTGCAGCAAAAAGGTCTCAAACTGGGCGTACGCCGCGCCTATGGCGCAACTTTTGATCGTCTGCGCGATGGTTTCCATGCAGTGGAATCCATCAGCGCTGAGATACAGAGCATGTTGACGGCCACCTTTCGCCAATTGAATGCCGAATACGGATTCTCATTGCAGGCGCCCGCAGAGCCTCCCTTGGCCAGGTACCGCAATGATCTGGATATGGTGGAGCGCAATCATCTGCAATATTTGAGTCTTGGCAATGCGTTCAGGTTGGCGCAGCCTGAATTCACGGATCGGTTGATCCGTGCGCTGTCCACGCGTCTTCGCGTCATTCACGAAACTGCGTTGGGTGACATTGAGTTGTGGAGCAAGGCTGCCGGTGCTCAACTCGATGCACAGCTACGTGAACGACGGAAGAACTTTGATCGCCGCCTGGAAGCGATTGACCGCATCCAGCTGGCCACCGGCGGACTTGATGAGCGAATGGATGAACTGCAAACGGAAGGACTGGCCCTGCGCCAACTCGAAGCCAAGCTGGATGAACTGACGGGTTACTTTGCCAGTGATTCACGATCGGATGTCGACCGTATCCATGCTTTTCGTGAGTCGGAGCGGGTTTGAGTGCTGAGCATGATCTTGACATGACTGATTTTTCCACCCAGGTCGTCAGTTGGCAGAAAGCGCACGGAAGAAACGATTTGCCGTGGCAAAACACGAGGGATCCCTACCGCGTCTGGCTGTCCGAGATCATGCTGCAGCAAACCCAGGTGGCCACGGTTCTGGCGTATTACCCCCGATTTCTGGCACGTTTTCCCAACGTCGCTTCACTGGCTGGTGCTACGCTTGATGATGTGCTCGGTTTGTGGAGCGGTCTGGGGTACTACAGCCGGGCCCGAAACCTGCATGCCTGTGCTCAAGAGGTGATGACGGAGTTTGGTGGCGCTTTTCCTCAGACTGCGCCGTTATTGCAGACCTTGCCTGGCATTGGGCGATCCACGGCTGCCGCGATTGCCTCACTGTGTTTTGGCGAACGTGCCGCTATTTTGGATGGCAATGTCAAACGCGTGCTGACCCGCATGCTGGGTTTTGATGCAGATCTGGCGTTGGCTGCGAATGAGCGACAACTTTGGGATGAGGCAACGCGCCTGCTGCCTGAGCGTGATTTGTACCATGCCATGCCTCGGTATACCCAGGGCGTGATGGATCTGGGGGCGACGGTCTGCACCACCAAAAAACCCAGGTGCACGGATTGCCCGGTGGTGTCCTCCTGTGTGGCGCAGGCGCAAGGTAAGCCCGAGCGTTATCCGGTAAAGACAAGAAAACTCAAGCGCAGTTCGCAGTCCATTTGGCTGCTGTGGGCGGCACATGAGGTTGACGATGTGGTGTGGCTGAGCAAGCGGCCAACCCCTGGGGTTTGGGCTGGCCTTTACTGCTTTCCCTTGTTTGACAGCCGGGATGCTCTGGAAGTGGTCATTCCTGAGCAGTACCGGCCTGGGATGCTGGATGCCCCCACGTTCATGCATGTGTTGACCCACAAAGACTTACACCTGCATCCGGTGCAGGTCAGGTTGCCCAGCTCAGCCCTTTCGACTCTGGCGGGCGCTTGGGTTGCTGCCGGGAATTGGCCTGATTTGGGTCTGCCTGCTCCCGTGCGTAAGCTGCTGGTTCAGGGGTAGGCCACCGGCGTCAGAGGGCATCAAGCTCCCGGTGCCTTTTGAGGGTGACCCATTGATTCTCAAACAGTTTTACCAGCTGTTCAACGAGGTAGACCGAGCGGTGTTGTCCGCCAGTGCAGCCTATGGCAACGGTCACGTAACTTCGGTGGTCCCTGGCCAGCGCGCCCAGCCAGTGATTCAGGAATTTCTGGATGTGCTCGAGCATGAGCGCAACATCGGGCTGTTCTCGCAGAAAGGCTGCCACAGGTTCGTCTTGCCCGGTCAATTGCCGTAGTTCCGGCTCATAGTGCGGATTGGGCAACATGCGAACGTCGAACATGTAATCGGCATCACCGGGAACACCACGCTTGAAGGCAAATGATTCGAATACCAGGGTCAGTTGTTCATTGGAGGCCGAGATTAAAGATTTGACGTAGCCTTGCAATTGCGAGGGCCGGATGATGCTGGTGTCGATGACGTGGGCTTGCTCACGAAGGTCTGCGAGAAGCTCCCGCTCCAATTCAATCGCGTCCACCAAGGCGTGGCGCTGGTCCCGCGCTGGGTGGTCGATGGTCAATTGGGACAGCGGGTGCTTGCGCCTGGTTTCTGAATAGCGGCGCACGAGTGTTCCAGTCGTGGCATCCAGAAACAGGGAGGTGACGCTGACGCCCTGTTTTCGAAGGGTTTCAAGCTGTTCTGGTACCAAAGGCAATGACTTGGCACTGCGAACGTCCATGGCAATGGCGACGCGCGTGGCCTGGTGGTCTTTTTCAACCTCCACAAAGGGCAGAAGCAGCTCGGGCGGCAGGTTGTCAACGCAATAGAAACCGGCATCTTCAAGCGCGTGCAAGGCCACTGACTTGCCGGAACCCGACATGCCGGTAATCAGGACAATCTGTAAATCGATGTTGTGTGTATTCATCCCACTACTCTCGCGCCTGCAGCATTTCCTTGGCATGGGCCAATGTCGTGCCCAGGAGACGTTCGCCGCCCAGCATGCGGGCGACTTCCGCCACCCGTTGTTCACCCTGCACGCCGACCACAGAGCTCACCGTGGTATTGCCTTGCATTTGTTTGGCCACCACCAAATGGTGGTCGGCACAGGCCGCAACCTGGGGCAAGTGAGTGACTGCCAGAACCTGCCGGTCGACCCCCAGCTGTTTCATGAGGCGGCCCACGGTTTCGGCCACGGCACCGCCAACCCCGGAATCCACTTCGTCAAAAATCAACGTCTGTGCGGTGCCAAGACGACTGGTGGTGACTGCAATGGCCAGCGCCATGCGCGATAACTCTCCTCCCGAAGCCACCTTGTTGACAGGACGGGGCGTACTGCCTGCATGCCCCGCAACCAGAAAGCTCACATCCTCCAGACCGCTTTGCATAGGCTGCGCAGACTTTTGAAGTGACACCTCAAATTGACCTCCCTGCATGCCCAGGCCCTGCATGGCTTGCGTGATTGCTTTTGCCAGTTGAGGCGCTGTTTTTGTCCGGGCTTTTGAAAGCAGCTTGGCTTCAACCATATAGGCTTCCAGCGCTGCTGTCTGTGCTGCTTCCAGCGCTGTCAAATCAGCAGCCGCATCCAGTTTTTCCAAGTCCAGTTTCCAGGACGCCAACAAAGCAGGTAGTTCGGCAGGGGCTCGTTTGTAACGCCGGGCCAATGACAGCCACAAGGCCATGCGTTCGTCGAGTTCACCCAGACGCTGGGGATCGAGCTCCGTCTTGCGCAGGTAGGCGCGCAGCGAATGCACCGTATCCTCCACTTGCGCCAGGCTGGATGCCAAAACCTCTGTCAGTGCTTTGAAATACGGCTCCAGGTGCTCCTGTTGTTGTAGCAAGTGGCAGGCATTGTTCAGGGTACCCAGTGCATTGGGTTCGTCATCGTCCAGCGTTTGAAGGGCCCCCTGAGCTGCGTCCATCAACGCTTGCGCATTGGACAGACGGCCATGTTCCGTGTTCAGTTCATTCCACTCGTCGGACTGAGGCGCCAGCTTTTCAACTTCACCAATCTGCCACGCGAGACGTTCCCGCTCTCGTTGAAGAGAGTCTTGCACTGCATGGGCTTGCGTCAAATCATTTTGGGCTTGCCGCCATCGCTGCCAAAGCGCTGACAAGGCTGTTGTTGACACCCGGGCATAAGCGTCCAAAAGACCTCTGACTGAATCCGGGCGAGTCAAACTTTGCCAGGCATGTTGGCCATGAATGTCCAGTAGCTGCTCGCCAATGTCACGCAGTTGCGTGGCAGTGGCGGGGCTGCCATTGATCCAGGCACGGCTTTTACCCAGGGTGTCTACCGTGCGTCGCAGCAGCAGACTGTCGCCCGCATCAAATCCTGTGGTGTCCAGCCAGGCCTTCAGCGCTGCGGTCGATTCGAATTCGGCACTGACGTCCGTGCGATTGGCGCCTTCACGGATCACGCCCACATCGGCTCGTCCGCCTGTCACCAATTGCAAGGCGTCGATCAGGATCGATTTGCCGGCACCGGTTTCCCCGGTCAGGACGGTGAATCCGCTGGCCAGATCGAGGTCTAGCTCACTGACGATCACGAAATCACGCAAGACAATACGTTTCAAGCTCACGGTCAGGCTACTCCTTCATTCCAATGCAGTTTCTGGCGCAGTGTGTCAAAGTAAGACCACCCTTTGGGATGCAAAAAACGCACATGATGCTCTGATCGGGTCACTACGATGCGGTCACCGTGCAGCAAGGATGCCAGCGACTGCGTGTCGAAACTGGCGCTGGCATCTCTTCCTGCTACTACTTTGATAGCTATCTCCGCAGCATTGGCGAGGACAATCGGCCGATTTGATAAAGTATGTGGTGCAATAGGCACCAGCACCCAACCCGGTATGGACGGGTGTAACAGTGGACCGCCTGCGGAAAGTGAATAGGCGGTAGAGCCCGTGGGGGTGGCGATGATCAACCCGTCTGCCCGCTGGTTGGCCACAAAGTGCCCATCCACCTCCACCCGTAACTCCACCATGCCGGATGTCGCACCACGGTTCACCACAACATCGTTCATGGCGAGGGCGTCGAACACGCAGTGCCCGTCACGGATCACTTTGGCGTGGATGAGGCTGCGATGGTCCTCTTCATATTCACCCAGCAACATCGGGGCAAGCGTTGCCTTGAAGTTGTCAAACGGGATGTCCGTCATAAAGCCCAGTCGTCCCTGGTTGATGCCGATCAACGGAACACCAAAATGTGCCAACTGGCGACCTATGCCCAGCATCGTGCCGTCGCCACCCACCACCAGCCCAAGATCGCATTGCGCACCGATGTCCGCTACGCTCAACACCGGGTAGCCCGCAATGCCCATGTTGTGCGCCGTGTCATGTTCAAAAAACACCTCACAACCCCGGGCGTGCAAAAAATGGGCGATGTCTTCCAGCGCACTACGCGATGAAGCCCCGCCGGCACCCGAAGACACCGCGTGATATTTGCCAATCAGTGCTACATGCCGGAATTTAGATTTCATTCGCAAATTACATCACTAAAATGCCTTCATGCTGGATGATCGTGCCAAGTTGTTATTGAAAGCGCTGGTTGAGCGCTACATCGCCGATGGGCAACCCGTGGGTTCGCGCACGCTGTCAAAAGCCTCCGGGCTGGACTTGTCGCCCGCCACCATCCGCAATGTCATGTCTGATCTTGAGGAGTTGGGGCTGATTGCCAGTCCGCACACCTCAGCCGGACGAATCCCGACGGCCCGCGGCTACCGCCTGTTTGTCGACACGATGCTGACGGTGCATCAGGGGCAGTTCGCATCGCACAGTCTGGCGCCGGATCAGCCGCAAAAAGTGATTTCGAATGCTGCCAATCTGCTCTCCAGTCTGTCCCAGTTTGTCGGCGTGGTCATTGCGCCGCGCCGCTCGTCGGTATTTCGCCATATTGAGTTTTTAAGACTCTCAGAGCGACGGTTGCTGGTCATCATCGTGTCGCCGGAAGGGGACGTGCAGAACCGCGTTATTTTTACCGAGGCAGATTACTCTCAATCCCAATTGGTGGAGGCGGCCAACTACCTCAATAGCAACTATGTCGGCTTGGCGATCGAACAGGTTCGTGAACGGTTGAAAAATGAGGTTGAGTCACTTCGCTCCGAAATTGCCAGTCTGATGCAGGCTGCGGTGGTCGTGAGTTCCGATGCCATTTCCGAGACGCAGGATGAAGTGGTGATTTCAGGTGAGAGGAATCTTTTGGCGGTCACCGATTTTTCGAACGACATGGGGCACTTGCGACGCGCATTTGAATTGTTTGAACAAAAGGCCCAGCTGATGCGTTTGCTGGATGTGGCTGGACAGGCTGAGGGCGTGCGTATTTTTATTGGCGGCGAAAGCCAGGTCGTGCCATTCGAGGATTTGTCGATCGTCAGTGCACCGTATGAGGTGGATGGTCAAGTGGTGGGTACCCTCGGAGTCATTGGCCCGACGCGCATGGCCTATGACCGGATGATCCAGATTGTGGATATCACATCGAAATTAGTCAGCAACGCACTGAGTCACCACAAGTAGGCCTTTACAATCAGCGGTTCGGTCGGGCCGTTAGCTCAGTTGGTTAGAGCAGAGGACTCATAATCCTTTGGTCCACAGTTCAAGTCTGTGACGGCCCACCAGTTATTTAGTGCTATAATTTATCTCTCAGCGGCTGTAGCTCAGTTGGATAGAGTACTTGGCTACGAACCAAGGGGTCGTGGGTTCAATTCCTGCCAGCCGCACCAAAAAGTGAGGGCCTGTAACTGTAAAGTTACAGGCCCTTTTCTTATTTGCCTTCTGCTTTCAAGAAGGTTTCTCAAGCGTTGAGTTTTGGAGTCGCCATGAACAAGGCTTTCACCAAAGAGTCTGATGATGCAGATGAAGATGAGCTGCAGCTGCCATCGTTGCCGGCTGGGGCGAAAAATTACATCACACCTCAAGGTTATGCGCGCATTCGCCACGAGCTGTTGGACTTGATTGACAACGAGCGCCCCAAAATTGTCGATATCGTTCATTGGGCTGCCAGCAATGGCGACCGATCGGAGAATGGAGACTACATCTACGGGAAAAAGCGGTTGCGTGAGATTGATCGGCGAATCTACTTTCTGACCAAGCGTGTGGAGAAGATGGAGGTCATCAATCCAGCAGTTCATCATGGCAGCGACCAGATATTTTTTGGTGCGACGGTGACCTACATGGAAGACACGGGGGCGACGCGGACTGTGACTATCCTGGGAATTGATGAGGCAGAGAGTTCACATGCTCAAGTGACTTGGGTGTCGCCCATTGCCCGAACGCTATTGAGAGCGCGAACCGGGGATGTGCTGCAGTTGCTTACGCCTGCTGGAGTGGTGGAAATCGAAGTACTTCATGTTCAGTACCCTGAGCCAGATTTAAACTAAATTAACGCGTTGTCTTTGCCCGCTGGGCTTTGAGTACTGAGGGTGTTCTTCTCAGATTACGCAGCGCTGTTTCAAGTTGTGTCTGGTCGCGCACGGCAATGATAAAACGCAAGTCTGTAGCATCCTGCTGTGCGGCTTCGTCTTCCATGTCAATGTGGGTGATGTCTGCTTCTGCCGTTGCAAGTGCCGCTGCCACCCGCGCCAAAACGCCTTTGCCATTGGTGACGGTGACCAGCACCTCTGTCTCAAAAGCGCGAACAGGTTCATCTGACCATTCGACACCAATGAATCGTTCGCTGTCTTTGTGTTTCAGCTTTTTGGCAATGGCGCAGTCGTCGGCATGCACGATCAAGCCCTCGCCCCTACCCAAATAGCCCACGATGGCATCCCCGGGAATTGGCCTGCAGCACGTGGCGAAGCGAACGGATGCGTTTTCACTGCCGTCGAGTACGACGCTGCCTTGCGACACCGTCTCATTTGCAGAGAACCGTTCGCGAGTAATCAGCACGGCATCAGGCTTTTCGCCGCTGTCTGCCAGCAGGTTCAGCATGCGTTTTGCGACGATTCCGGCAATGCGCTTACCCAAGCCAATATCGGCCAGCAACTCCGATCTGCTTTTGTTGCCACTGAAACGCAACAGTTTTTCCCAGATGAATTGATTTGCGGGCGTATCGTCAGGCAATTTCTCAATGCCTTCGGCGCGCAATGCCTGGGTCAACATTTTTTCACCTAAGTCTTCGGAATCTGCCAGGCCCAGTGTTTTGAGGTGATGGCGAATTTTCGAGCGGGCGCGAGCGGTGCGGACAAAGCCCAACCAAGCCGGGTTGGGTGAGGACAAGGGCGCTGTGATGATTTCAATCACATCGCCGTTTTTCAGCTCAGTTCGCAGCGGCACATGTTCGCCATTGATCTTGGCACCCATCGTGCGGTCCCCGACGTTGCTGTGAATCGCATAGGCAAAGTCGACGACTGTTGCCCCACGTGGCAACGCCAAGATTTGACTCTTGGGGGTGAAGACATAGACGGCGTCAGGAAACAGGTCAACTTTGACGTGATCCCAAAATTCAGCAGCATCACGGGTTTCATCCTGGATATCCAGAAGTGACTGCAACCATTTCGACCCGAGCCTGTCTCCATTGGTTGTCTCTGAAGGATTATTAACCTTGTACAACCAGTGTGCGGCTACGCCCGACTCGGCGACCACATGCATCGCTTCAGTACGGACCTGAAATTCCACATTGACACCCGACGGGCCTACCAGTGTCGTATGCAGAGACTGATAACCATTGAGCTTGCCAATGGCGATGTGATCCTTGAACTTGCCAGGAACAGGCTTGTAGAGCTGATGCAAGGTGCCGAGTGCCGTGTAGCAATCAATCACGCTGGGCACCAGCACCCGAAAGCCATAAATGTCTGTCACCTCGGCAAAACTCAGATGCTTTTCATCCATCTTTTTGTAGATGGAGTACAAGGTTTTTTCTCTGCCCGCAATTCGCACTTTCATGCCACTGCTGACAAAAGCGGCCTCAACTTCTCGCTGAACTTTCTGGATAAGATCCCGGCGGCGGCTGCGGGCCTTGGCAACAGCTTTGGACAGAATGGCATAGCGCCAAGGCCGCAAATGGCAAAAAGACAGGTTCTGAAGTTCTCGGTAAGTCTGGTTCAAACCCAGTCGGTGTGCGATTGGCGCATAGATGTCGAGCGTTTCAGAGGCGATCCGTGCCCATTTTTCACGTGGTGCATCCGACAGGGTGCGCATGTTATGTGTCCTGTCCGCCAGCTTGATCAGGATGACTCGCACGTCACGGGCCATGGCCAAGAGCATTTTTCGAAACGACTCGGCCTGATTTTCTTCCCGTGTATTGAAATGCAGTTTGTCGAGTTTTGTCAGCCCATCAACGAGTTCCGCCACTGGCGAGCCAAAGCGCTCGATCAGTTCGATTTTGGTGATGCCGCAGTCTTCCATGGCATCATGCAGAAGCGCCGCCATCAGGGCTTGCGCGTCCAATTTCCATTCTGCGCACTGAGCGGCAACAGCTATGGGGTGGGTGATGTAAGGCTCACCACTGTTGCGCATCTGGCCCAAGTGGGCTTCATCGGCAAACCGGTAGGCGAGCCGGACTTTTTCCAGATCAAGTGGCGAGAGGTAGTCGAGGATGGCAATCAGGCTTGCAAAACTGGCGGCGGCGGCATTCGCTGCTGCAGGACTGGGCGCTGTGTGTTCGTGTTGAATTACACCCAAGATTGATGTTTTGCTATTGAAGGGCTTGATGACGGTACTCACCCCTCAAATATAGCGTGGAGATCGCCGTTTGGCGCTCAGCAACAAAAAAGCACCGTGAACGGTGCTTTTTATGGGGCGCAGAGAAAGTTTACAAAGGAACTTTTTTCAACATTTCAATGCCCACTTTGCCTGCAGCAATTTCGCGCAGTGCGGTCACTGCCGGCTTATTCTTGCTTTCCACTTTGGGTGCATGACCCTGGCTTAGCATGCGTGCACGGTAAGTCGCGGCCAGTACCAGCTGGAAGCGATTGGGAATCTGCGCCAGGCAGTCTTCAACAGTAATACGGGCCATGAAATTCTCCGAAAAACCAAGGGGTGCACTAGGGAATGTGCAAAGCTTTGAACGTTTCAGCTCTGGCACGGCGCTGAGCCGAGAACTTGAGACGTTGAGAATGAACGATTGCCTTGAGATCAAAGAGCGCCCGGTCAAACAACTCATTGATTATAACGAAGTCGAATTGATTCACTTGCGCTACCTCGATAGCTGCGTTTTTGAGCCGCAATTCGATGACTTCAGCCGAGTCTTCACCCCGGCGCTCCAGACGGGAGCGCAATTCCTCCCAGCTGGGCGGCAGGATGAAGATGGTGATGGCGTTGGCAAACATCTTCTTGATCTGGATGGCGCCCTGAAAATCGATTTCGAGGATGACATCGGCGCCTTGTGCCATGCGCTCCTCAATGGCCTTTTTGGACGTGCCGTAACGGTAGTTGTGCACATTGGCCCATTCGACGAACGCATTGGCCTGAACCATGGCGTCGAACTCCTGCTCAGACGCAAAGAAGTACTCGCGGCCATGTTTTTCCTGACCGCGTGGCGCACGGGTGGTGTGCGATACCGAAGGCTGCACGTGAGAATCCAGTTCCAGCAGTGCTTTTACCAAGCTGGATTTGCCAGCCCCACTGGGGGCCGCAACAACAAACAAATTTCCGGGATAGTCCATAAGAGACGGCATTGGCCGATGAATGACAGGGTCGCGCTATTCTATGTTCTGCACCTGTTCACGCATTTGCTCAATAAGGACTTTCATATCGACCGAGATGTGGGTTAATTCAAGTGCGGCTGATTTCGACCCCATGGTGTTGGCTTCGCGGTGCAATTCCTGAATCAGGAAGTCGAGGCGCTTGCCGATTTCGCCGCCTTTTTTGATCAGGCGCTCAAGTTCATCAAGGTGGGAGCTGAGGCGAGTGATTTCCTCGGCTACATCGATGCGAATGGCAAAAGCGGTTGCCTCAGCCAATGCGCGGTCTTGCGCGGCTTCGGGCAAGGTGGCGCCCTCGGTCAGGGCCATCGCTTCTTTCCAGCGGTCCAGAAAGCGCTGGCGCTGTTGGGCAACCAATTGGGGAACCAGGGGCACCGCTTGACCGGCCAGTGCACGCAACTGGTCAATGCGTTCCAGCAGCATGGTGGCCAGGCGGGCACCTTCGCGCTGACGTGAGGACAGCAGTTCTTTGACGGCTTGCTCGGCCAGTGGCAGGATGTTGTCACGCCAGTCCCGAGCCGTGGAGTGGTCGCCGGCTGACAGGCGGATGACATCGGCCACGCTCAATGACCTGGCATCCGGTAGCCAGGCTTTGACGCTGTCCTGCACGGCATTGAGGCGCTGCAGCAGTCGGGGGGACGGGTCGGTAACGGTGTTCTGGGTGCTGGTTTCGATGGCTGCACGCACCTCCACTTTGCCTCGTTTGAGGCGTCCGACGACGAGCTCGCGCAGTGCTGGCTCGAATTGGCGAAGTTCCTCGGGCAGACGAAATGACAGGTCCAGAAAACGGCTGTTGACCGAACGGATTTCCAGCCCGAGTTGGCTGGCGGGCGTGTTTTTTGAATCTGTCTCGGAAGGGGAATTGGCTGTGCTGTGCTGGGCACTGGCATAGCCAGTCATGCTGTAAACTGGCATTGCGACTCTTTGATCAATGAAATGTGCCTGAGAATAACCCGGTTCAGGCAGGCCTGATGAGAGCAGATTTAAAAATTATGTCAAAGGTCAAACCCGCACCGTTACCCCCCGACACCGTCATAGGTGGTTACCGCGTTGTCCGTAAAGTTGCGGCTGGCGGGTTTGGTGTGGTCTATCTGGCAATCGATCTGGAGGGGTTGCAGGTGGCCGTCAAGGAATACCTGCCGTCGTCGCTGGCTACTCGTGCGCCGGGTGAGTTGATGCCGCAGGTTCAGCCTGAAAAGCTCTCTCTGTACCGGCTTGGGCTCAAAAGCTTCTTTGAAGAAGGCCGCTCTTTGGCCCAGATTTCCCACCCCTCGGTGGTGAGCGTGATGAATTTCTTCCGGGAAAACGAGACGGTCTACATGGTGATGAATTATCTGGAGGGCGGGTCCCTGCAGGATTTCATCATCACGGCACGTGATCTCAAGCAAGCCAAAGTGTTTCGGGAATCCACGATCCGCTCCCTTTTTGACGAAATTTTGCGCGGTTTGCGGATTGTTCACCAGCACAAAATGCTGCATCTGGACATCAAGCCTGCCAATATTTTCATCACGGACGACAACAAATCCGTGTTGATTGACTTTGGCGCTGCACGTGAAGTCTTGAGCAAAGAGGGCAACTTCATTCGTCCGATGTACACGCCAGGATTTGCGGCACCTGAAATGTACCGTCGTGATGCATCCATGGGGCCGTGGACCGACATTTACGCCATTGGTGCCTGCATGTATGCCTGCATGTTGGGGTACCCCCCCAATGAGGCTCCGCAGCGCCTCGACAACGACCGTATTGCGACCGCCATGGCGCGTTTGCGTGGTGTGTATTCCGACAATCTGATTGAGGTCGTTGAGTGGTGCATGTCGCTTGACCCTCTCTCCAGGCCGCAGTCCGTGTTTGCCCTTCAAAGAGAGCTCAGCCGGGAGGGCGAGCGCCGCTATACCAAATTGAGTGTCAGCGAAAAAGTGCGTCTTCAGTTCGACACCATGGTGTCTGACACCAAAAAGAACGTCCAAAAAGCGGCTGGCGTTGGCGGGAAATCGCCATGAAATTCTCCGTTTTCCAAATGAGTCGCATGGGTGGGCGGGAAAAAAATGAAGACCGAATGGGGTATTGCTACACCATTGGTTCCGGCATCTTCCTTCTTGCGGATGGCATGGGGGGGCATCCGGAAGGAGAAGTCGCGGCTCAACTGGCGGTTCAGGTGATTTCAGGGATGTTTCAAAAAGCGGCCAAATCAAAAGTCCAGAACGTTCCCGCATTTCTGGAGGCTGCGATCATGGCGGCGCACCGCCAAATCGTGCGCTACGCCATTGAAAAAGGCATGCTGGACACGCCCCGAACCACCATCGTGGCGGCGGTGGTGCAAGACGGCGCGGTGACCTGGATTCATTGTGGTGATTCGAGGCTTTACCTGGTACGACATGGTGAGTTGTTGGTGCGCACCCGGGACCACTCGTTCATTGAGCGGCACCAGGAAGCGGTTGACGCCCCGAAGCTGGCCGAGCGTATCAACCGCAACGTGCTGTTTACCTGCCTGGGGTCACCGGCCAAGCCGGTGTTTGACATCACCGGCCCTGTCCTGCTTCATCAGGGTGACAAGTTGATGCTTTGCTCGGACGGGCTGTGGGGCAGCTTGAGTGAGGTCGAGATTGCCTACTACCTGAGCCTCAAACCGGTCAATGAGGCGGTTCCCCATCTCGTGGAGAAGGCGCTCCTCAAGGCCGGTGCGACCAGTGACAACGTCACTTGTATCGCGCTGGAATGGGAAACGCCGGACGCGGTGGAGTCCCTACTCGAAACGATCTCGACCGAGACGCTGATTCCCGGTGCTTTCCAGTCCACCGTTCAGTCCAGCTGGGCCGACTCGACGCCGGTGGATCTGGACGACGAGGCCATTGAACGGTCGATCGCTGAGATCAACGAAGCCATCCGGCGTACTGCCGCCAAAAAAGGCTGATACGGCCTGGTGGCCCCTTTTCATTTTTGGGATTTCATCATGAGTGAGTTTTTGAGAATGGGCGCCCGCGCCGCACACGAACTGCGTCTCGTGCGCATCACACGGGCCTACACCATCCACGCCGAAGGTTCCGTGTTGATCGAGTTTGGCAATACCAAGGTACTGTGTACCGCCTCAGTCGAAGAAAAAGTGCCGGGCCACAAACGAGGCAGCGGTGAAGGATGGGTGACGGCCGAGTACGGCATGCTGCCCCGCGCCACGCACACCCGAAGCGACCGCGAGGCCGCGCGCGGCAAGCAGAGTGGTCGTACCCAGGAGATTCAACGCCTCATTGGCCGTTCGATGCGCGCGGTGTTTGACTTGACACTGCTGGGCGAGCGCACCATCCATCTGGATTGCGATGTCTTGCAGGCCGATGGCGGCACCCGCACGGCGGCCATCACCGGGGCCTTTGTGGCGGCGCAGGATGCCGTCAACTACTTGCTGGCACAGGGCAAGCTGACGCAGTCGCCCATCAAGGACCATGTGGCGGCTATCTCGGTGGGCATCGTGCAGGGCACCCCCTTGCTGGACCTGGAATACACCGAAGATTCGGCTTGCGACACCGACATGAATGTGGTGATGACCGGAGCGGGCCATTTTGTGGAAGTGCAGGGCACGGCCGAGGGCGCCGCCTTTTCGCGCCAGGAGATGGATGCCTTGCTCACGCTGGCTGAAAAAGGCATCGGCGATTTGGTCGCCATGCAAAAACAATCGCTATCAAATTAATAGCTTCTTGCTCAGGTTTTACGGGGGCTACGGCCATATTTCATGAAAATTGTCTTGGCATCCAACAACAAGGGCAAGCTGGCCGAACTGCGCGCCATGTTTGAGCCGCTCGGGTTGGAGCTGATCGCGCAGGGTGATCTGGGCATTCCTGAGGCGGCAGAGCCGTTTCACACCTTTGTGGAAAACGCGCTGGCGAAGGCCCGCCATGCTGCAGAGCACAGCGGTTTGCCGGCGCTGGCCGACGATGCCGGTTTGTGCGTGGATGCCTTTGGTGGTTTACCGGGCGTCGATACCGCCTACTACGCCACGCAGTTTGGGTATGAGAAGGGCGATGACAACAATGTGCGCGCCCTGCTGGAGCAGATGCGTGCCCTGGACCACAGGCGCGCGGCGCTGGTGAGCACGCTGGTGGCCGTGCGTTCCCTGCAAGACCCCGAGCCCCTGATCGCGGTGGGGCGCGTGGTGGGCGAGATCACCCGGGAGCCTTTAGGCCGCAATGGCTTCGGGTTTGACCCGGTGATGTTCATCCCCGAGTTTGGTCAGACCTTTGCCCAGCTTCCAGTGGAGGTCAAAAACGCCAATAGCCATCGCGGCAGGGCGGCGCGGGCCATGGTCGAATTGATGCGCGAGCGCTGGTTGCCGTCGCCATGATTCCCATCACGCCTGTTGTCTCCGAATCCGCTGCGGCGACGCCCCGCGACATTCAGCATTACATGCGCCCGGGCACGCTGCAGTTGGCGGCGTTGCCACCGCTGTCGCTGTACATTCATCTGCCCTGGTGCATCAAAAAGTGTCCGTATTGCGACTTCAATTCCCATGAGATGCGCGCCTCAGACTTGCCCGAGCAGCGCTATATCGACGCCCTGATGGCCGATCTGGAAGCCGCGCTGCCGCTGATTTGGGGCCGCACGGTGCACAGTATTTTCATCGGCGGTGGCACGCCCAGCCTGTTTTCCCCCCAGGCCATTGACCAATTGCTGGGCGGCATCCGGGCGCGGGTCAGGCTGGAGGCCGATTGCGAGATCACGCTGGAAGCCAATCCGGGGACCTTCGAGAAAAACCGTTTCAGGGCCTTCCGCTCGGCGGGCGTCACGCGCCTGTCGGTGGGGGTGCAAAGCTTCAACGACGATTACCTCCAGGCGTTGGGTCGCGTGCATGACCGGGCGCAAGCCCTGGCCGCGGTGGAGGAGGCGGCGCACGCCTTTGACACCTTCAACCTGGACATCATGTATGCGCTGCCGGGTCAGTCGCTGGCCGACCTGAAAAAAGACATGGCCACGGCGCTGTCGCTCGCGCCCCCGCATATTTCGATCTATCACCTCACGATCGAGCCCAACACCTATTTCGCCAAGTTCCCGCCCGTCATTCCGGAGGAAGACACGGCCTATGAGATGCTGGACCTCATCACCGACATGACGGGGGAGGCCGGTTTGCACCGGTACGAGGTGTCGGCCTACGCTGCGCAGGGACATCGCTGCTTTCACAACCTCAACTACTGGCAGTTTGGCGACTACCTGGGGTTGGGTGCGGGTGCGCACAGCAAGCTCAGTTTTGCCCACCGGGTGGTGCGCCAGGTCCGCTTTCGCGAGCCCCGGCTGTACATGGACAAGGCCCTGGCAGGCCATTGCCTGGCCGTGGACGAGGAGGTCAGCCGTGCAGACCTGCCGTTTGAGTTCATGCTGAACGCCCTGCGTTTGAAGGACGGCTTCAGCCTGCCGCAGTTCACCGAACGCACCGGCCTGCCCATCACTGCCATCCAAAAAGCGCTGGAGGAGGGCGAGCGCAAAGGCTTGCTGGAGCGCGACTTTGCGCGCATCAAACCCAGTATGCGAGGCTACGATTTCCTGAACGACTTGCAGTCTTTGTTCCTGCCGCCTGAAGCCTGACCCGGTTGTCGCCGGGGGTTGTTACTTCGGCGCGATCCCCAGCTTGACTGAAGCCGCCTTGCCGGGATCTGCGCTGGCTTGCTCCGGTGCCGTGGTGATGGCACTGGCCATATCAACGCCATCTTCCTGAAGGGCCAGCAGAATGGCGCTTGCGCGCTGCTCGCCGAGTCGGGTCAACGTGTCGGCTGCCAGCGGCTCATGCTGGTTCAGCCGCTCCTGCAACTGGCGGTAGAAGGCGCTGGCATCGGCGACTTGTGGTTCGCCTTGAATCAGCTTGCCGACGCGCTGCCACATTGGCAGTTTCTCCTGAACCGCCTGGGTCTTGATGTCAGCAAGCGCCGGATCACGGGTGGGTGCTACGGTGGTGCTCTCTGCCGCCTTTTTTTGTTTTTCGAGTTCGTTGGCACCAAAGCGTTCGGCGTACAGGCCCCGCAAGGCGCTGCGCACCGCGCGGTCGCTCAAGTTCAGCGTACCTGGGTCTTCTGCAACGTCAAGCGGGATACCGGCGCGCCGGGCAACTTCAACTCGCACCGCACGCGCCTTCAGCGCATCTCCATCGGCGGCCTCGCTGTAGCCCCCCGGTACCGACAGTTTCAGTTGCGTGCGCTTGGACAGCAGCTTGGCCACCTGCATCAGCTTTTCACGTTCCGGCGGCAACAGCTGTGCGCTGCCCGGGTCGAAATCGATGGACTCCAGCTTCTCGCCGCTGATGCCCAGCAGACTGCCGAGTGCACGGAACGGCGAGGTGATGATCTTGGTCAGCACATTGCCGATGGTTTTCCAGACCAAGGCGCCGTAGCTGAACTGCAGGTCGTTCATGTCGCCGGAGACCGGCAGGCCGAGGTCGATGCGGCCATCGCTGTCCTTGAGCAGGGCGATCGCCAGTTCAAGCGGCAACTTGAGCGCATCAGGGCTGTCGACCCGCTCGCCCAGCGTCAGCTTGTCGATGACGATCTGGTTGGCGCCTTCGAGTTGGCTATTGCGCACTTTGTATTGAAGATCGAGAGAAATCTTGCCTTCGGCAATCTTGTAGCCTGCGAACTTCATGGCATACGGCGTGGTTGACACCATGTCGACATTTTTGAACACCACGTTGACGTCCGTGTTGTCGCGCGGTGCGAAAGGGTTGAGCTCGCCGCGGATACGCGCCAGCCCGAACTCATCAACCCGGCCGTCAAGCTCGACTCGGCTGCGCGAGTGGCGGTCCGACGAGAGGCCGTTGACGGCGCCCGCCAATTCATAAATCTTGGCCCTGAATTGCGGCCTCAGGCTGAAATCGGTGAAATCGAGTTTGGCATTCTGCACGCGCAAGCGCTGGATGCGCACGGGAAAGGGATCCTCCAGCGTCTGCGTTGGCGTGGGCTGCGGTGCTTGCACCAGCAAACGCATCGCATTGAAGCTGCGGTCGTCCTCAATGACCAAGGTGGCATTGGGCTCAACAATACGCAGCTCCGGGATGTCCAGCAGGTTGGGGGAGAGGCTCGCGGTCAGCTTGACGGCGCCCACGTTTCGCCATGACAGGAACCGCTCGCCATGGGTTTCGTTCAATGCAAGGCCGGCCAGGTCAAGCCCGCCAACATAGCGCAGGCTGGGGCTTTTCGGCTGGCCCGTGCCCGTGGTGACCTTCCCCTGCGCAGAAATGCTACCCCCGTTGATTTTCAGCTTCACGTACTGGCTCAGCAGTGGCTGCCAGGGTGCCAGCGCCAGTTGCCTGACCTGCACATCGGCGTCCAGCGCGCCGCTGGCTGGCCGCACCTTGCCTTGAGCCGACAGTTGTCCGCCTTCGCGCACTTTCAGGGCGGCTTTGAACATCACGGGTGTGGAGAGGTTGCTGCTCACACCTTCGAGTTTGGCGTCGACGTCCTGCAAATGAAGCTTGACTCCCAAGCCCTGATCCTCGATCTTCGCCCCAAATTGGCTCAATTCCACGCGTTTGGCCACGGCGGACCACGGCGCACCAGCTGATACCGCCGGTGTCGCAAGTGGTTGTGCGCTTGCACTGAACCGGGGCAGGCGCTCCAGGAGAGTAAGCTGCCCCTTGCGGTCGCGCGTGAGCTGCAGGTAGCCGCCTTCGGCATAGATCCTGCCAAGACGGGCCTGTCGCGCGGCCAGATCGAAAACGCCGTCGCTAAAGCCCAGTTGTGTGAGCCTGAAAGGCGTCTGCGCACCGCTCGTGAGCGCCAGATTGGCCAGCGAGAATGCGGCGTCGGTCGCCTTGAGATTCAAATCGGAGCCAATCTGCCCGGCGTTCAGTTGAAGGCGCAGCTGAACTTTGTCTGCGCTCAGCTTGAGCGGCGGGCTGACCGTTTCATCGACTGCGCTGATGGCCATTTCATTCAGGGCCACTTGCTTGACGCCGAGCTTCCAATGGTTGACGACAGGCGCAGGGCCTGCTGCTTGGGCTGCCAGGGGTGCTGCGGGCGCCGCAGCGCTCACCAGGAGTGTTGCCAGATCGAGTTCGCCCTTGGCGTTGCGCCTGACTGCCAGCTTGCCGCCACCACCGTGTATTTCGCCCACGGTTGCTTCGCGGCGCGACAAATCGGCATTGATGTCATTCACATCCAGGCGCGTCAGCGTGGCAAAGGCGTCCTTGGCGTCCCTGCGCGCCAGTGCCAGGTCGTCCAGGGACAGTTTGGCGCCAGATAGGCTCGCGTTAAATTTGCCATCTTGGTAGGCAAAGCGGTAGGGGAATGTGGCGGCGAGCTTCCCGGCAACCAGGTTGGCATGGGTGTAGGGCTTGAGATAGGCCCCCAACTCGGGCAGGGAGACGTTTTCAAGCGTCAGTTCGCCATGGCCTTGAATCGGGTTGACCGATGCGTCACCCTGCCAGCGCAGCTGGCCGCCGCGCTCAGAATTGGCAGTGAAGGTGTAGACCCCATCGGCCTCCGGCAAGGTGCTGAAATGGGTCAGCGCAAAATCGATCGGAGAAAAACTGTTGGCATAACCAGCCTGGCGGTCGCGCACGTCCACTTTGCCCTGTTCCAACGCAAAACGATCGATGATCAGGCGCGGCAGACCGGCATCGGTGGAGGGCTCATGTGGTCGGCGGTTGAGTGTGTCCAGCAGATCGGCCATATTGAACTTGCCCTGCGGCGAGATCGTCAGACTTGCGCTGGGCGCTGTGATTCGGATCTCTGCAAAGGACCACGCCCGCTGAACGAGGGACTTCCACCGCAGCTCGACCACCAGTTTGCCAATCGTGAACAGGGGGGCGCCGTCGGCCTCGGCCAGACGCAGGTTTTGCGCTTCCAGGCGCAGGGTAAAGGGATTGAAGCGGACATCGCCGATGGTCGCCTGTCGCGCCATGTCGGTTTGCCCGAATTGGGGAACCTGATGCTTGATCAACAGCGGCACCAACCCGAACCCCGCCCCCGAATACGCGACAAAAACAGCCGCTGCCCCCATTGCCCACCGTTTCCACCGAATACTTGTCGATTGCAAAGTCTGTCTCCCATTTGTTGGTTGCCCGGTGATGGTTTTTTGCCCTGGAGGGCCGACATCCGAGCGCTGGTGAAAGTATGCCGTCTTGGGAAGAGGCCAAAAAGCGCCCTTTCCCATTTATGTGCGAAAGGGTTGTGAACAGACGAAAAAAAACCCTGTCAATACAGGGTTTTGGCGGAAGCGGTGAGATTCGAACTCACGAACCCTTTCGGGTTGCCGGTTTTCAAGACCGGTGCAATCGACCACTCTGCCACGCTTCCAAGCCGCATATTCTAACTGGCTTGCAGCATGCCTTTGGTTTCGATGAAGGAAATCACGTCGGTCAGGCCTGAATTGGTCTTCAAATTGGTCATGACAAACGGCTTGAGGCCCTTGGCCGTGGTGCGCATGCGGATGGTGTCGGCCTCCATCACGTCCAGATTGGCGCCCACGTAGGGGGCGAGGTCGGTTTTGTTGATCACGAACAGGTCGCTCTTGGTGATGCCGGGGCCGCCTTTGCGCGGGATTTTTTCGCCTGCCGCCACATCAATCACGTAAATGGTGAGGTCGCTGAGTTCTGGGCTGAAGGTGGCGGCCAGGTTGTCACCGCCGCTCTCGATGAACACGATGTCGGCATTGGGGTGCTCGACCAGCATGCGGTCGATGGCTTCCAGGTTGATGGAGCAGTCTTCGCGGATGGCAGTATGCGGACAGCCGCCGGTCTCGACACCCATGATGCGCTCGGCAGGCAGCGCGCCGCTGACTGTGAGCAGGCGCTGGTCTTCCTTGGTGTAGATGTCGTTGGTGATGGCGACCAGGTCGTATTGGTCGCGCATGCTTTTGCACAGCATTTCCAGCAGGGTGGTTTTGCCGGAGCCCACAGGCCCGCCGATGCCGACACGCAAGGGGGGCAGTTTTTTGGTACGGTTGGCAATGTGGTGCAGGGTCATGATCGGAACAGTCGTGAGTATTGAACTTCATGCTGGGCGCTCAGGATGGCCAGCATGGGGGAAAAAGCCTGGCGCCCGTCGTCGGTCAGCGTCAGGGCGTGGTCGATGGCGGCGGGGATGTTCGCGGTGAGGGCCGACAAAATGCGTTGCCCGGCGCTTTGGCCCAGGGGAACGGATTTGATGGCCGCCTGCACCATGTTCTCGGCCCAGCCAAAGGCATAGGTCAGCAGGCAGTCCCGCACGTCGGCTTGCGTGGCGGACGCGGCCAGGGCAAAGGCCAGGGGGTAGGTGGGCTGGCAAGCGGCCAGCGTGGCAATCTGCTCGGCTTTGGCGGTGGTGTGGTTGCGCAGCCATTCCAGCAGGGAGCGGCCCATTTGCTCGGCTTGCGCGCGCAACTCGCTGCTTTCGCGGGTTTGCAGCACCCAGGCATTGAGTTCGGCAATGCGAGGGGGGTCATCACGTCGCCAGGCCTCTATGGCTTGGACGACCACCGCCAGGTCACCGCGTGACAGGCTCAGGTGGAGCTGGTCAACCAGCCAGGTGGATGCTCCTGATTCTGTAGCTACCTGCGCACTGTCCACGGCGGCTTCAAGGCATTCTGAGTATGAAAATCCGCCGATGGGCAGGGCCGGTGAGGCCAGCCACATCAGCTGCATCAAACTGCTGTCACGCATCAATGGGAATGGCCGTGCCCGTGCCCGTGGTCGTGACCGCAACCGGGGCCACGAACGTGGGGGGCCGCGACGGCGGCAATGGGAATGCTGACTGGCCGGGGCTTGGACGCCGCAGGCGCATGGCTGTGCTCATGCCCATGGTCGCCACCCGCGTGGCTGTGGCCGGTGCTGGCATAGGCGCCGCCTTCGGGTTCAAACGCTTCGGTGGCCTCGACGACCGTCAGGTGCATGGCGCGCAGCATGTCGGCCAGCACATGGTCGGGCTCGATTTTGAGATGGTCGGGCTTGAGTTCGATGGGCACATGGCGGTTGCCCAGGTGGTAGGCGGCGCGGGTCAGGTCGAAGGCGCTGCCGTGCTCGGTGCACGTGGTGATGACCAGTACGGGCTGGGGGGCTGCCCTCACCAGAATCAGCGAGCCGTCTTCGGCTACCAGCACATCGCCTCCGCGCACCAGCGTGCCACGCGGCAGAAAGACACCCAGCGCGCGACCCTGCGAGTCGGTGGCGTCAAAGCGGCTTTTCTGGCGCACATCCCAGTCAAGTTCGACGGTGGCGGCACGTTTGATCAGTACCGGGGCGAGTCCGGCGCCTTGCGGCATGAGTTTGGAAATTTGGAGCATCAGAATAGGAAATAGCGTTGCGACATCGGCAAGCTTACTGCGGGTTCGCACGTCAGCAACTGGCCGTCGGCACGCACGGTGTAGGTCTGGGCATCAATCTCCATTTTGGGCAGGTAGCTGTTGTGCACCATGTGCTGCTTGCGGATTGAGCGGATGTTCTTGACGGCGCTCAGCGTCTTGGCCAGGCCAAAGCGCTCCTTGATGCCCGCGTTCAGCCCGGCTTGCGACACAAACGTGAGAGAGCCTCTGGTCAGTGCGCCACCGTACGCGCCAAACATCGGCCGGTAGTGCACCGGCTGCGGGGTGGGGATGGAGGCATTCGGGTCGCCCATGGCGGCCATGGCGATGAAGCCGCCTTTCAAAATCAAGGCGGGTTTGACGCCAAAGAAAGCGGGCTTCCACACCACCAGATCGGCCCATTTGCCGACCTCGATGCTGCCCACCTCGTGGCTGATGCCGTGGGCGATGGCCGGGTTGATGGTGTACTTGGCGATATAGCGCTTGGCGCGGAAGTTGTCGTTGCGCGTGTTGTCTTCGGGAAGGCTGCCACGTTGCTGCTTCATCTTGTGCGCCGTTTGCCAGGTGCGCAGAATCACCTCGCCCACGCGGCCCATGGCCTGGCTGTCGCTGCTCATCATGCTGATGGCGCCCAGGTCGTGCAGCACGTCTTCGGCGGCAATGGTTTCCTTGCGGATGCGGCTCTCGGCAAACGCCAGGTCTTCGGCAATGCCGGCGTCCAGGTGGTGGCAGACCATGAGCATGTCCACATGCTCATCGAGCGTGTTCACCGTGTAGGGCATGGTGGGGTTGGTGGAGGAGGGCAGGAAGTTGGCCTCGCCCACCACGCGCAAGATGTCAGGGGCGTGGCCGCCGCCCGCGCCTTCGGTATGAAAGGCGCAAAGCGAACGCCCTTTGGTGGCCGCAATGGTGTTTTCGACAAAGCCGGATTCATTCAGGGTGTCGGAGTGAATGGCTACCTGGGTGTCGGTTTCTTCGGCCACGTCCAGGCAGTTGCTGATGGCCGCGGGGGTGGTGCCCCAGTCTTCGTGCAGCTTGAGGCCGATCACGCCCGCGTTGATCTGCTCGTGCAGCGCGCCGGGCAGGGACGCATTGCCTTTGCCCAGAAAACCCAGGTTCATCGGAAAAGCGTCTGCGGCCTGCAGCATGCGCTCCGTGTTCCACGGCCCCGGTGTGCAGGTGGTGGCAAAGGTGCCGGTGGCGGGGCCGGTGCCGCCGCCCAGCATGGTGGTTACACCGCTGGCCAGCGCTTCTTCAATCTGTTGCGGGCAGATGAAGTGAATGTGGGAGTCGATACCGCCTGCGGTGACGATGTTGCCCTCGCAGCTGATGACCTCGGTGCCAGGGCCGATGATGATGTCCACGCCCGGCTGCACGTCCGGATTGCCTGCCTTACCGATGGCCACAATGCGCCCGCCCTTGAGGCCGATGTCGGCCTTGACGATGCCGGTGTGGTCCAGGATGAGGGCGTTGGTCATCACGCAATCCACGGCACCCTCAAGACGTGTTCTTTGCGATTGCGCCATGCCATCGCGGATGGTCTTGCCGCCGCCAAACTTGACTTCTTCGCCGTAGCCACCAGCACCCAGCGTGAGGTCTTGTTCAACTTCAATCAACAAATCGGTGTCGGCCAGGCGCACCCGGTTGCCCACGGTGGGGCCAAAAATTTCGGCGTAAGCGCGTCGTCCAATCGTTGCCATTACAGAATCCCTTGCGTCAAACCACGAAAACCAAACACCACCCGGTCGCCTGCGTAGTCCACCAGTTCTACCGTGCGTTGCTGCCCCGGCTCGAAGCGCACCGCCGCGCCCGAGGCGATGTTCAGGCGCATGCCGTGGGCGGCCGTGCGGTCAAAGCCGAGCGCGCCATTGGTTTCGGCAAAGTGGTAATGCGAGCCGACCTGAATCGGGCGGTCGGCTGTGTTTTGCACCACCAGGGTCACGGTGCGACGGCCGGGGTTGAGGAGGTGATCAGGTCCGTCGGTGATGATTTCGCCAGGGGTCATGGTCGCCTCACTTGCCGCCGCGCGACAACCAAATCGCCACCACCATCATGCCGCCCAAGGCCACAAAACCCCAGACGTCCGTGGTGTGCCAGTGGGCATTGAACAGTCCGTGCCCATCATGGGCAAATACGGTGCTAGCCTCCGTGCTGATTGCGGTAGTAGCTATCAATTTCAGAGTATTTTTGGTGTTCATGTGCAGGGTGACTCGTCGGGGGTGAATGGGGTCGCTCAAACAATCGGCTGGTGCACGGTGACCAGCTTGGTGCCGTCGGGGAAAGTGGCTTCGACCTGGATGTCGGGGATCATTTCGGCAATGCCGTCCATCACGTCGGCGCGGGTCAGGATGGTGCGGCCCAGGCTCATGAGTTGGGCCACGGTTTTGCCGTCACGCGCGCCTTCCATCACGGCGGCGCTGATGAGGGCCAGGGCCTCGGGGTAGTTGAGTTTCAGGCCACGTGCTTTGCGCCTTTCGGCCAGCAAACCGGCGGTGAAAATCAAGAGCTTGTCTTTTTCGCGAGGGGTAAGTTCCATGCCCGCCAGTATGCAATACCCGTGCCGTGGCATGAAAACTGCACCACAACGGTGTGACCCCAGACGCCCTCCCAGAACCCCCCTTGGCTGCCCCGCCGGAAGCGCTCCAGCGCATCACGCTGGTTCGGCGTGACTACAACGGCTGGGTCGCCAGTGAGACGATGGAAGACTACGCCTTGCGCTTCACGCCGCAGCGCTTTCGCAAGTGGTCCGAGTGGCGCGTGGCGAACACCGCGTTTGGCGCGGCCTCGTTCCTGATTCTGGAAGCGGTGGGCGCCACCTTGCTGGTGCAGTATGGTTTTACCAACGCGTTCTGGGCGATTCTGGCCACGGGCTTGATCATCTTTCTGGCCGGTCTGCCGATCAGCATCTACGCGGCCCGCTATGGCGTGGACATGGACCTGCTCACGCGTGGTGCGGGGTTTGGCTACATCGGCTCCACGCTGACGTCGCTCATCTATGCCTCGTTCACCTTCATCTTCTTTGCGCTGGAGGCGGCCGTCATGGCGTATGCGCTGGAGCTGGCCTTGGGTATTCCCCCCAGTTGGGGCTATCTGATTTGTGCGCTGGTGGTGATTCCGCTGGTGACCCACGGTGTCTCGACCATCAGCCGCCTGCAGGTGTGGACCCAGCCCTTGTGGTTGCTTATGCTGGTCGTCCCTTTTGCTTACGTGCTGTTGCGCGATCCGGGTGCGTTTGCCGGCGTGGTGCACTACGTTGGTGAGAAGGGGTCGACCTCCGGCTTCAGTCTGCCCTTGTTTGGTGCAGCACTGACCGTGGGCGTGGCCTTGATGACCCAAATGGGCGAGCAGGCCGATTACCTGCGCTTCATGCCTGTGCAGACGGCCGCCAACAAGCGCCGCTGGTGGCTCAGTGTGTTGGTCGGCGGACCGGGCTGGGTGGTGTTGGGCGTGGTCAAGATGCTGGGTGGCGCACTGTTGGCCTATTTGGCCATCAGCCACTCGGTGCCGGTGGACCGGGCGGTGGACCCGAACCAGATGTACCTGGCAGCCTATGAGTATGTGTTTCCCAACTATGGCTGGGCCGTGGCGGCCACCGCCTTGTTTGTGGTGATCTCGCAGCTCAAGATCAACGTGACCAACGCCTACGCCGGGTCGCTGGCCTGGTCCAACTTCTTCTCGCGCCTCACGCACAGTCACCCGGGTCGCGTGGTGTGGGTGGTGTTCAACACCCTGATTGCGTTCATGTTGATGGAGATGAACGTGTTTCAGGCGCTGGGCGATGTGCTCGGGCTGTACTCCAACATTGCCATCGCCTGGATGATGGCGGTGGTGGCGGACCTGGTCATCAACAAGCCTTTGGGCCTGTCGCCACCGGGCATCGAGTTCAAACGGGCGCATCTGTATGACATCAACCCCGTGGGCGTGGGGGCCATGGCGCTGGCGTCGATCCTGTCGGTCACCGCGCACCTTGGGCTGTTCGGTCCCCTGGCGCAGGCTTTTTCGGCCCTGATCGCGCTCGGTACGGCCTTTGTCACGGCACCGCTGATTGCCTGGGCGACCCAAGGCCGCTATTACATTGCACGCCAAAGCGACGTGACCCTGGGTGAGCCGCCTCTTCAAAAAGGCCCGCCCCACCCGCGCTACCAACTCAAACGCTGCATCATCTGCGAGCGCGAGTACGAGGGGCCCGACATGGCCCATTGCCCCGCCTACCAGGGCCCCATCTGCTCCCTGTGCTGCACGCTGGATGCGCGTTGCGGGGACCTGTGCAAACCGCACGCCAGCCTCTCACACCAGTGGTCAGCCACCTTGCGCTGGCTGCTACCCCGGCGGGTGTGGCCTTATCTGGACACGGGCCTGGGTTACTTTCTGTTGCTGATGTTGGTCATCGTGCCCCTGCTGGCCAGCGTGTTTGGCCTGCTGTACCACCAGGAGTTGCGTGCGCTGGCGCTGGCTGTGACGGACCTTGATGTGCAGGAAGCGCCCCACGCGGCGCTGCGGTCGGGCTTTCTCAAAGCCTATCTGGCGCTGATGGTGATTGCGGGTCTGGTCGCGTGGTGGGTGGTGCTGGCGCACAAGAGCCGTCAGGTGGCGCAGGAAGAGTCGAACCGCCAAACCAATTTGCTGATGCGCGAAATCGAGCTGCACCGTCAGACCGACGAAGCCCTGCAAAACGCCAAGGTGGTGGCCGAGCAGGCCCGTTACGCCGCCGACCAGGCCAACCAGGCCAAGAGCCGCTATATCAGCACCATCAGCCATGAGCTGCGCACCCCGCTCAACAGCATTCTGGGTTACGCGCAGCTGATGGGGGAAGACGCCTCCATTCCCGCGCACCGCAAGCAGGCGGTGAGCGTCATCAAGCGCGGCGGCGAGCATCTGCTGTCCCTCATTGAAGGCACGCTGGACATTGCGCGCATTGAGAGCGGCAAGCTCACCCTCAACGTCAAATCCATGTACTTTGCCGAGTTTGTGCAAGACCTGGCCAGCATGTTCGAGCTGGAGGCACAGGCCAAAGGCCTGGCCTTTCACTATGAAGAAGCGGGTGTGCTGCCGGTCGTGGTGCGGGCCGATGAAAAGCGGGTGCGCCAGATCTTGATCAACCTGCTGGGCAACGCCATCAAGTTCACGGCGCAGGGGCAGGTGACGTTTCGCATTCGCTATGCCAGAGAGATGGCGGCCATTGAAATTGAAGACACGGGGCCGGGCCTGTCGGCCCAGGAGCATGAACGCATTTTTGAGCCCTTTACACGCGCCAACACGGCGGGCGCCACGGCGCCGGGTTCCGGCCTGGGTTTGACCATTGCCAAGATGCTGACCGACTTGATGGGCGGCGAACTCACGGTGGCCAGCACGCCGGGCGTTGGTTCGGCGTTCAAGGTGAAACTGTTTTTGCCCGAGGTGCACGTCACGGCGGGCGCGGTGAGTGCTTCAGCGGGCACCCCGCCACTCAGGCTGGCTGTGCGAAAGCCACGTCATGGGTACCTGGGGCCGCGCAAGCGGGTGCTGGTGGTGGACAACGAGGAGGCGGACCGCGACTTGCTCGTCAACGTGCTGCAGCCCCTGGGCTTTGAACTGCGCACCGCTGCCAGCGGTCACGATTGCCTGGACCTGCTCACCGCGGGCTACCAGCCCGATGTCATCTTCATGGACCTGGCCATGCCCGGCATTGACGGCTGGGAGACGATTCGCCGTCTGCGCGCACGGGGTTCTGCCAGCCCGCCAGCGGGGGCGCAGATTGCCATCGTGTCCGCCAATGCGTTTGACAAGGGACTTGACAATGACCTGGGCATTCCCACAGAAGATTTTATTTTGAAACCCGTGCGCCACTCTGAGCTGCTGGACTGGTTGGGCTTGCGCCTGTCCCTGACCTGGCTGGACAGCGTCACGCCACCGGCAGAAGCCCTTGCCGTTGTGGTTCCAAAGGCCGGGCGCGTTTACCCCGCGCCGCACCATCTGAATGCCTTGCGCGACGTCTTGAGCCTGGGCTACTACCGCGGCATCATGAACCAGCTCGACGAGATCGAGGCCGACCAGCCGCCCTGTGCGCCCTTTGTGGCGGAGTTGCGGGGCCTTGCCCGGCAGTTCCAGTTTGAGGCCATGGGTCAGCAATTGAATGAAGTGAGCGATGAAAGTTAACCCCCCCGACGCCTCCCTTGACCATACCCTGGACCGCGCCAACAGCGACGTGGTGCTGATCGTGGACGACGTGCCCGACAACCTCTCGGTGTTGCATGACGCACTTGATGAATCCGGCTACACCGTGTTGGTGGCCACCCACGGCGAAGCCGCTTTGCAGCGCGCCGCGCAAGTGCTGCCCGACATCGTGCTGCTCGACGCCATGATGCCTGGCATGGACGGTTTTGAAGTGGCCCGCCGCCTCAAGGCCTCGCCGCAAACCGCGCACATTCCCATTATCTTCATGACCGGCCTGACCGAGACGGAATACCTGGTGGCCGCGCTGGAGGCGGGCGGGGTGGACTACGTCACCAAACCCATCCGACCCAAAGAAGTGCTGGCCCGCATGCAGGTGCACCTGCAGGGCGCCCGGGAGCGGCGCCAGGCCCGCAATGCGCTGGACGCCTTTGGGTTTGCCAGCATCACGGTGCGTGTGAGTGATGGCAAGCTCATGTGGCAAACGCCGCTGGCGCGCGAGCTGTTGCTGCGCTACTACGGCACCGAGGCGCCAGTCACGCCCGAGGCCGTGTGCAAATGGCTGCGCCGCCACGTGGCTGAAAAAGAAGTGCTGACCGAGCCACCACGCCTGAGCATTGAAGTCGGCCCCAAGCGCCTGACCTTTCGCCTGCACCAGCAGATTGGCGACAGCGAGGGCGGGGGCGACTGGCTCATCATCATGCAAGAGGTGTCGGACGAGAGCGTGATCGAGGCCATCGCCCTGAGCTTCAAGCTCACCCCCAAAGAGGCCGAGGTGCTGTACTGGGTGGTCAAGGGCAAGATCAACCGCGACATTGGCGACATTCTGGGCTCCAGCCCCATGACGGTGAAGAAGCACCTGGAACGCGTCTTCGCCAAGCTGGGGGTGGAGACCCGCACCGCTGCCGCCGGCATGGCCATGAGCCGCATCCGGCAGCTGCATCCGCAGTTTGAGGGGTATTTACAAGCGTTTTAGGCCTGCAGCCCCCGTGCAACGTGCGCAGGCAGCTATGTATTTAATAGCATTAAGCACAATGGCTCGAACCTTTTACGTTCGCTTCACTTGCCCTGGCGATGTGGCTGACGCGGGCACCTGCCCCGTGGCATGGCGCTGGTTGTTGCAGAAATCGTGGCTGACGGCCAGGTTGTCGGCGTGGCTGTTGCCGCCTTCGCTGCGAGGCTTGATGTGCTCCAGCGTGGCGGCTTCGGGCAGCACATGTTCGCCACAGACCCAGCAAGGAACCACTCCGTGGAGTTGGCGGGCAACTGTTCTGTAAATCTTGTCTCTGGAAAGGGCGAGTGAGCTCATGGTACGTTGGTGATGGGGTGCGGCCATTGCTTCAATTTTTGTAGCTGAACGCGCAGTGCACAAAAGGGCTGGCGCCTGGGCGACACGCAGTGACTTGAATTTCTTCAGGAAAAGATTAAAGCTCGAAAAAGTGTATTCAGATGTTATATTCAAAAAAATTCGTCGTTGCGATTTCAATGTCGGGCCATCTGATGGCAGAAACACCCTGAAAAATGTCTCAATCTGATCAAGATATCCGGAATAGACTGTTGTTGGCTCGTCTTCCGGCAATGCCGCAAATCTTGCTCAAACTGCTTGAGCTGTGTCAGGACGACGGCGCAGGCATGGCCGAACTGGCCAAGCTGATCGCCAATGATGTGGGCATGACCACCAAGGTGCTCGGCGTTGCCAACAGTTCAGCCTATTACCGCGGCGGACGCAAGGTGGGCCTCTTGCAGGCTTTGAGTACCCTGGGGTCGGACTTGATCAAAACCCTGGTGATCAGCGAGTCGGTGCTCCAGACCTTCAACGGCTTCCCGCATTCCGGCGCCAGCGACTTGCGAACGTTCTGGAAGCATTCCTTGACCACCGCCGTGATTGCGAGGGAAATTTCCAAGAAAATGAATTACCCGCATGTGGAAGAGGCCTACCTCGCAGGGCTCTTGCATGACGTGGGACGATTGGCCTTGCTGGCGGCAGCGCCCAACGAATACAGTGTCAATTTCCAGGCTCTGGACAGTGCCGACCTATGCGAAGTGGAGCAGCAAACCCTGCAGATATCGCACACCGAAGCGGGCGCCTGGTTGATTGAGCGCTGGAATCTCGACTCTTTCATGGCAGACAGCATTCTCTATCACCACGAGGTGACTGCTCGGGTCGAAGCTGCTCATCCCTTGATCCGTATCGTGCATCTGGCCAATTGGCTGGCCAATCAGGATTCTGAGATGCCGATGATTCAGGATGCCGGTTCTCTGTGTCAAATCTCGGACGAAGATTTGCTGTTTATCAGCCAGGGTGCAGCAGCTCAGGTCAAGAAGTCGGCCGCTTATTTGGGCATTGACCTCTCGGGTGTCGATGCGGTTCCCGTGAAGGCCGCGATAGCTCGGGTGCCTGCACCAGCGGTTGACCCACTTCAACAGCGCTTGACTGACGAAGTCCGTAACATGGCCCTGATGGCCGAGTTGGCGCAATCCTTTACGCGGCAGAAAAGTGACACACAGCTGCTCGAGGTGATCCGGCAAAACGTGCGCATTCTTTGCAACCTGGAAAACACGATCGTTTTATTGCTCAACGGAAGCGGGGACGCTTTGGTAGGTGTTTCGGTGGGTGAGCAATGGCAACGGCTGTCCGAGTTCTCCGTCCGCCTGGCAAGCGGCGGTGGTCTTGTTGACTGTGCGCAGCAAGGAAACCTGATTTTTCTCAGCCGTGACTCGGCCAGGCTCAGTCTTCCGGAAGAGCAGTTGTTGCGTATTTTTGGCGTGGACTGCCTGGTCTGCGTACCTCTGGCCAGCGGGCCCCGCCGCTTGGGTGTGATGGTGGGTGCGGTGCCCACATGGCAAGTGGAGGATCTGAAACGGCGCGAGAAATTCTTGCAGTTGTTCGGTGCGCAGGCTGCATTGGCGCTGGATGCAGCCTCCCGCGAACGGGGCGAAATCGACCGGCGCATTGCCGGTGTTAAACAAGACTTTCTGGACAGTTCACGCCGTGTTGTGCACGAAGTGAACAATCCATTGTCGATCATCAAGAACTACCTCAGCGTGCTGGATGACAAGTTGAACCGGCAAGAGCCGGTCTTTGGGGAATTGTCCATCCTGAACGAAGAGATTGACCGGGTCGGCAACATCATGCGGGAGTTTGCCGGGGCGGCACCCAGAGTTCAAGAGCACAAGACCGAGGTCAATCAGGTGGTCAATGACTTGGTTCGGCTGTTCCGGGAAAGCCGATTCCTGCCGCCGACCGTGCAGATTGCTACCCGCCTGACCGAGCAAGTCTGCGAGATCGACGGGTCTGTCGACACGCTCAAACAAATTCTGGTGAATTTGCTGAAAAACGCCATAGAAGCGATGCCCAAAGGTGGTCTGATCGAGATCACCAATGGGGGGCGTGTGCGTCGCAACGGGAGTGACTACTTTGAGTTGCGTATCAAGGACAACGGTTCAGGCATGCCCGCGTCTGTGCTTGCCAAGCTATTTTCACCGGTGCAAAGCGCCAAGGTTGGTGACAACCGCGGCATTGGACTGAGCATTGTTCACCGCCTGGTCAAATCCCTCAATGGGTCAATAGACTGCGCCAGCACGAACGCTGGCACGGTGTTTGAAATGTTGTTGCCCGCTCCCGTGACCGCTGGCCAGCGTGTGGCACCCGTTCGGCCAAGAGACGCCGCCGAGTTGCGGACTGCATCTTGAATCCGCCCGCCTTGTCTACCGCCTCCTTTGTGTCTTCCGTGCCATTTCCTGTGAACTCCGCTGTCAAGGTTTTGCTGGTCGACGATGAACCCAGGCTTCTCAGCAGCCTGAGTGCACTGCTCAAAGGCAGGGGCTATCAATTGACGAACGCGGCCAGCGGCAACGAGGCGATTCGGCATCTGGAGGCCGGCCCCTTTGACCTGGTGATTCTGGATCTGCACCTGCCGGATATTGGTGGCCACGAAATCATGGATTTCATGAACACGCAGCAAACCGGTGCGAACATGATTGTGACCAGCGGGGCGTTGGGCGTGGATGCCGTGATTGGCGCTCTCAAGCGCGGTGCCTATGACTACCTGCGTAAGCCCTACACACGGGAGGAGTTACTCAAGACGGTAGACAACGCGTTGCGCCAGCGTCGACTGCAGTCCGAAAACCAGCACATTGCCTCGCGTCTCGAAAGTTCCGAGCGCATGTATCGTTATCTGGTGGACAGTTCGCCAGACATTATCTACACGCTCAATCAAGCGGGCTGCTTTACTTTTGTGAATGACCGCGTTCAGCAGTTGCTGGGCTTTACCCGCGCTGAACTGATCGGACAACATTATTCCGTGCTCGTCCATGAAGACGACATGGAGCGGGCGAATTACGTTTTCAACGACGTGCGCAACGACTACCGCTTGTCCCGTAACGTAGAGCTGCGACTGAATTCACGACACACAGATGCCGCCCCGCGTACTTTCAGCAATGATTTGATGGCCATCTCCTTCGGTGCGAATGAGAAGCTGCACATCTCGGATCCGCAACGACGTGAAGAGTTTGGCACTTACGGTATTGCGCGTGACGTGACCGAGCGCAAACGCGCCGATGAGCTGATTGCGTACCAGGCGTACCACGACATCCTGACTGAACTGCCCAACCGTGCCCTGTTCAAAGACCGGCTGGGATTGGCCCTGTTGCAGGCCAAGCGAAATGAGTCCAGCCTTGCCGTTATGTTCATTGATCTGGACCGGTTCAAGTTGGTGAACGACACACTGGGCCACGGCGTGGGGGACGAGTTGCTGCAGCAGGTTGCCACACGCCTCAAGGCGTGCCTGCGGCGTTGCGACACGCTGTCTCGCCTGGGTGGAGATGAGTTCACAGTGGTGCTGCCCGAGCTCACTGAGCAGCGCGATGCCGCGCTGATTGCTGACAAATTCATTGAGTGTTTGCGCGCGCCTTTTGAACTGGCAGGCCAGCAATTACATATTTCCGCCAGTATCGGGATTGCGGTATATCCGACCGACGGCAGGTCAGTGGAGGAGTTGATCAAATACTCGGATGTGGCGATGTACCACATGAAGGCGCTGGGCAAAAATGGTCACGCCTTTTTTGATGTGTCGATGCTTGATGCGTCTTCCCAGAAAATTGAACTCGAACACAGTTTGCATCTCGCGCTGGAGCATGGTGAGTTGGAGATGTATTACCAGCCGCAAGTCGACGTCTTGACGAAAAAAATCACTGGAGCGGAAGCCTTGATGCGGTGGAATCATCCTAAGCGTGGTTTCCTTGGTGCTGGCGAATTTTTGCCATTTGCCGAGGAAAACGGATTGATGGTGCCCATCAGCGACTGGATGTTGGAAGCCATCTGCCATGACTTGCTGGAATGGAACGAGGTGGGAGGCCAGCCTCTACGCCTGTCGCTCAACCTGTCGCCACAATACCTCGACCGTGGTGATTTTTTTGAGAAATTGAAAAACGCGCTGGTTCGTCACCGAATCGACCCACGCCAGATCGAGGTCGAGGTCACGGAAAATATTTGCATCCGGAATCCGCAGATTGCGATTGAGCAACTCGACAAACTCTGCCAGCTCGGCGTCAGCGTCGCCATTGATGACTTTGGGACGGGTTATTCGTCCTTGTCTTATTTGCATCGTTTCCCGATTCACACCATCAAGATTGACCGTTCTTTTGTGATGGAAATCCAGGACGAGACCGCACAGTTCCCAGTGGTGCTGGCCATCATCTCGATTGCACGCGGTCTGGGCCTGAACCTGGTGGCCGAAGGTGTTGAAACATCTGCCCAGGAGCGTTACCTGGAAGCGGCCGGATGCAGAACCATGCAGGGTTTTCTGTATCACAAACCCTTGTCTCAGAGCACGCTGGTCGAAATTTTGCGCCAGCAGGTGCCAACGCCGCAGCGCCTTCATTTGGCGTGATCCCAAGGGAATCCTGGCGTTCTGCTTTCTTGAGATATATCAAGATGTAGCGGTGACCCTCGCTTAGAGTGGTGTGCATATCCTTGCCAGGGGAGTCTTTGCGATGGATCGCTGAAAGCTCCCCAAAGGCCTGCCGTCGGAATGGACATTAACGACTTGCGGTCCGCGGCTGGCTGTCGTGAACCCGGCATAGCTTCAGACCAGGTGATGGCTTTGAGGAGTCTCTTGATGTGCCCCATGCCGCTGTATATTGGCTGCATGAATCCCAAACAATCCCATCATCGATCAGACTTGGTCCGTCTGGCCACCCGTGCGATGTCAGAGCGTGGCCTGCAGCCTGAATTTTCTGCTGCCGCTGTCCAACAGCTGGCGTCCATCTCAGGCCCAGGACACGACGACGATGTCGCCATTGAGGATCTCACCGGGCTGCTCTGGTGCTCGCTTGACAATGACGACTCACGGGACCTGGACCAACTCACGGTCTGCGAATTGATGGCGCTGGGCGCAGTCAAGATGCTGGTGGCCATCGCCGATGTGGATGCGCTGGTCAAGAAGGGATCTGCCATTGATGAGCATGCCCGAATTAACACCACATCCGTGTACACCTCGGCGCGCATCTTTCCCATGTTGCCAGAGCGATTGTCGACAGACCTGACCTCACTGAATGAGAACGAAGACCGGCTGGCGGTGGTGACCGAGATGGTTTTCAGCGCGGAAGCCGCATTGATGGAGACCACTGTGTACCGGGCCCGGGTTCGCAATAAGGCGAAGCTGGCCTACGACGCAGTGAGTGACTGGATAGAGGGCGAAGGCCCATTGCCCGAAGCTGCTGCCGTTGTGCCTGGCATGGACACACAGTTGCGCATTCAGGACGGGATAGCCCAAAAGCTGCGTCGGCGTCGGCACCTGGAGGGTTCACTGGAGTTTGAATCCTTCCAGCCGCGGGCGGTGTTCGTGGGGGAGAACGTGGTCGACATTCGTCAGCAGGTGCAAAACCGCGCGCGCCAGTTGATTGAAGAAGTAATGATCGCCACCAACGGCTGCACTGCACGTTATCTGGCCGACCGCGGCGGTGCTTCCATTCGGCGGGTGGTTCGCTCACCCGAGCGCTGGTTGCGTATCGTTGGGGTTGCCAGGGAGTACGGCGAGACGCTTCCGGCCGAGCCGGATTCGAAAGCGCTGGAGGCCTTTCTGGCCAAGCGGCACAAGGCTGATCCTGTGCGATTTCCGGACTTGTCGCTGGTCATCGTCAAACTCATGGGACGTGGCGAGTACGTGGTGGAGGTGCCGGGCGGTTTGTCTGTGGGGCACTTTGGGTTGGCGGTGCGCGACTACACCCATTCGACGGCGCCCAACCGCCGCTACCCCGACCTCATCACTTCCCGGTTGCTCAAAGCGGCCATGGGAAACAAGCCGTCACCTTACTCCAACGCCGAGTTGGGCGCGCTGGCTCAGCATTGCACGCAACAGGAAGATGCCGCACAAAAGGTGGAGCGCCAGATGCGCAAGTCAGAGGCGGCCCTGTTGCTGGAGTCGCACATCGGGCAACGCTTTGATGCCATCGTCACGGGGGCGTCGGTGGAGGGCGTGTGGGTACGGGTGTTGACGCCGCCGTCGGAGGGGAAACTGGTGGTTGACTCTGGCCGGTTGAAGGTGGGTGACCCAGTTCGGGTCAAGCTCATTTCCACCAACGTGGAACGTGGTTTTATTGATTTTTCGTTGGAAAATTAAGAGCCTTACTTGCCATAAATCCACTGCGGCGGCGGACCGTCAGCCTGGTTGAGCAGCGCTTCAAACTCAAGCAGCGGCAGTGGACGTCCAAAAAGAGAGCCTTGGTAGGTCAGGCAGCCACTGCGGGCCAGAAAGTCCCGTTGCTGTACCGTTTCCACACCCTCCGCAATCACCGCCAGGCCCAGACTTTGAGCCAGTGCAACAATGGTGCGCGCGATGACGGCATCGTTGGGGTCCGTCAGTACGTGGTGTACAAATGATTGATCGATTTTCAGCTGATCCAGTGGCAGGCGACGCAGGTAGGACAGTGATGAATAGCCAGTGCCAAAGTCGTCCAGCGCGAAATGCACGCCGTGGTCCTTGAGGGCGTTCATCTTGACGATGATGTCCTGCGCATTTTCCAGCAGCAGGCTTTCCGTCATTTCCAGCTTCAGCTTGTCGCGGGGTGCGCCTGTGGCGTTGATCAGCGTCAGCAGATGTTCGACCAGATTGGGCTGGTTGAACTGGCGGGCACTGATGTTCACCGACATGGTGAGGTTGGCTGCAATGGGGTGTTTGGCCCAGGCAACGAGTTGTCTGCAGGCCGTCTGCAATACCCAATCGCCCAGTGGCAGAATCAGGCCGGTTTCCTCTGCCAACGGGATGAACTCGACGGGCGAGATCAGGCCGCGCTCGGGATGTGCCCAGCGTACAAGCACTTCGGTGCCCACCACGCGCCCGGTGGAATCCACCTGTGCCTGGTAGTGAACCATGAACTGCTCCTCTAAAACCGCTTTGCGCAAGTCTATTTCCAAGGCCGCCCGCGCCGAGACCACGGCCTGAATCTTTGGGTCAAAAAAGCGCCACGCATCCCGCCCGGCTGACTTGGCCTGGTACATCGCTGCATCTGCGCGGCGCATCAATTCATCAATCGGCACGGACTCGTCGCTGAACAAGGTGATGCCCATGCTGGCGGTACATTGGTAGATCAGGTTTTTTGAAGCCTGTCCGCTTTCCCGAATCACAAGGTCATAGGCTTTGCCCAGTTCTGCACGAATTTTGGCGACCACATGTTCGGCCTGCAGGGCCGCCGCCTCGGTCTTGTCCAGGTCCTCCAGAATCACAATAAATTCATCACCCCCCAGGCGTGCAGCCGTGTCGCTGTGGCGAATGCATGACTTCAAACGGGCGGCCACTGCGACCAGCAGTTGATCGCCTGCATCGTGGCCCAGCGTGTCGTTCAAGACCTTGAAGTTGTCCAGGTCCAGCAGCATCAGGGCCCCTTGTCGGCTATGCCGTGCACTGTTCGTCTGTGCTTGCTGCAGTCGATCAAGAATCAGTCGCCGGTTAGGCAGTTGGGTGAGGGGGTCGTAATAGGCCAGCTGCTCGATCTCTTGCGCGGCGGCCTTCCGGTCCGTCACGTCGGTGTGGGTGCCAGCCATGTTCAGGGGGTGTCCCTCGGCATCCCATTCAACGATGCGACCCCGGGTCAGGATCCATCGCCATTCACCTGACTTGGCACGGCACCGGATTTCCAGTTCGTGCAGGGCTGTCTTGCCCTCCATGTGCTGCTGGATGGATGCCGTGGCGCGAGCCAGGTCATCCACTTGCACGTGTTCGGCCCAACTTGCCGGTGATACATTCATCTCGCCCGGGGCATAACCGAGCATGGTTTCAAAGCGTTCACTCACTGTGAATGCGTTGGTTTTCAGGTTCCAGTCCCAGAAGCCCTGATCCGATCCCTCGATGACACGGGAGAGGCGCTTCTCAATGTCCTGAAGAGACGTTTCGGCTGCCTTGCGAAGGAAGATTTGGCGCGCGAGCAAGCGGTTTTTCGCAAACAGGACCACGGCTAGAACTACCAGGGCCAACCAACTCACGGCGGCCAGTTCACCAGGCATTGATATGCCCAAACGTTCGAAGAGGGAATGCATCAACTATTGTCAAAAGTAGGGTGTCGATTCATGGGGTAAACGCGTCTTCCCTCCTGCGATTCTGTCAGACCGCCAGCTTTTTTTCACAGTATCCCACGTGGCGGGCCCCATTGGGCGAAGCATTGAACGCTTCAACTGTGCCGAACCCTCCATCGGGGGCTCGCCTTTGCCACTTGATCACCAAGTCCTTGAACTGGGCAACGGGCAAGGGCATGTCGTCAGGGAATTAGGGAAAACCCTATACTGACCGAGTTCGTAAAGTACTTGTACGCCCCAAAGGAGGTCCTATGACCGACAGCGCAGTCACACTTTCCCGATCCCGCGAGAAGGCACCGTCGCCCTTCGCTCTGCTCAGACGCCTGAGTGGCAGTGCACCGCGCAGGCTCAATCTTGCGCTGCAAGGCGGTGGCGCCCATGGCGCCTTTACCTGGGGCGTGCTGGATGCCCTGCTGGACAACAAGACCGTTGAATTTGAAGGCTTGAGTGGCAGCAGTGCGGGCGCCATGAATGCCGTGGTTTTTGCCGATGGCTGGCTGAAAGGTGGACGCGAAGGTGCGCGCCAGGGACTGGCCAGCTTCTGGAGCGAAGTGGGCAAGCAGATGCCCCTCAACATGACCCGCGGCGAGGGAGACGCCATCAGCCTGTCCCCGGCCAGCAAAATGCTGGCGAATTGGGCTACCTACTTCTCCCCGGCGCAACTCAACCCCTTTGAGTTGAACCCGCTGCGCGACCTGCTCAACCGCCAGGTAGACTTTGAGCACTTGCGCAAGCACAGCCCGTTCAAGCTGTTTGTGGGCGCCACCCAGGTCAACACCTGCAAGCTGCGGATTTTCCGGGAGTCCGAACTTACCGTGGATGTTCTGCTCGCCTCAGCCTGTCTGCCCAAGATTCACCACTCGATCGAAATTGACGGGGAGCCTTATTGGGACGGCGGGTACTCGGCCAACCCCGCCGTGTTTCCACTGTTTTATGACTGTGATTCCCGCGACGTGTTGCTGGTGCTGCTCAACCCGCTGCAGCGCGAAGGTACACCGCAGACGGTGGAGGAAATCGAGACGCGCATTGCGGAACTGGCATTCAGTGCCAACTTCATGCGCGAGATGCGCATGTTTGCGAAAGCGAAGGAGTTTTCGAACCCCACCTTCATGACCTGGGGACGGCTTGAACGCCGTTTGCAGAAGATGCGATTTCACATGATCGATTCCAGCCGGCTGCCCAGCCTGGAGCGCAGTGAAACCAAGCTGTTGGTCCATGCGCCTTTCCTGGAACTGCTGTTCGAGCAGGGTCATGACCGTGCCAGTCACTGGCTGGTCGAGCATTCAGGAGACGTTGGCCAGCAGTCAAGCATTGACGTGAACAAGTGGTTCACTTGACGGCTGTGCAGAGGCAGCAGAACACAAAAGCAATTCGTTGGGACCTTCCCATCCTGTGGGAGTGGTGAATGCGTCCAAGCGCTCTGCCATGTCGCTCCATGCGTCGTTCTGTGCTTTTGCTGACAGCGGCGCCAAAATTTCCATGATGGGCGAGCCGGAGGTTCGCACGAAGTCCACATAGTGCTGGCTCGTTGGCACGCAAAAAGGGACAGGCACAGGCCGTACCTCGATCTTGATAAATCCCGCGTCCTGCAGCAATTGCAGGAGCAAGCCCGGCTTGCCCAGGCTCAGGAGCGTGCCCGGTTCGTAGGGTGGCCTGGCAGGCATGCCCGCATGCTTGAGCGCGGTGGTCATCATGATCGTGAGGCAGGGGTTGCTTTGAGGCTGTGAGAACACCACGGCACTGAAACGCCCATTTGGTTTCAGTGCTTTTCGTACCTCGGTCAGCGCGTCAAACGGTGCCCGACAGAACATCAACCCGAGTCGGCAGACAGCGGCATCGAAATCAGCACCGGCGAGGCCCAGCGTCTGCGCATCGGCCTGCTGCGTGTCGATCTGATGGAGTCCGGCAGCGCGCGCATTGTTTCGCGCCAGGGCGAGAATGCTTGTCGAGATGTCGGTCGCCAACACGTACCCCTGCGGCCCCACGCGCCGGGCAACGGCTATGGTTTGACCGCCCGCGCCAGCGGCAATGTCCAACACGCGCGAGCCCAGCATGATGTCGGCAGCGTCGAGCATCGCCTCTGTCACGTCATGCAGCCAGGTGCCAATCAAGGCTGAATGGTGGTTCCAGCCTGCTGCCGCCTTGTCCCAGGGTTGGCTGGGCATGACTGCTCCCGAACCTTGCACATGCCCCGCTTCGGTGGTGGCCATCATTCGCTCCGAACGCCGGCGGCGCGGATGACCGGTTCCCAATAGCGCTGCTCGCTGGCGATGCGCGTGACCAGCGCTGCTGGCGTGCTCGATGCGGCAATCATGCCGGACTCCGCGAAGGCCGTAGCCAGTTCCGGCCGTGCGATCGCGAGCCGCAAGGCTTGTGACGCACCCTCTGCCATCACTGCGGGCACTCTGCCCGACATGAAGAAACCGAACCACTCGCGCACCACCAGTTCACGATACCCCTGCTCGACGAGGGTTGGGACATCGGGCATATAGGCACTGCGCTGGGCGCCTGAGGTGGCCAACACCCGCAGCCCACCCGATGCCCGATGCTGGCGCAACAGACCCTCCGGAAGCACCAGTGCAGCAATTTGTCCGCTCAACAAATCGACCATGGCAGGCGGCCCGCCCGCATAGACGACATGTTGCCAGGTGACATCCGCTTCACGAAACAACATCACCTCGAGAAGATTCGGTAAGGTGCCGGTACCTGGTGACCCCACGTTCGCGGCTTTCGGGTGTTGGCGCATCCATTGAACCAGCTCGCGTACGGTGGTGATGCTGTCGGGAACCGCCGGTCCTATGGCCAGTCCGAGCGTCATTTCCGCGGCCAGGGATACCGGCTGCAGGTCAACTGCGGGGTCATACGCCAGCTTGGCGTAAAGATAGGGGTAGACCGTCGCAATCGCACCTTGCGCCAGCAGCATCATCGAGCCGTCTGCCGGGCCCGACTTCAAGGCGTTGATGGCAATCTGCCCGGCGGCACCTGGCCGGTTGTCAACCACGACGCCCCGTGGGTAGTGAGAGGTCAATTGCTCTGCGATGCGACGCGCCACGATGTCGGGAATGCTGCCCGCCGGTCCGCTGCAAAGAATACGCAATTGACTGCTCGGTACTTGGGCCTGGGCGTCGTCAACCCTACCCAGGGTTAACCCAGCGGCAAGTGCCCCGGCGGCACCAAGAAACGCCCGACGTGATGCCGAAAAGGCCTGAGCCAGAGGCCGAACTCGTGCCGAGCCAAGCCTGATCGGGTCAGGAATTTTTGAAAGATTCAGCATGAATTTCCCCTTTGTTTCAGATGCCTATTGCATCGCCACCTGAAACAGAGGTTAAACAGCTTGATCCTAGAAATGACTTAGAGATTGCGAAGCGAGGCGACCAGGGCGTCGGTTTCAGGGGCAGTGCGAATACCCAAAACCACCGCCAACTGTTGACGGCAATGTCGATAGACCTCGTACGCCTCGGCGCGTTGTCCGAGTTTGAGCAGGCACTTGATGAGTCGGCGACACGTCTCTTCAGCCAGGGGTTGCTGCTCAATGACACGCCTGTACAGGCGCACGGCCGCGTCAAGTTGTCCATCTGCCTCCAGCCATGCACCCTGCGCGCCTACCTGCCGGCTGAACCAGGTCTGGAGGCGTTCGCGCGCCACCAGCACATCAGGCAGCTCGTCTTCGCCAGCCAGGTAGTCACCCTGGTAAAGCGCCAATGCCTGCTCCAGCAGCGCCAAACGCGATGCCGAGTCGCCGTCATGGGCAAGCCCGTCCAGTTGAGCAAGACAGGTTTTCAGTGCCGCGACGTCGGTCCAGCAGGTGGCGGCATCGAGGCTCAGACCACCAGAGTGCAATTGCACACGGTGGTCACCGCCGAGCAACTTGCGCAGTCGATGCAAGGCGTTGTCAAACGAGTTGCGCGCGGCATCACCCTGCGCCTCGGGCCAGAGAGCGGCGCACAGGCGAGTCACCGGCACGCCCTGGCCGCCCAGGGAGATCAGTATTTTCAACAGATCCAGTGGCTTGCGGCTTTCCTTGCGAGATGACGTCGAGGGCACCCCTTGGCGCTCGATGTTGAAATGCCCGAGCGTTCGAATCCGAACCGGCCAGGGCCAATGCACGGCAGCGCCTTGGGGTGCGGGCAGGGCATAGCGCTGGATGATCTGCAGCGCGAAAGGGCAGTCGATACCGTGATCAAGTGCGAGCGATACCAGGCGGGGCATCATGTCGCCGCAGCAGTAGGGCATCGGCCCGAAGTCGTAGCCGCATTCCCGACCGATGGCAAAGGCGCGTGCCAAGGCCGCCAGGCCGCGTGGCCGTTCGTTTTGACACTCGGCCAGGTACGCCTCTATCAGCGCCGCAAGCCACTGATGCCAGCGGCATACCGCGTTGAAGCGGTGCGCCAGCACGGCCCGCAGGGTTTCCTCGGCTTCGTTGAAGGCGCCGACCTGGGTGAGGGCCAGTGTCCGGCCCAGCAGCGCAATGTGTTCGCGCAGTGGCCACCCGCTGATGTGCCCACTGTTCACCGCCGAGCGCATGAGTTGTGCGGCGCTGCGCCAGTCGCGGTCCAGCATCATGAGCAGGCCGCGCTGGAACTCGTAGGTGGTGGTATCGATCGGGTTGGCGGCGTCGAGCAGGCTGGCGGCTTCATGGAGATGAGCACGAGCCAGTTCGGCATCGCGCGCCGCCAGGGCGGCCAGCACCATCAGCAGGTGGGCCTTGGCGCGCATTGGCGCCAGCGTCTGGCTTGAGAGGGCCAGCGCGCGGCGGGCATGGTCAAGGGCCTCGTCAACCCGCCCGAGCAGCGACCGGATGAGCACCCCTACGCCGTACCAGCGAAAAAGGGTTGCTGGCGCCAGGTCCTGCCCGGTGCACATGCGGTCAATCTTGATCAGGATGCGGTCGAGCCGCACGGTCTGGCCCGTCCACAGAAGGTAATAAGCCAGCGAGCCGAGCAGGATGCGCTGGCTGGCGGCCAGCGGCTGATCGAGCATGCTCTCGGCCAAATCGGCGAATTGAGCCGTCAAGGGATGAGCCGTTTCCCGATGGACGAAGGCCCCCAGCAGACCGGGCAGCACGCGCAGGTCAGACGCCAGGTCCCGATGGGCCAGGTAATGCGTCGCATACGACTCGAGCAGCGGCATCCAAGGCGCCAGCGCATCGAGGTTGGCCCCGAGGAAAATGATGGCGTCAGCGGCCGCAGCGGCAGCCTCGAACGCACCGCGCCTGTCGGCTTGCATTGTGAAGCCCGCATGCGCACGCTCAAGATGACGCAGCGCGTCGGCCGGATGGGTGGCCAACGCGCAGTAACCCAGCCAATACGATGCCTGCGCACCGGCGCGCACCGCCTCCGGAAGCGCCATGATCCAACCACGCACCGTGGCTGTTCGTCCTTGGGTAACCAGGTGACCCGCCTCTGCCACCAGCAGCGCCAGTGCGTCGTCCCACGCGGCGGCTTCCATCAGATGGGCCATGGCCGCGTCGGCCTGGCCATGGTCGACAAGCATCTGCGCGGCCTGCACGCGCAGTGACCGCAGTGCTTGCGCATCCAGCCGGTCCGCTGCCTGCGCCCGAAGGAAATCGCTGAACAGCGCATGGAAGGAGTAGGTCGGTGGGAGTCCCGTGCGCCGGTCGGTAAAAAGGCTGCGTCGGGCCAGGTCGGCCAGCAACTCGCCGGCCCGTGCATCGTGGCTGATGGCAATGGCCATCGCCGTGGTGGCACTGGGCAGGAAGGCGATGCGCATCAGCGCCAGTGCGTCTGAGGGGGGCATCTTCTCCATCACCTCACCGGCAAAAAAATCGAAAAGGCGTTCGCGCGCTGCGCCATGGCTCATCGCCGCATCGGGATCGAGTTCGCTGCGCGCGGCAAGCAGCAGGATCATGGCCGCAGCCCAGCCATCGGTGGCCTGGCACAGCGCGGCGGCTTGCCAGTCGCGCTCATGCAAATTCACAAGTTGCCGGGTTTCCCATTCGTCAAAGCGCAAGGACTCTGCCTCAATGAGGGCCAGTTGCTGGCCCGCAATCGCGCGTGCGTAGGGCACGCCGGGGGGCTCACGGCTGATGATGATCAAGCGCGCCTCTGTGGGCAACTCGGCCAGCGCCGCCGCAATGCCGGCATGAATCAAAGGCGCATGGCCCAGTTCCTGTGTGTTGTCCAGCACCAGCGCCCAGGGCAGTTCAAGCGCGCCCGTGAGGCGCCGAAAGCAGCATTGAATGAAGAGCGGCACATCGCGCAGATCGTCGGCGCTGGGTTGCGGCAGGCGCAACTCGTGTCGTGCGGCGTGTTGCTTCACCGCCCCGCGCAAAAAATGAACGAAAGCGGCAGGGTCTGCATCACCCGCGTCGAGCTGCAACCACAGGCAGGGGATGGCGCGCGCATCAAGGTACGTGGCTACCAGGGTTGTCTTGCCCATGCCGGGCGGTCCCGCAATCCATAGGCCCGGTGCGCTGACGCACTGATCGATCTCGGTAAACAGGCGCTTGCGTTTAATGACGCGGCCAAGCCGCGGCGAACTCAGCTTGCCGAGTGTGGGCTGTCGGCGGGGAGGCGACATCATCATTGGCAAATTCTAGGACTGATCCTCCGACTAGGGTGAATCAGCCCGTGAACGGCTTGTCGCCGTGACAAGCCAGTCCCTTTTTCAGGATGGCGCTGGCGTTGAGTCGTCCAGGTCGCCATCGGTGGCGTGGCGGTTGCGGGCGCGTTGCACCAGCACGGTGACCAGCAGCGCGGCCGCCGCCGAGCCCGTCATCATGGGCGATGAGGCGATCATGTCGGCCAGGCTGTCCACCGCACGGCCACTGACTTGTTGCACATGGTTGACCAGCGTGATGATGTCACTGGCCTGCACATTTTGGGCTTCTTCCAGGGGGACATGCATGTCCGGCCAGCCGCTGCGAAACCTGATTTTTGCGAAGATGCCATTGGCCACGGCCACCAGTGAAAGTACACCCAGCGGCTTGAGCAAATGCTCCAGCAGGCGACTTTTCTCAAGCGCCGGAGCGGTCTCGTAAACCTGACCGACCAGTTGGGCAATCGATATTTCAGAGACCTGGCCGGCAGGGGTTTCAACAGAAAGAAGGTAGGGTAGGTTCGGCGGATTCATGGCATTTCTCTCCTGCATAGTGAGTTCACCGCGCACGGTGGACGAGAACGAATGAAGTTTGTGGTGTTTGAACCTGAAAGGCGAATCCAGAGTGTGCCGTCCCCATGTTTCAACGTGATGTCGAAATGCGTCTAAATGTAAATGGCGTGGGGCCGAACGACGCCTGCAGTGTGATCGAGCTTTGAGTGTCCCAAGTCATCCAGGGCCTTTGGATGTGGGCGGAGTTGCGTTTTATCAAATCCGCCAGCAGGTCCATCTTTACCGCACGGGCGGTTTGGCGCACACTCATTTGCTAACGAAAAAGTTCAACATCCGAGCGGGGGCATCATGGCCAATCTTGTGCTGAGGAGGAGCCAGGGCGTTGAAGTTCGCCAGCTTTTACGGCAGTTGGCCCGTCAGTTGGGAGACGATGCCAAAGCGTTTGGCAAGCTGGGCGCCGGTCAGGTGCTGGACGCAGATGCCGAGGCGGCTGTGCGCCGCTGGCAAGCGGGCGTGGGCCTGGTGGCCGACGGCATCATCGGGCCGCATTGCCGTGCCGTTTTGAATGCAGAGAAGCCCGGCGCCCTGGCGGCCTCGCTGATGCTGGATTCGGTGCGCCGCCTGTTCCCCGCCACCAAGCCTGCCAACATCGCGCGCTACCTGCCGTACGTCGCGGCCGCCATGGAGGTCATGGGTCTGACCGACCGCCTCATGCTCTGTGCTGCCTTGGGCACCATCCGCGCCGAGAGTGAAGGCTTTGTGCCCATTGCCGAGTTGCCTTCGCAATTCAATACGGTGCCCGGGGCGCTCCTTTCAGTGCCTATGAGGCGCCAAAAAATCCGTGGGGAAATACCCAGCCCGGTGATGGCGCCCGTTTCAAGGGGCGGGGTTTCGTGCAACTCACCGGCCGGCTCCAGTACAAGACATACGGCGACGCGCTGGGCGTTGACCTGATCGACAAGCCCGATCTGGCCAACGCCCCCGAGGTGGCGTCGTTGCTGCTGGCCCACTTTTTGTCCGGGCACGCCGAGGCCATCCGCAGCGCGCTGACCAAAGGCGCTTATGCCGTGGCACGCAAACTGGTTAACGGCGAGATGCATGGCCTGGACCGCTTCAAGGATGTCTTGACCCTGGCGGATGCTGTGTGGCCTGCTGCCCGCGAGGCCGCCAAAGCCCGGCCCTTGCTGACCGCTCGCAAGGACCCGGGCGACCTCAATGACCGGCCTTACCTGCCGCCGCCGGTGGGTTTGAAAGAGGCTTTTCCCAGCGATGCACACATTGAGCGGTACTTGCCCACCTATGCCAAGGCCGGGCTGGTACTGAACCAGGGCCAGGAGGGTGCCTGCACCGGCTTTGGCCTGGCGTGTGTGGTGAACTACCTGCGCTGGAGCAAGGCGGGTTACCCGGCCAAGATGGCGTCGGTCAGTCCCCGCATGTTTTACAACTTTGCACGGCGGTACGACGAATACGACGGTGACGACTATGACGGCTCCAGTTGTCGCGGTGCGATCAAAGGCTGGTTCAACCACGGTGTGTGTCTGGAAGACGATTGGCCTTACCACGAGTCCGGCCAGCAGCAGCCCCGGTATGGTTATGCCCGGCGCGCCGCCAGCCATACGCTGGGTGTGTACTACCGCATCGACCTCAAATCCATCACCGACATGCATGCCGCCATTCAGGCGGTGGGGGCGGTCTATGTGTCGGCCTTTACCCATGCCGGCTGGTTTGCCGTGCCTGAGCAGTTCAAGCCGCCCACAGGACACCAGGCCCTGCCGGTGATTCCTTTTGATGGGCGGCCGTCGCAAACGGATGGCCATGCGTTTGCGCTGGTGGGCTTCAACGCCAAGGGCTTCGTGCTGCAGAACTCCTGGGGTCCCAAGTGGGGGGCGGGCGGCTTTGCCGTGCTGACCTATGCCGACTTGGCTGGCCAATGGCATGGATGCCTGGGTGGTGGCCATGGGCGTGCCCGGAGTGGTGGTGGGCCGCGTCAGTACCTACAGCGAAGGCGCCAGCGGCCTTGCCGGTGGCGTGGACCAAAGCCTGTGGTGGAGCGAAGACCGGGCCTATCAGCACAGCGTGGTGCTGGGCAACGATGGCCGCATGAAACGCTACCTGACCGAAGACGAACTCAGCCGCACGCTGCTGCACCAGGTGGCCGGTTTGCCGGACCAGTGGTTTCGCACGCAGGCGGCGGCAGGCCCGAAGCGCCTGCTCATTTACGCGCATGGCGGCCTCAACAGCGAAGCCGCGGCCATTCAGCGTGCCCGCGCCATGGGCCGGCACTTTTTGGGCAATGGCTGTTACCCGCTGTTTCTGGTCTGGAAAACGGGCTTGCTGGAATCGATAGGCAGCATCGTCAGCGATGCGTTTCGCAAGCAGCCGGTGCTGGCCGGGGGCGTGGGCGAGTGGGTGGCCGAGAAGACGGACCTGATGCTTGAAAAAGCCATTGGCCGTCCGCTGGCCCGCCCGATCTGGAGCGAGATGAAGGAAAACGCCGAACTGACTTTCGGTTCGGGACGCGGCGGCGACCTGCTGATCACCGCGCTGCAAAAACTGGTGGACACCTGGGGCGACGAACTGGAGGTGCATCTGGTGGGCCACTCGGCTGGCTCCATCATTCTGGGTCATCTGCTCACGGCGCTGGCCGCGCGCCGCGTGGAGGACAAGATGAAGTCCATCCACCTGTATGCCCCGGCCTGCACCGTGCAGTTTGCCAACCGCCATTACACGCCCCATGTCGAACTGATGAAGCGCCTGTACCTGCAGGTCCTGTCCGACCGTGTGGAGCGCAACGACAACGTGATCACCCTCTACCGCAAGTCGCTGCTGTACTTTGTGTCCAACTCGCTGGAGGTGGACTTGCGCACGCCCATTCTGGGGTTGGAAAACGTGTTCAACCAGGACTACAGCGGCTGGGACGGCACGTCCAGCACGGGCGAGTCCCTCAAGGCCTGGCGCCAGGCCGCCGCCAGCGCCGGTCTGAACAAGCCGGGGCGCTGCACCGTGGTCGACCAGGACAAGGTGACCGTGGCCACACCCAGCCGCCAGATCGACGCCGGGCATGGCGCGTTTGACAACGATGTGGATGTGATCAGCAAAACGTTGGAAGTGATCCGGGGCGGGCCGCTGCTGAGTCCGGTGGATGATTTAAGAGGTTTTTAAGCAAAATAGGGCTGTAGCCCAGGTAGAACGTTCGGATGTAGCTATAAAAATAATAGCAAATGGCGCGTCAGTTTTTCACCCGCACAAACAGCGGCTCATACGCCCGGCCCACAGCACCAGTCCCGTCCGGTCAGGATTTACCCGGTCTGAAGGCGGTTGCCTGTCACGGGGTCGTCGCCCAGCCGCAGGCTGACAAAGTCAATAAAGCTGCGCAGCTTGGGCGGCATGTAGCTGCGGCTGGTGTACACCGCAAACAGGTGGCTGGCAAAAGTGGGTTGCTGACCCACCAGGACCAGCCGCCCGGCTGCCACATCGTCATCGACCAGCCAGCCCGGCAGGGCCGCAGCGCCCATGCCTGCAAGCACCGCGTGGTACGTCAGCGTGGTATCGCTGGAGCTCATCACTGCATTCAGGCGCAGGCCGCTGCCCTCTATTTTTCCAGCCAGATCGACGCGATCCGTGGGCAGGTAGTTGGGCATGATGACCTGCAGCGACCGCGCAGCCAGTGGCTCGCCAGATGGGCCCACCGCGGGCATGCTGTGCAAATACGCGGGAGTGGCCACCAGATGGAAGGCCACCGCGCACAGGCGCCGCGCAATCAGGGCGGGGGAGGGCTCCACGGTGACCCGCAGCGCCACGTCAAACCCCTCGGACACGAGGTCCACCATGTGGTTGTCCAGATGCATGTTCAGCCGCACCTCCGGGTAGTGCTGGCGGTAGTCGGCCAGCACGCGGGCAAATAACCCATTGGCACACCACACCGGCGCACTGATCTTGAGCTCGCCCCGTGGCAGCGTGGTGGTCTGGCTCACGGCGGCCTCGGCCGCGTCCAGAATATCCAGCGCCTGGCGGCATTGCGCGTAGTACAGCGTGCCCGCTTCGGTCAGGCTCAACTGCCGGCTGCTTCGGTGCAGCAGGCGCGCCCCCAACGCCTGCTCCAGACGGGCCAGATGCTTGCTCACCATGGGCGCCGACATCGACAGCCGCTCCGCCGCGGCTGCAAAGCTGCCGGATTCCACAATCTCCCGCAGCACCCGAATGCCCGTGAGTCCAATCATTGCTTTCCTTTCAGGAAACTCACCATTGAGTTTTTGACTATCGCTATTCCGATGAGGAAATCATAAACTGCAGCTCATGGCCCAGCGGCCTCAACTCTCATTTGCCAAGGAGCTCACCATGTCAACCCGTCTACCCACTTATTTCATCTCCCACGGCGGCGGCCCCTGGCCTTACATGGACGACATGCGCCAGATGCTGCATGGGCTGGAGGTGTCCCTGCAGGACATGCCGCGCCAGATCGGTGTCACGCCAAAGGCCGTGCTGGTCATCTCCGGCCACTGGGAAGAAAGCGCCTTCACCGTCATGGCCAGCGCCCGCCCGCCCATGGTCTACGACTACTCCGGCTTTCCGGCGCATACCTACGAGGTGGTCTATCCCGCACCCGGCGCGCCCGCGCTGGCCGCACGCGTGCAAGCGCTCATCACCGGCGCCGGTTTGCCCGCCCGGCTGGACCCTGAGCGCGGTTTTGACCACGGCACTTTTGCGCCCCTGGTGGTGATGTACCCGCAGGCGGATGTGCCCGTTATTCAGGTGTCGATGAAAACCGGCCTGGACCCCGCCGAACACCTGGCCCTGGGCCGCGCGCTGGCGCCCTTGCGCGACGAAGGCATCCTGATCGTTGGCAGCGGTTTGAGCTACCACAACCTGCGCATGTTCGGCCCGCAAGCCAAAGCACCGTCGCAGGCGTTTGACACCTGGCTGCAAGACACATTGGTCACCAGCACCCCCGCCGAGCGCGAGGCGCGCCTGCTGCAGTGGGCCAGTGCCCCGTCCGCCCGCACCGCCCACCCGCGCGAAGACCACCTCATCCCCCTGATGGTTGCCGTGGGCGCCTCCGAGTTCGATCCGGCCACCTGCGTGTACCACGAGGAGGGTGTGTTTGGGGGCGTGGTGGTGTCGAGTTTCCGGTTTGATGCGGTTTGAATTTATATGATTCAGGGCTGTAGCGCAGGTGGGGCGTGCGGAAGTAGCTATTAATTTGGTAGCGTTTTAGCTTCAATTCTTAGGCTGTCGCGTGGCAGCGACTTGTATAGAAGTCAGTGTTTTTTAGATAAATACCGTCTAACATACATAAAAATTCAAACTTTCTATACATGTAGATTGCAAAAAGGTTAGCCATGCCCCAGCTTGCTCCGCTCGACCACCTGAATCCTGCCCGCTTTGAAACGCCGTCCATCCTCAAAAAACTGGCCAGCAGCAGCCGCAAGCTGGCGGAGTTAAAGGGTATTGCCGGGTCCATTCCCAACCAGGGCATCCTCATCAACACATTGGGTTTGCAGGAGGCCAAGGACAGTTCCGAGATTGAAAACATCGTCACTACCCACGACGAACTGTTCAAAGACGATGTGCTGCCTGAGGCGTTTGCCAACCCAGCCGCCAAAGAAGTACTGCGCTACCGGCAGGCTCTGCGTGTGGGCTATGAGCAGGTGCGCGCCAGCGGCTTGCTAACCACCAACCATATCATTCAGATCCAAGGCGAACTGGAGCGCAACAACGCTGGTTTCCGCAAACTGCCTGGCACTGCGCTCAAAGACGGCAGCGGGCAAACGGTTTACACCCCGCCCCAAGACCCGGCCGAGATCGTGGCGCTTATGGGTGCTCTGGAGCGCTTCATCAATGACTCTGCGCTATTCGATGTCGACCCGTTGATCAAAATGGCCTTGATCCACCACCAGTTTGAAAGCATCCACCCGTTTTACGACGGCAATGGCCGCACCGGGCGCATTTTGAATGTGTTGTATCTTGTCAAAGAAGGTCTGCTGGACATTCCCGTGCTGTACCTCAGCAACCATATTGTTCGCAACAAGGCTGACTACTATCGCTTGCTGCAAACCGTGCGCGACCACGACACGTGGGAAGACTGGGTGCTGTATCTGCTGACGGCGGTGGAGCAAACCGCCGGGCAAACCATTGCCACCATTCAGTCCATTAAAGCGGCACTGTTTGACTACAAACACCGCATTCGTGCCGACTACAAGTTCTACAGCCAGGACTTGATCAACAACCTGTTTACACACCCGTACACCAAGATCGAGTTTGTGATGCGCGACCTGCAAGTGTCACGCATCACGGCCACCAAGTATCTGGAGGCACTGGTGGCGGGCGGCTTTGTGCAGAAGCAGAAGTTGGGTCGTGGGAACTACTATGTGAATTTGGGGTTGAAAGCGATTCTGCAGGGGTAAGGGTGGAAAACTCAGTGAATACATTTTCAAACTGGCGTTCTGTGCGCATGTGGGAGTCGCGGGTGACGCGCGATTTGCGTCAGCGGCGCCTGCTTTGGCTGCACGGGCTGTGCATTGGCCTGATAACCCTGGCTGTGACTTGGGGCGCGTCGGCCGTGCAGATGCACTTGGGGGGCGAATCCCTGGCGCTGCGTTATCTGGTCTCTCTGGGTGTGGGTTACCTCAGCTACCTGTTCTTGGTGCGCGTGTGGGCTGAGGCCCTGATCCGGCGCAGCCATGCTGAAGTGCCCGATGTGTCGGGTCTTGATTTGCCCGGTTCGCGAGGCGGCTGCGAAATACCCAGCCAGCCGTCTATGCACAGCGGTGGAGGCGGGGACTTTGGTGGCGGCGGTGCGTCGGGAGACTTTTCCGATGGTGCCGTTGGTGCAGCAAACGGCCTGGGCGAGTTGACGGGTGGCGCTATTGAAGTGGCTGCCGGTAGTGACGAGGCTGCCATTGTGGTGGTGCCAGTGGTGGTCGTGTTCTTGATCGGATGTTCAATCTTTTTAGGGGCCGGCGCGCTGGTGCTGCTGTATTTTGGTTGGGAGGTGTTGCTGGCAGTTGCCGTGGAACTGGCGTTTTCCTACGCCACGGCCCGTACCGCCATACGCGTCAACCGAGAAGGCTGGGCGTCGGCCGCCGTGCGCCTGACCTGGAAACCCCTGGCTGGCGCCGTGGTGTGCGCGGTCATGCTCGGGGCGACGATTGACTATTTCATTCCTGCGGCGCAGTCTTTGCCGCAAGCGCTGAAGGCTTTGATACATCGGGCGTGAAAGGTGTTTGAAATTTAAACGTTTCAGGGCTGTAACGCAGGTGGCACGTGCGGGAGTAGCTATTAATTTGGTAGCATTCTGGCGTGTACTTCCCGTTGGCTTTTGACTTGCCGTCGGCTGTTGCACAATTCATCCAACTTCTCCAGAAAAACCCGCCATGAGCCTCGACTACACCCCTTTGGGCAACGCCATTGCGCAGCTTGAAAAAAGCCTCTCTTATGCCCACTCGGCCGCTGCACTGGCAGACCCCGGTTTGCGTGAGCAACTGCGCAACTCTGTAATCCAGTGCTTTGAGTTCACCTATGAGCTCAGCTGGAAAATGCTCAAGCGTTATCTGGAGGAAACCGAGGCCAGCCCTGCGGACATTGATGTCAGCACTTTTCAAAACCTGATCCGCTTGGGCAACGAGCGCGCCTTGCTGCGCTCAGATTGGCGCCAATGGAAAGTCTACCGTCAGGCCCGCACCGACAGCAGCCACACCTACGATGCCGCCAAAGCCGAGGCGGTGTTTGCTGTGGCTCCTGATTTTCTGGCTGAAGCCCGAGCCCTGTTGGGTGAACTGACGCGCCGCAGCGCCCAGACGTGAACGAGTCATGAACTCTGTGGCATTCCCTGGCGAGCCTCCCATCGATATCGCCCCTCGAGATTGGGCCGATGTCGTGCGCATCCTGCACGAACAAGTCCCCACCCTCGAAGTGTGGGCGTTCGGCTCGCGGGCCAAGCGTACGGCCAAACCTTATTCAGACCTGGACCTGGCCCTCATCACCAGCCAGCCCTTGTCGCTTGAGCAATTGGCCGCCATCACAGACGCTTTCGCCACATCAGACCTGTCGATTCAGGTGGACGTGGTGGACTGGGCATCGACCAGCGAAGCCTTCCGAAAAATCATTGAGCGGGACAGGGTGGTCGTTCAGAACGCCGCGGCAGTGTGACGAAGCGGTTCGCTGCGAGTGGCTTTCCGTCATTGAACGAGTCGCCGAACAATGACATTGTTTCAATTGAAATCCAAGCGCTGATTTTTGCAACATCGGGGCCATGGACGGGCGTGACCCTCGGGTTGCTGGCAAAGCTCTTTGCACTGTGCAAGGTTCAGAGACCAGCAATTTTGAATCGAAGGAAACATCATGAAAACCCCTGCAAAATCCCCTCGCCTGATTATTGCCAGCTCACTGCTTCTGAGCTTCGCTGCGGCCCATGCCGCTGGCGGGTTTACCGTCACGCCAGCTCAGGAGAAATTAGTGGCTGTGGGCATGACGGCAAGCGAGGTGAAACAATTTCTTGGGCGACCGGCGTTGACCGAGAAGTTTCGCAATGAACCCGGCCCCACACTGAGCTACAACGTGATGGGTGGCGCCCGCGAGACAGCATTGTTTGACGTAGATCTTGGTGCGGACGGCCGTGTGGCCTCGCTCAGTGAGCGCATCGTGGATGAGCATGGCGATTAAGCGATACGGGCTGGACCAACGCTGACCGAAAAAACGCTAAACACCGTACGGGAGTTTGGATTGCATCATCTTCCTGCGGTCTATCTTGCGCCCGTCAACAATGAACGTTCCGTCGCCAACGGCATGCACCATGCGCTTCTCTTTGCGCGTGGCATCGATGTAAGCAGCAACGGCCTCCAGGACAACAATGTTGTGCTTTTGAACGATGTCGATGACCTTGCACTCCAGGTTGGCGAGGCACTCCTTGATCAAGGGCGACTTGACCACTTTGCCCTGCACGGGCGTGAGCTTGAACCTGGCAAATTTATCTGTATCTTTCCCGGAGCACGTCCCGATACCGACCACCTTGTCCAGCATATCAACGGTGGGAATGGCAATGACGCACTCCCTGCTTTTTCGCAATGCCGCGTAGGAGTGATTCCATTCACCCGTGGCGATGGCAAACACTGGCTTGAAATCCATCACCATGGTCCAGGAAATCGTCATGATGTTGGCTTGATGTCCATCATGGGTGGTCACCAGAACCACAGGCCCTGATTCCATCAGGGTAAAGGCCTTGTTCAATTCCAATTCCTGCATGAGAGCACCTCTTGATATTGCACTGACCGATGAACGGAAACAGCCGTTCCACAGAGACTACCACCCCATACGCCACAAGGCGTATTCCCCATTCCTCCGTGCCTCCCTAAAGTCAACCCATCGTGATGCAAAAGCCTGTCCCAACAACAGGCCAAGCGCAGCGAGATGGTTTTATCAACTTTGGAAGGTCACACATGCAACACGTCAATTCACGTCGTTTCACACTCAAGGCACTCACCGCCGCCGTCGCCCTGTCGGGCCTGACGGCCCTGCCCGCGTTGGCTGCTGACACCATCAAGGTCGGCATTCTGCACAGCCTGTCGGGCACCATGGCCATCTCGGAGACCGTGTTGAAAGACACCGTGCTCATGGCCATTGACGAGATCAATGCCAAGGGCGGTTTGTTGGGCAAGAAGCTGGAGCCCGTGGTGGTGGACCCCGCAAGCAACTGGCCGCTGTTTGCCGAAAAAACCAAGCAGCTGCTCACCCAGGACAAGGTGGATGTGATCTTCGGCTGCTGGACTTCGGTCTCCCGCAAGTCGGTGTTGCCCGTCGTTGAAGAACTCAACGGCCTGCTGTTCTACCCCGTGCAATACGAGGGTGAAGAACTCTCCAAAAACGTGTTTTACACCGGTGCTGCGCCCAACCAGCAGGCGATTCCTGCGGTCGACTATTTGATGAGCAAAGACGGCGGCGCAGCCAAGCGCTGGGTGCTGCTGGGCACCGACTACGTGTACCCCCGCACCACCAACAAGATTCTGCGCGCCTACCTGAAGAGCAAGGGCGTGAAAGACACCGACATTGATGAGAAGTACACCCCGTTTGGCCACTCCGATTACCAGACCATCGTCGCTGACATCAAGAAGTTTTCTGCCGGTGGCAAGACCGCCGTGGTGTCCACCATCAACGGTGACTCCAACGTGCCTTTCTATAAAGAACTGGGCAACGCCGGCCTGAAGGCCAAAGACGTGCCGGTGGTGGCGTTCTCGGTGGGTGAAGAAGAGTTGCGCGGTGTGGACACCAAGCCGCTGGTGGGCCACCTGGCGGCCTGGAATTACTTCATGTCGATCAAGAATCCGACCAACACCGAGTTCATCAAGAAGTGGTCCGCCTACGCCAAGGCCAAGAACATTGCCGGTCACAAAGACAAGCCTTTGACCAACGACCCGATGGAAGCCACGTACATCGGCATCAACATGTGGAAACAGGCGGTTGAAAAAGCCAAGTCCACCGACACGGACAAAGTCATCGCCGCCATGGCCGGCCAGACCTTCAAGGCACCGAGCGGCATCGTGAGCAAGATGGATGAGAAGAACCACCACCTGCACAAGTCGGTGTTCATTGGCGAGATCAAGGCCGACGGCCAGTTCAACGTGGTGTGGAAGACCCCCGGTCCGGTCAAGGCCAAGCCATGGTCGCCCTACATCGAAGGCAATGCCGCCAAGCCCGACGAACCCGTGAAGAAGTAAGGCGCTAGCCTACTGCGCGTCCCGATCTGAGGGGCTGCGGTGCTCTGCGTACCTGAAGTACGCGTCCGCTCCTCACTCCTCACCTCGGGTCGCTCGCTACGGCCATCACCTAACTGTCATGTCTGGTCGTCAAGGAGTTGCAGTGTGGACATCCACCACCATGCCCACCCTACAGGTTCTTTTTATGCTGCTCAAAAGACTATTCTTATTTGCTACTATTTTTATAGCTAGCCACGCCCATTCCCTCACGGCTGACGAGGCAAATACCATGGCTTCCGGCGAGGCCGATGCGCGCATTGCGGCGCTCAACAAAGCCGTGGCCACGGCCGATGACAAGACCGCGGCGTTTCTGCAGGCCCTGTCTGACGACGCCGTCAAGCTGGCCGGCAGCAAGGCCATCATCGTCAGGGACGACAAGGGGTTTGACCCCGTGACCGGTGCCGAGTTCGCACTGCCCGCTGACGCCGAAGACGTGATGAACAACAACCGCATGCGCGGCGAGCTGGATTCGGCGTTGGCCACGCTCAAGCTGTTTTCCAAAGACGAAAATATCCGCATTGCTGCCATCAAACAGTTGCAAAGTGATGCGGACGAAACCAAGCTGCCCCTGATTGAAAAAGCGTTTGCCGCCGAGCAAAATGCGCAGATCAAGGCCCAGTTGGGCATGGTGCGGGCCGCTGCCCTGCTCAACAGCAGTGACAAGACCAAACGCCTGGAAGCCGCCAGGTTGCTGAGCACCAGCACGCAGGCCAGCACCAAAACCGTGTTGCTGGCCCGGCTGGCGCAAGAGACCGAACCGGATGTCAAATCCGCCCTGCAAAACACACTGCGCGAGGTTGAAGCCGCGCTGGCCTGGGGCGACCGGCTGGGTGCGATGTTCAGTGGCATCAGCCTGGGCAGTATCTTGCTGCTGGTGGCGCTGGGTCTGGCCATTACCTACGGGCTGATGGGCGTCATCAACATGGCGCACGGCGAGCTGATGATGATCGGTGCCTACGCCACCTACGTGGTGCAGGGCCTGTTTCAGAAGTACCTGCCGGGCGCTTTTGACTGGTATTTGCTGGCCTCGGTGCCGGTGGCCTTCATGGCGTCGGCGCTGATGGGGGCCGCGCTGGAGCGCACGGTGATCCGCTTTCTGTATGGTCGCCCGCTGGAAACATTGCTGGCGACCTGGGGTATCAGCCTGATGTTGATGCAATTGGTGCGCACCCTGTTTGGCGCCCAAAACGTGGGGGTGGAAAACCCGTCCTGGATGAGTGGCGGGGTGCAGGTGCTGGGCAACCTGTCGCTGCCCTACAACCGGCTGGTGATCATCGGCTTTGCCATTTTTGTGCTGGGTGCCGTGTCGTGGCTGATCAGCCAGACACGCCTGGGCTTGTTCGTGCGCGGTGTCACGCAAAACCGTGCCATTGCGTCCTGTATGGGGGTGAATACCGCCCGTATTGATACCTACGCCTTTGCCCTGGGTTCCGGCATTGCCGGGCTGGCAGGCTGCGCCTTGAGCCAGGTGGGCAATGTCGGGCCTGACCTGGGGCAGGGCTACATCGTGGACTCGTTCATGGTGGTGGTGTTGGGCGGTGTGGGCCAGTTGGCCGGCACGGTGTATGCGGCCATGGGGCTGGGCATTCTGAACAAGTTTCTGGAGGGCTGGGCCGGTGCGGTGCTGGCCAAGATTGCGGTGCTGGTGTTCATCATCATCTTTATTCAAAAACGTCCCCAAGGCATTTTTGCCATGAAGGGCCGGAGCGCAGAAGCATGAGTACCTTGGTTCTTCCTTCAAAAAGCCCGGTGTTGAGCGGCAAGGGCTGGACTGCCTTTGTGGTGGCGCTGATCCTGGTGTGTGGGGTGGCCCCGGCACTCAACCTGTGGGTGCCCGCAGACAGCGTGTTTCACATGAGTGACTACGCCGTCGGCCTGGTGGGCAAGATCATGTGCTACGCCATTTGTGCGCTTGCCATGGACCTGATCTGGGGCTACACCGGCATCCTGAGTCTGGGCCACGGTGTATTTTTTGCACTGGGCGGTTACGTCATGGGCATGTACCTCATGCGCCAGATTGGCACGGATGGCAACTACAAAAGTAACTTGCCGGACTTCATGGTGTTTCTGGACTGGAAGACGCTGCCCTGGCACTGGACGTTCAGCGACAGCTTCATCGCGACGCTGTTCCTGATTGTGGCGGTGCCGGGCCTGGTGGCCTTTGTGTTTGGCTACTTTGCCTTTCGCTCGCGCATCAAGGGTGTGTATTTCTCCATCATCACCCAGGCCATGACGTTTGCGGCGATGTTGCTGTTCTTTCGCAACGAGACGGGCTTTGGGGGCAACAATGGTTTCACCGATTTCAAGCGGATTTTGGGTATCCCGATTGCGACACCCAGCATGCGCATGACCTTGTTTGTCATGACCGGCCTGACCTTGCTGGGCTTCTTTTTGTTTGCCCGCTGGCTGGTCAGCGCCAAGTTTGGCCGTGTGCTGCAGGCCGTGCGTGATGCGGAAACCCGTGTCATGTTTTCGGGCTACAACCCGCTGGGCTACAAGCTCACCATCTGGACCATTTCGGCCATGATGTGCGGCGTGGCCGGTGCCTTGTATGTGCCGCAGGTGGGCATCATCAACCCCAGTGAAATGAGTCCGGCCAACTCGATCGAGATTGCCATTTGGGCCGCGGTGGGCGGGCGTGCCACCTTGCTGGGTCCCATCATTGGCGCCTTTGCGGTCAACGGCGCCAAGAGCTGGTTGACGGTGGCCTATCCGGAATACTGGTTGTACTTTTTGGGTGCCCTGTTCATTGGTGTGACCCTGTTTTTGCCGGACGGGATCGTTGGCTTGGTCAGGAAGTTGCGGGGAGACAAAGCATGACGCCCGATCTGTTTGAAGAAGGCGCGCGCCGGGTGGAGGTGCACGCGGTCAAGGCCGACTCAGGCCACACCGAGTCGGGTGGGCGCGCTGCGGGTTTCTCCCGCTTGCACACGCCGGGCGAGGTGGACGTGACCCATGGCCGCATTTTGTATCTGGAAGATGTGTGCGTGAGTTTTGACGGCTTCAAGGCCATCAACAATCTTTCGCTGGACATTGCCCCCGGCGAGTTGCGCTGCATCATCGGCCCCAACGGCGCGGGCAAGACCACGATGATGGACATCATCACCGGCAAGACGCGACCCGATTCAGGCACTGTTTTCTTTGGCAGCACCATTGACCTGCTGCGTTACAAAGAGTCTGAGATCGCACAGATGGGCATTGGCCGCAAGTTTCAAAAACCCACCGTGTTCGAGCAGCTCTCGGTGTTTGAAAACCTGGAGCTGGCGCTGAAAACCAACAAGGCGGTGCAGGCGTCCATGTTCTTCCGCCTGGACTCCACACAAAGTGATCGATTGGCAGACGTGCTGCACACCATTCACCTGGCGGACAGCGTGACGCGCCAGGCGGGCAACTTGAGCCATGGCCAAAAGCAGTGGCTGGAGATTGGGATGCTGCTCATGCAAGACCCGAAATTGCTGTTGCTGGACGAGCCGGTGGCGGGCATGACGGACGAAGAAACCGAGCGCACTGCCGAGTTGTTTTTGACGCTCAAGGGCAAGCACTCGCTGATGGTGGTGGAGCACGACATGAGCTTCATCAACACCATCTCCGACATTGTTACCGTGCTGTGCGATGGCTCGGTGCTGGCACAAGGCACGCTGGCGCAAGTGCAGGCCGATGAGCGCGTGATTGAAGTTTATTTGGGCCGCTAGGCAAAGCACATGCTGAACGTTAAAAACATCAATCAATACTATGGCGGCTCGCACATCCTGCGTGATGTGAGCCTGCAGGCCACGCTGGGGCAGGTCACCGTCATTCTGGGGCGCAATGGGGTGGGCAAGACCACGCTGCTCAAGAGCTTGATGGGCCTGGTGCCCATCAAGACCGGCAGCATCGAGCTGGATGGCAAGCCGATTCAAAATGCAACGCCTTACGAGCGCGCCCGTGCCGGTATGGGCTTTGTGCCGCAGGGGCGCGAGATTTTTGCCCGGCTCACGGTGGAAGAAAACCTGCGCATGGGACTGGCCTACAAAAGCGCCAGTACCCCGATACCGGCTGAGTTGTATGACTTGTTCCCGGTCTTGAAGCAGATGCTGCACCGCCGGGGCGGTGACCTGTCAGGCGGGCAGCAGCAGCAGCTGGCCATTGCCCGTGCGCTGGCGGCCGGTCCCAAACTCCTGATTCTGGACGAGCCCACCGAGGGCATTCAGCCCAGCATCATCAAGGACATTGGCCGCGTGATCCGCATGCTGGCTGACCGGGGTGACATGGCCATTGTGCTGGTGGAGCAGTACTACGACTTTGCGCAGGAACTGGCCGATGACTATGTGGTGATGGAGCGCGGTGCGGTGCTGGCGCGCGGCAAAGGCCCCAACATGGAGATTGATGGTGTGCGCCAGTTAGTCGCGATTTGAGAGCTTATTGGGCGCACCGCCGGTGCGCAACGTCAGGCCACCGGCCTGGCGTTTTTGTTCACCGAGGGCAGGTCGGTTGCTGTTGGTGTTGTAGCGGGTGCGCAGGTCCTGCACCATCTCCAGCAGCAGGGGCGCTTCGTCAATTTTGGCGGTGTAGCGGTTGAGTACCAGGTAGGCGGTTTCAATCAGTTTGCCGTTGAGCGTGGTGCCCCCGTGAAAGATCAGGTTTTTGACGGCCGCCTTGGGGTCACCGCCCATGCTCAGCGACATGGCATATTCGGTGAGCTTCAGTATCTGGGTGTGGGCGGCGCGCACCCGTGCGGCGTAGGGTGAGTGAACGGTCGCCGCACCGGCGAGCAGTTCAGTGAGCGAGCGCCCCGTGCAATACCGCATGCCGATCTTGTCGATGACAGACTCCACCTCGTCCAACTGAATGGCCTTGTTGGCCAGTTGGGCCAGCAGCGTCAACAGGTTGGACGCGGACTCAAAGTCAAACTCCGGCTGGTTGACGGTGCTGATCAGGGCACGCACGGCGCTCAGGGCCATGGCAAACTGGCTCTGCTGGATGTAATAGAGGGCCTCCACAATGTTGGCCAGGCGCTGATGGCGTTTGCTGTCCGGGTTGCGCTCAATCAGGCGAAGAAAGTCGTCGCGACAGCGCTGGAGTCCCTTGCGGTCGCCATTCTCCAGCCGGGCGAAGGCCAGCAGCACCAGGGTCTGGCAGTCAAACATCTTGGAGTCCAGCCCGAGCCGGGTGGTGCGGTCGAGTACCTTCTCGGCCTCTTGCCGGTCGCCCGCAAAGTAGCTCATCATGCCCAGATTCTGTAAACGGCTGATGGAGGCGGGGGTGAGTTCAGCGGCCATTTTGTAGGTGGCCAGCGCCTGCTCAAACTTGCCTTGCTCAAACTGGGCGCGGGCCATCACGTCGTAGGCGTCGGTGTAGCTGGGGTCCTCGTTGATCATGTTCTCCAGTGTGCTGGCCGCCTTGGCAACCTGACCGTCGTCCAGCAGCGAGCGAGCAATCCCCAGTTTGGCCCATGGCAGGGTTTTGGCTGCCACGACCGCTTCGTACAGCCTCTGTGCCTTGGCGCACTGGCCGATGCGCAACAGCAATTCGGCGCCCACCCGGGCGGCGTACAGCCAAAACAGGCCCTTGGTTTCAAACCGGTGCAGGCACAGCCTGGCCGCCTGTTCGTAGTCTTCGGCGTCGATCGCGGCAAATATGTCTTGCAACGACACCTTGCGGATACGGGCTTGGCGCAAGCGCTCCCCCAACTGGTTGGCCTTGTGGGGTTTGAGCAGGTAACCATCCAGCGCGGACTCGGCCGCTTCAGCCACTTTGGCGTAAGTGGCCTCCCCCGTCACCATGATGAAAACGGTTGAAAATGGCAGAAGCTGGTTGCGACGCAGGTCATCCAGCAGGTCCTGGCCCGAGGAGGATTCATTGGCAAAGTGATGCTCGCACAAGACCACGTCAAATGTGCGGTACTCGAGTTGGCGCCGTGCGTCCGCCAGTCTGGCACAGGGCACCACACGGCCCACCCCGAAGTCCCGCAACTGCGATACCAGGACCGAGCGGGAAGTGGGGTTGCTGTCAATGACGAGCGCAGCAGATGAAGACAGATCGTCTTCAAGCAGCGCCATCAGACGCCCCCCGTCTGTGTGAGGCAGCAGCCTGCGCTGAAGATGCCATGGGATTGCCTCATGTCTGGAGTGATCTCAAAATAATAGCACTAGGTCGACCAGATACGGGGGCTAACGCCCGGCAGCGTCCATAAATGCTGACGCCACTGTAGCCACACCCGGCGCAACAGGTCCATGGCGGGCTCCACCATGGGCGCCAGCACCCGCACCACCACCACCTGGCCGTCCGGGCTGGTGGCGCCTGCGGTGTGGTGCAGTTCGTGGGTGTCGATCACCTCACGGGCCACATCCAGCGCAAGTTGTCGCCGGTCACGGGTCAGCTTGCTGCCCGTCACAAAAAAGAAGGAGGCCAGGCACCGGTGACCTGCCAACCCCAGCGGACTGTGCATCAGGCGGTGGTCATTGGCCTGGAGGCGGCCACGCTCCAGCCACACACCCGGGACTTCGATGTGCTGGAGAAAGCTCCCCTGCTCATAAGGCTGGTTGGCGTTGGGCAGGCCCAGGGCCGTCACGTCCCAGCCCATGAACTCGGCTTGCGGCGCCAGATCAAGTGTCAGGTGGTTTTCGGCCAGGCAGTGGCTGTAGCAAATAGCCTCCAGTGGCAGCCACTCCAGCCGCGCCTCATCCGCCAGGGTGATGTGGGTGCGCTGCACCGCCAACTCGCCGTTGGAGCGGTAAAACCGCGTGGCACCGGGCGTGGTGATCAGGCCGTGGGCCGTACCGCTGGCGGTGATGCGAAGGTCCAGGGTATCGCCCCCGACCAGCCCGCCGGGAGGGTGCACCAGCACGTTGTGGCACACCGCATCGCCCTCGGGGTAGAGGCTTTGCAATACCCGCAAGGGGCCGGTGTGTTGGTGGCGAGCCACCGTTCGGGCTGATTCGACACGGTAGTCAATTTCAAGTTGGGCATGCCAGGTCATAGATCGTCAGTATAGGTAGGCGCAGCCTGTCAGGACGCCCGTCCTCAATGGGCCTGTGAACCCCGGTGTGCCCAGCCGGTGGTGTGCTTTTCAAGGGCGCTGAACAGTTCGTACATCACCATCGCCATCGCACCCACCACCAGCAGCCCGGCAAAGGCCAGACCCATTTGCATGGAGGAGCCGGCTGAGATCAGCAGGTAGCCAATGCCTTCGTTGGCCGCCGTCATCTCACTGACCGTGGTGCCGACAAAGGCGAGGGTGATGGCCACCTTGAGTGAACCGTAGAAATACGGCATGGAGCGCGGCAGGCCCACCTTGACCAGTACGTCCCAGCGTTTGGCCCCCAGCACGCGCAACACGTCTTCCAGCTCCGGCTCCAAGGTCGCCAGACCGGTAGCCATGTTCACCATGATGGGAAAAAAACTGATCAAAAATGCGGTGAGGATGGCGGGTCCCACACCAATGCCAAACCACACCACGAGAATCGGCACAAAGGCGGCTTTGGGGAGGGCATTGAAGGCCGTCATCAGCGGGTACACCGCGGCATAGGCCAGGCGCGAGCTGCCAATGACAAACCCCAACAACACGCCCACCACAATTGCCAACCCAAACCCCACCATGGTGACCCAGAAGGTTCGCCAGGCGTGGCCGGCAATGGTGTCCCGGAACTCCCAAAACTGCGTCCAGATGCGCCACGGGCTGGGAAAGATGAACTCCGACACGTTGAACGCAGAGCACACGACTTGCCACAACACCAGCACCGCGATGAGCAGCAGCCAGGGTGACCAGATTTCCATTTGTTTCTTGTTCACGGCAAAACCCTTATTGTGTGCACTTACTGGTGAATGGCCGCGCCAGTTTTGCGCATGGCGCCGATGTGGCCGCGCAGCTCGTGCACGATGTCGGTGAATTCCTTGGTGTAGGTGATTTCCAGGTCACGCGGGCGCGGTAAATCGATCTCGCGCTTGACCACAAAGCGGCCGGGGCTCTTGCTCATCACGTACACCGTGTCGGCCAGAAAAACCGACTCGCGCAGATCGTGCGTCACCAGAATGACATTGAACTGCTGCTCGGTCCACAGGTCGCGCAGGATGCACCAGAGTTCTTCACGGGTGAAGGCATCCAGCGCGCCAAAGGGCTCGTCCAGCAGCAGCATCTTGGGTTCGTGAATGAGTGCACGGCAGATGCTGGCGCGTTGCTGCATACCGCCCGAGAGCTGCCACGGGAATTGGTCTTCATAACCCCCCAGGCCCACTTTTTGAAGTAGCTTGCGTGCACGCTCCTCGTATTCCTTGCGTTTGGTTTTGAAATTGCTGCGGTAGGGCTCCACGATTTCCAGGGGCAGCAGCACGTTGTCCACCGTCGTGCGCCATGGCAACAACGACGACGCCTGAAACGCCATGCCGGAGATCTTCAGCGGCCCGGTCACGGGCTGCTGGTCAATCAGGATCTTGCCTGTCGAGGGCATCCTGAGGCCGGTGGCCAGCTTCATGAAGGTGGACTTGCCGCAACCCGAGGGGCCGACGATGGCGATGAACTCGCCCTGACGCACCTTCAGGTCAATGGCTTCCACCGCAAATTGGTTTTGCTTGAGCAACTCGTCGTTGTAGGCCAGCCAGACATCCGAGAAATCGACAAACCACGGCGCAGGGTTGTGTTGCATTTTTATAAGAGAAATAGGGCGCTAGCCCAGGTGGAACGTGCGCAAGCAGCTATTAAAAATATAGCATGCAAGGTTCACTTCTTGGGCAGCACATCCAGGACCGCTTTGGCTGGCAGGAAACTGCCGTTCCACACGGACGCCGGATTGATCCGGGTTTTGGTGTTGAAGACATCGGACACCTGGCTGGCCATGAGCGACAGGCGCGGGCCGTTGACCTGGCCAAACCCTTCAGCGCGGGCGTTGGGGCTGTTGATGACGGTATCAATGGCCAGCTGCAGGCGGCGCGTTTCCAGCGGCACGTTCACAATGCCGTCGCGCGCTTTGACGTCCGCAATGGCGGCCGCCGGGTTACTCATCACGTCCTTGGCCCCTTTGGCAAAGGCGGCCAGAAACGCCTTGACGGCGCCCGGGTTCTCCTTGATCAGTTTGGGCGATGCAATGATGGCGTTGCCATACAGCTTGACCCCGTAGCTGGGGTAGGGCAGCACCACCACGTCTTCTGCCTTGACGCCACGAGCTTCCAGGTTCAGCAGCGAAGTGAAGGTGAAGCCGGTGATGGCATCCACGTCACCGCGCACCAGCATGGTTTCTCGCAGTGGCGGGTCCATGGCGGTCCATTGCACGCCCGTGACCGCGTTGGCCTTGGCAAAGATCGGGAAGGCACGGCGGCCGGCGTCGAACACCGGTGCGCCGAGTTTTTTTCCGCTCAGGTCTGCTGGCGTTTTGATGCCGGATTTTTTCAGGGCCATGACCGACGCCGGTGTGTCGTTGTAGACCATCATCACCGCGACGGGCGCGTTGGGCGCATCGGGGTTGTTGGCATGGAACTCCATGAGCGCTGCGAGGTCGGCAAAGCCCATGTCGTAGGCCCCCGAGGCCACACGTGTGACCGCACCGCCGGAGCCATTGCCGGCGTCAATGGTCACGTCCAGCTTGGCATCCTTGAAATAGCCTTTGGCTGCCGGTGTCAAAAACAGGGCTGCTGGTCCCTCAAAACGCCAGTCGAGCTGGAATTTGATGGGCGTGCTTTGTGCATGGGCTGTGCCTAAAGTGCAGGTTGCGGCCAGTGCGGTGGCCAACTTCAAGAACATGCGCTTGCTCATCGGGAAACTCCAGTGAAGAAAAATGAAATTTAATTGCGTTGGCAGCATGCAATTTAAGTGCCAGCCGCTTCAGCGCTGGTCTGGCGCTACATGCGCCGCGTTGGCCACGGCCAGTGCGGTCATGTTCACCACACGCCGTACCGTGGAGGAGGGCGTCAGAACATGAGCGGAGGCGGCTGCCCCCAGCAGGATCGGACCCACGGTGACGCCATGCCCCCCCGTGACCTTCAGCACGTTGAAAAGAATGTTGGCTGCATCCAGATTCGGGCAGATCAGGATATTGGCTTCGCCCTGAAGTTTGTTGTCCATCAGCGCGGCATCGCGCATGTCTTGAGACAAGGCGGCATCACCATGCAGCTCGCCATCGCACTCCACATCGGGCGCCATTTGGGAAAAAATCTCATGGGCCAGACGCATCTTGACGGCTGACTTGCGGTTGGAAGAGCCGTACATCGAGTGCGACAGGAATGCGACCTTGGGCGGCAGACCAAAGCGCCTGACTTCGTCAATCGCCATCATGGCGATGCTGGCCAACTGGGCGGCATCGGGGTCTTCATTGACGAAGGTGTCGGCAATGAACAGGGTGCGTTGTTCGAGCATGAGGGCGTTCAGGGTTGCATAGCCGGTAGCCCCCCGCTTGACGCCGATGACATCGCGAATATGGTCCAGGTGCGTGTCAAACCGGCCCACCAGTCCGCACAGCATGGCATCGGCATCGCCCAGCTTGAGCATCAGCGAGGCAATGGTGGTGTTGGAGCGGCGCACCGCGGCCTTGGCCGCATCGATGGACACGCCACGCCGGCCCATCAGGTGGTGGTAGGTTTCCCAGTACTGGCGAAAACGGGCGTCGTCCTCCGGGTTGACGCACTCCACATCCTTGCCCAGCCGGATGCGCAGCCCGGCTTTGAGGATGCGCGCTTCAATGACGGCAGGGCGCCCGATCAGGATCGGATGCGCCATGCCTTCGTCCACCGCGAGTTGTGCCGCACGCAGCACCCGCTCGTCTTCACCTTCGGCATAGGCCACGCGTTTGTTTCCCTTGGGAACGGATTTGGCTGCTGAAAACACGGGCCGCATGAACATGCCGGTTTGGTACACAAAGCGGGACAACTGTTGCCGGTAAGCCTCCATGTCCTTGATGGGGCGCACGGCCACGCCCGATTCTTCGGCTGCCTTGGCCACGGCCGGCGCGATGCGCAGGATCAGGCGGGAATCAAATGGCGTGGGAATCAGGTAATCGGGGCCAAAGGTCAACTCTTTGCCGGCGTAGGCGGTGGCCACTTCTTCGCTGATGTCGGCCTTGGCCAGGTCGGCAATCTGTCGCACGCAGGCCAGCTTCATGGCTTCGGTGATCTTGGTGGCACCGCAGTCCAGCGCGCCACGGAAGATGTAGGGGAAACACAGGACGTTGTTCACCTGGTTCGGGTAGTCCGACCTGCCCGTGGCGATGATGCAGTCCGGCCGCACGGCTTTGGCCAGTTCCGGGCGGATCTCGGGCTCCGGGTTGGCCAGGGCCAGGATGATGGGCGCCCGGGCCATGGTAATGACCATGTCTTGCGTCAGCACGCCGGGTGCCGAGCAACCCAAAAAAACGTCCGCGCCGTTGACCACATCGGCCAGGGTACGCAGCTCGGTGGTCTGCGCGAAACGGGTCTTGGACTCGTCAAAACCGCCGGGGCGTCCGTCATAAATGACGCCTTTGGAGTCGCAGACATAAATGTTTTTGCGAAGCACGCCCAGCCCTACCATCACGTCCAGGCAGGCCAGCGCGGCGGCGCCTGCGCCAGAGACGGCTATTTTGACCTCGTCAATGCGTTTGCCCACCAGTTCCAGGCCATTGAGCAGGGCGGCGCTGGAGATGATGGCCGTGCCGTGCTGGTCGTCGTGAAAGACCGGAATGTTCATGCGTTCGCGCAGTTTTTGCTCGATGTAGAAGCACTCGGGCGCCTTGATGTCTTCGAGGTTGATACCGCCCAGCGTGGGCTCCATGGCCGCGATGATGTCCACCAGCTTGTCGGGGTCGTTCTCGGCCAGTTCGATGTCAAACACATCAATGCCGGCAAATTTCTTGAACAGGCAGCCCTTGCCTTCCATCACGGGTTTGGCGGCCAGCGGGCCGATGTTGCCCAGACCCAGCACCGCCGTGCCATTGGTGATGACGCCGACCAGGTTGCCACGCGACGTGAACTCCGCCGCGAGGGACGGATCCGCCTCAATGTCCAGGCAGGGGTACGCGACGCCGGGAGAGTAAGCCAGGGACAAGTCGCGCTGGTTGGACAGCGGCTTGGTCGCGTTGACAGAAATTTTGCCGCGGGTCGGGGTGCGGTGGTATTCGCGGGCGGCCTCACGCAATGCGTTTTCTGCAGGGGAAAGTTCTTTGTTCATTTTTTTGTCTCCAGCTTGGTTGTCTCAAATCGCCAGACTACTCCTTTTTGGTGAATGAATAGACTGCGGCGTGGTGTTTAGTTTTTGATGGTTGTCATGACCGGTTCTGATAACAAATCAGTCAAGGTTCTGGCCATGACTTTGGTGGCGCGGCGCAGGTCTTCCAGGTCAAGGTGTTCGTCGGCACGTTTGGCATTGGACTCCAGCACGGTACGCGGTCCGGCGCCGTAAATCACGCCGGGAATACCGGCCTCGCAAAACAAACGCACGTCGGTGTACAACGGTGTGCCGAGTGCCGGAATGGGTTCACCAAAAATGGCCTCGCCATGCTTTTGAATGGCATCCACCAGCGGCTTGTTGCCGGGCAGGGGTTGCATGGCGTTGGCCAGCAGAATGCGTTTGACGTCCACCGTGATGCCCGGTTTGAGGGCGGCCGCCTCGGCAATGATCTGGCGCAGGGTGGCTTCCACCTCGGCCGGGTTTTCCTCGGGAATCATGCGGCGGTCGAGCTTGAAGGTGACGCGCCCCGGAATCACATTGGTGTTGGTGCCGCCTTCGATCATGCCGACGTTGAGATAAGGATGGGTGATGCCCAGCACCTTGGAGGTGATCTGTTGGTAGAGGGTGTTTTGCTGGTACAGCTCGTTCAGGATGCTGACTGCCGCCTGCATCGCGTCGACCCCCGAGTCGGGGATGGCCGCATGGGCCATCTTGCCGTGCACGGTAACCTCCATTTGCAGGCAGCCGTTGTGCGCGGTGATGACCTGGTAGCTGAAGCCGGCGGCAATCATGAGGTCGGGCTTGATGATCTTGTGTTTCAGTAACCAGGCCGGGCCGACCTCACCGCCAAATTCTTCGTCGTAGGTGAAGAGCAACTCCACGCTGCCTGTGATGGGTTTTACCACGGCTTCAAGGGCCCGGACCGCAAAGGCGTAGGTAGAGAAATCGCATTTGCTCACGGCGGAGGCTCGGCCGTAAATTTTCCCATCTTCAATGTCGCCGCCATAGGGGTTGTGGGTCCAGCCGTCACCCGGGGGCACCACATCGCCATGGGCATTGAGAAGAATCGTTTTGCCCGGCCCGTAGGAGCGACGCACCAGCAGGTTGGTGATGCTTTCCAGACCTGCCGCGCGGACCTCTGCCTCAGGCACAGGATACTTTTCGGCATCCAGTCCGAGCCCGTGCAACAGCGCTGCGGTGCGTTCGGCGTGCGGCGCGTTGTTGCCGGGCGGTGTGTCGGTGGGGACGCGGATCAGCGCCTGCAAGAACTGGACTTGTTCATCAAAATGCGCGTCAATCCAGGCGTCGAGTTGTTCGTAGGGGGTCATGGGGTGGCGCTTTCAGGACAGGTATTGGTAATCGGTGGCGAGTTGATTCACCAGGTTCATGAAGGCGTCAACGGCCAGTTGCATGTCGTCACTGGTGGTGCTCTCCAGCGGGTTGTGGCTGATGCCTGCGTTTTGGCCGCGCACAAACAGCATGGCCTGCGGCATCACTTCATGCAGTTTCATGGCGTCGTGTCCGGCGCCGCTAGGCATGCGGTGCAGCGGCACACCAAGGTCGGTCACGGCCTGTTCCCAGCGCTGCTGCCAGGCCAGCGCACTGGGGGCGGCAGCGGCGCGCATGGTCTCTTCCAGCATGCAGTGCATGTGGCGGCGATCACAAATCTCGGTCAACGCGTCCAGCACATCGCGCACCATCGCGTCGCGCTGGGCGTCGGTGGGCGCGCGCATGTCGAGCGAGAACTGGCAGCACCCCGGCACCACGTTGATGGAGCCATGGGGCACCTGCAGTTGGCCCACCGTGGCGACCGAGTTGCCATCCTGCATGGCGCGCTTTTCCACGGCGAGGATCAGTTCGGCCACCGCGGTGGCAGCATCGCTGCGCTGGTTCATCGGGGTGGTGCCGGCGTGGCAGGCGGTCCCCATGACCTGGCCCAGGTAGCGGGCGCTGCCGTTGATGGAGGTCACCACACCCAGCGGCAAATCCAGCTCATTGAGCACGGGGCCCTGTTCAATGTGCACTTCCAAAAAGCCCAGGTACTGGTCGGGGTGGCGCAGCAGTTGGGGAATGTCGTCCACCTTCAGCCCGGCCTGCTGCATGGCGTCGCGCATGGAAATGCCGTCGGCATCCAGCTGATCCAGCCAGGCGGGATTAAATTGCCCGATGAGTGCGCCCGAGCCCAGAAAGGTGGCCTTGTAACGCTGGCCTTCTTCCTCCGCAAAGCCGATAACTTCGAGGTGAAAAGGCAGGCGTGTGCCCTCGCGCTTCAATTCGCGCACGCAGGCCATGGGCACGAAAATTCCGAGGCGCCCGTCGTACTTGCCGCCATTGCGCACGGTGTCATAGTGGGAGCCGGTCATCAATGTCCGGGCCTCCACCTTGTCAGACAGGTAACGCCCCACCACATTGCCCACAGCGTCGATCTTCACTTCATCAAAGCCGATGGACAGCATCTGCGCCTGCAGATGCGCGGCGCAGGCGCGGTGGGCGTCTGTGAGGTAAGTCACCGTGAGTTGACCCTGCTCCTGGTAGCCCGCGTCGTTGAATTGGGCCAGGTCTTCATGCCAGTCCCACACCTCGTTGCCCAAGGTCGGCGCAGTGCCAAATTTGTCGTTGAGGCGAATCTCGGCAATGCGGTGAATGTTGCGCAGGCACTCGGCCCGTTCAAAGTCGGGGTGACCCTGCAGTCGGCGCTCAAAGGTGTCAATGATCTCCTGCCGGCTCAAGCCGGTGCCGCGTGGCCCCCGCACGGCCAGGATGAACGGAAAACCAAACTTTTCGTTGTAGGCCGTGTTCAGCTGCTGGAGGTGGGCGAACTCCTCGGGGCTGCACTGGGTGAGCCCCGCTTTGCCTTGTTCTCCGGTGGACTCGGCGGTGAGTGACTGGCTGACCATGGCTTTGCCCGCCAGCTCGGGGTGGGCTCGGATCAGTGCCAGTTGTGCGTCCATGCCCGCACCCGCGACGATGCGCGCCATGGCATGTTTCATGTGTGCCAGCGAGCGGAAAGGGCGGGCGCTCAATGCCTGCTGGGCAATCCAGGGGGAGTGTTCGTACAGGCCGTCGAGCAGCTGCAGGACTTCTTGTGCCGGCGCTGTGTTGAGTTGGTCGAGTGTCATGCTCATGTGATGTGTCGCCTAGTCCTGGTAGGGGTGCGTGGCCTTCCAGTGCCGTGCAATATCCACACGACGGCACACCCACACCCGGTCATGTTTTTCGATGTAGTCCAGAAAACGCTGCAGTGCCGCGATGCGCCCTGGGCGGCCCAGCAATCGGCAGTGCATGCCGATGCTCATCATGCCGGGGGTGTCCTTGCCTTCGGCGTACAGCACGTCAAACGTGTCTTTGAGGTATTGGAAAAACGGGTCGGCGTGTGAATAACCTTGTGGCAGGGCAAAGCGCATGTCGTTGCAATCCAGCGTGTAGGGAACGACCAACTGCGGTACGACCTGTCCATCGGTTTTTTTGACCTTCATCCAGAAAGGCAGGTCGTCGCCGTAATAGTCGCTGTCGTACTCAAAACCGCCGTAGTCAGCCACCAACCGGCGCGTGTTGGGGCTGTCCCGCCCGGTGTACCAGCCCAGCGGGCGCTCACCGGTCATGCGGGTGATGATGTCCATGCCGCGGGCCATGTGCGCCCGCTCGGTGGCTTCGTCCACGTTTTGGTAGTTCAGCCAGCGCCAGCCGTGGCAGGCAATTTCGTGGCCCAGGTCTTTGAAAGCGTGGGTCAGGTCGGGGTGACGCTCCAGTGCCATGCTGACACCAAAGACCGTGAGGGGCAGTTGCCGTTTTTCAAACTCCCGAAGAATGCGCCAGACGCCCGTGCGGGAGCCGTATTCGTAAATGCCCTCCATGCTCAGGTGGCGTTCGGGGTAGCTGGGCGGGTTGAACATTTCGGACAAAAACTGCTCGGAGCCTGCGTCGCCGTGCAAGATGCTGTTTTCACCGCCTTCTTCGTAGTTCAGGACAAACTGCACGGCCACACGCGCCTGCGAAGGCCATTGGGCATGCGGTGGCTGGCGGCCGTAGCCCACCAGGTCACGAGGGTAGGAGCGGGTGCTGTCGTAGTTTTTCATAGGTTCAGGTTGGCTTCGACCTGGCGCAGGTGTTGGTCCATCAGGTTCACGGCCAATTCTTCGTCCCGCGCGGCCAGTGCTTTCACAATGGCGGCGTGGTCTTCATTGGAGTGCGCTGCGGCCGTGGTCGTTTGGTACATCAGGGTAATGAGTGAGCAGCGTGAAATCAGGTCCAGCAGCATTTGTGCCAGCACGTCGTTGCCCATGAGTTGGGCCATGCGCACATGAAAGTCACCCAGCAGTTCGGTCCGGCCGGGCACGTCTTCGCGCAGCACCGCCCGTTTTTCCTGTGCGACATGGCTTTTGAGCGCCTTGACCATGGCCGGTGTGACTTGCCTGGTGAAGGCCCGCGTCATTTCGGCCTCCAGCATGCGGCGCACGGCAAACACCTGCCGCGCCTCGTCCACCGAGGGCGCGGACACGAAGGCCCCCCGGGCCGGCTCCAGACGGATCAGGCGATTTTGAGACAGTTGGAAAAGAGCCTGGCGCACCAGCGTGCGCGACACCCCAAACTGGTCAGCCAGTTTTTGTTCCGACAGCTTGGTGCCAGGCGCCAGGTGGTGCGCCACGATGGCGTTGGTCAGGGCGTCAACAATGAAACTGGTGGCAGAGGGCTCCATGCGGGCATGATAGCTGCAATCTCAAAAAGTGTATACACTTTGCGCAACACGTCGGTACCATCATGCAACCCGCTATTGAATTGAGGAACCTGCCATGGGCTTGAGCACACACGTTTTGGACACCATGCACGGTACACCTGCGGCAGGTATGCCGGTGGCGTTGTACGCCACGGCGGGAGAGGTCGCCACCTTGATCAAACAATTGGTGCTCAATGAGGACGGCCGCAATCCGGATGGGCTCTTGCTTGATAGCAACAGCCTGCAAGCAGGTACCTACCGGCTGGTATTTGACGTGGCGCGCTATTTTGGTGCGCGCGGTGTGGTGCTGCCTGAGCCGAATTTTCTGGGCCGGGTGAGCATTGATTTTGGTATTGCCCACCCTGAGCAGCATTACCACGTGCCGCTGCTGGTCAGTCCCTGGAGCTATTCGACTTACCGCGGCTCCTGAGCCACGGCCGATGTGCCTAAAGTTGACCTTCGGTCAGTGTGTCGAGTTGGAACAGGCCGCTTTTATGCCACAACCAGGTGTCGGTGTAGGTGACCTTGCCAAGCCGGGCCGGAACCGGAAATGGGGCGGCCTGGCGAACCGTGCGTTCAATCTCGGCCACTACTTCAGGCGCATGGGTCGGCGCGCGCATCCAACTGGTGCCGGTGACCCGGCCCTTGCTGTCCACGTCCACCTGCAGGACGCCAATGGCATAAAGCAGCGGGGGCATCTTGCCTTGGTAAATCCGGTTGCTGTTTTTTCCGTAAAGGTGGGTGGCTGCATCGCGCCGGTAGTCCCTGGGCGTGGTGGCTCGTGAAGCCGGGCTCACCGTATCAGGTGTCAGCACGCGAGCTGCTGCATAGGGTGTTGGCGCATCCGCAGGCGCCGCGGCTTCCGGTGTCGCGGCCGGGGACTGCGACAGGGGGGTGGACGAGCAGCCCGCAATGAGCGCGGCGACGCTGGCGGTGGCTGCAGTGAGCAGCTTTTGGCGAATGGAGGGGGCTTGGTTCATGGCACGTAGGGGGTGAGCGGGTATCGTTGGACAAGTGAGCTGCAGCGATCTGCGGACGTGAATAAAAACTCAGGGCCGTACTGTGCCCGATATTTTCGGCCTTGTGGGCCTGATTTGGACCGAAAGAGGTAATGGTTTGTGAGTTCAATTGACAATTTTTTGGCACGTTTGCTCTCTGAAAACGCGGTTTTGGTCACGGTCCATGCGTCGCGTGGGTCTGTGCCGCGCGAAAAAGGCGCCTGGATGGCTGTTTTTGCCAAAGGTGCCGTTGGCACGGTGGGGGGCGGGCACATTGAGTTTCAGTCCATGGCCGAAGCCCGGCAGAGGTTGTCGGGTCGCCAGGGTGGGCCCGTGCTTCGCTACGCCCTGGGGCCCAACCTGGGTCAGTGTTGTGGTGGCGAGGTGCAGCTGAAATTCGAACCCGTTGGTGCGGTTGACAGGGATTCCTTGCGCGTTCGGCTGGCCCGCCGCGGGCATTCGGTGGCGATTTTTGGGGGCGGCCATGTCGGCCATGCGTTGGTGCAGGTTTTGGCGCGCCTGCCGCTGCAGGTGACCTGGATTGACAGCCGTGACGAGGTTTTTCCGGCGGACTTGCCCGCCAATGTGGTCTGCGAGCACTCGGACCCGGTGCAGGCGGCGGTCAACACCCTGGCGGGCGGCTCCCTGGTGCTGATCATGAGCTTCAGCCATGCCGAAGATCTGGATGTGGTGATCGCCTGCCTCATGCGCCAGCGTCTGCGGGGGGATTTGCCTTACGTGGGGCTGATCGGCAGCAAGACCAAGTGGGCCACGTTCCGCCACCAACTTGAAGCGCGCGGCTTCACGGGCGACGAACTGTCCCATGTCACCTGTCCTGTCGGCGTGCCAGGGATCACGGGCAAGGAGCCCGAGGTGATTGCGGTGGCCGTGGCGGCACAGTTATTGCAAATACTGTCGGCACCCCCAGTGCCTTGACGGTTAAAAAAGGACAAGACGGATGGAAAGCTATTACCTCGATTGGGCCAACCTGTTGTTGCGCTGGGTCCATGTCATCACCGCGATTGCCTGGATTGGCTCGTCGTTCTATTTTGTGTTTCTGGACAGCAGCCTGACACCGCCTGTGGACGACGACCTGAAGCAACAGGGCGTTAGCGGGGAACTGTGGGCGGTGCATGGCGGTGGCTTCTACCATCCGGTGAAATTTGCGGTGTCGCCGCCCCGCTTGCCCTCGCATTTGCATTGGTTTTACTGGGAGAGCTATAGCACCTGGCTGTCGGGCTTTTCGCTGTTCACCGTGTCTTACCTGTGGAGTGCCAGTACCTACCTGATTGACAAGTCCCGCATGGACTGGGCGCCCGCGACGGCCATTGCGGTGGCGCTGTCATTTCTGGTGGCGTTCTGGATTTTGTATGACGTGGTTTGCCGTGTATTCGGTCAGCGCAAGCACGGTGATGCGATCGTGGGCGCCTTGGTGCTGGTGCTGGTGTGTGTGGCCTCGTGGCTGGCGTGTCACTGGTTTGCCGGGCGTGCGGCGTTTTTGCTGGTGGGCGCCATGTTGGCCACCACCATGAGTGCCAGTGTGTTCTTCTGGATCATCCCGGGGCAGAAAAAGGTCGTGGCTTCCATCAAGGCGGGGACACCGGTGGACTCGATTCACGGCAAGCGCGGCAAGCAACGCAGCGTGCACAACACCTATTTCACCCTGCCGGTGCTGTTTGCCATGCTCAGCGGGCACTACAGCTTCACCTATACCCACCCGCAAAACTGGCTGGTGTTGATTTTGATGATGTTCGCCGGGGCGTCGATTCGCCAGTTTTTTGTGATGCGCCATGGCTACAAACTGGGTCGCAATGGCAACCCGCTGCCCTACGCGTTGGCGGGTCTGCTGGTGATCGTGGCGGTGATTGTCTGGCTCAAGCCACAGACGCCTGTGAATACCCCTGTGGATGCTATTAATTCAATAGCTGCTCCCGAACAGCCAGCGGGGGCTACAGGCCAAAATGACTATAAATCGGTTCAAACCGTGCTGGCCCAGCGCTGTTACCTGTGCCATGGCGAGCAAGTGCAGATGAAGAACGTGCGCCTGGATTCGGCCCAAAGCGTCAAGACCCACGCACAAAATATTTACCAGCAGGTGGTGGTGACCAAGGTGATGCCCATGAACAACGCCACCGGCATCACCGATGCCGAACGGCTGCTCATTGGGCAATGGTTTGAGGCGGGGGCGAAGACCGAGTAACGCGCCCTGACTCACTCCCGCTTCAGGCGGCTTTGGTCGCTTTTTTGGCCGATGTCTGGGCCGATTCGACAGCGGTTTGACCCAAAGTCAACGCATTCTTGAAAGCGGCCATGGCGGACTCGGCGCCTGCGGGTGCGTTTTTGGCAAACGTTTCAACCAGACCGCTGAACGCCTTTTGCGCGTCGGCCATGTTGGCTTCCACGGCCTTGGCAAATTCTGTACCCGCACCGGTGGCAATGGCTTGAACCTGTTGCACATAGGCCGCTGATTTTTCGACCAGAGGCTGGGTCAGGCCCGATTGCAGGGACATGATTTCCTGCGCGTCTTTGGCGCCCAGAACGGACTGGACGTGGCTGAAGGACTCGCCCAGGGCGGCCTTGCCAGCCGTCATGTTGAGTTCGACCAGTTTTTCAATACCGGTGTGTGCGTTGTTTGTCATGCCCTCAATGGCCTGGAGGCTGGCTTTGCTGGTGGCGATGAATTGTTCGATGGCGTTGTTCATGTCAGTTTCCTTGATGGTCAATTGCTGGTCAATTGCTGGTTAATGCGAATCACGGGCCTGCTCAATACAAGCCGCAGGGGGCTATTCATGTTGCAGGGCAGCATAAATTTGAGTTGAACCAGCTTAACGACCGAACATGAACTTTCCGTGACAGGCGGGCATCCTGGATGCGCATAAAAAAGGCACCCGAAGGTGCCGCTCTTTCCGCCATCCTGTGCGGCACAAGACGATCAGCGTTTTTTGGACACTTTTGCAGTCACGTCCACGACGTTGTCAGAAGCGGTGGCCAGGTTCGCCTCGGCCATTTCCACGGCCTTCTTCGCGGTACCCTGGGCCGTTTCAATGATGTTCTGACCGGCCGCTACTGCGCTCTTGAAAGCGGCCACGGCAGTTTCCGAACCGGCGGGCGCACTCTTGGTCAGATTTTCCACGGCGGTACTGAATGCGGCTTTTGCTTCGCCAGCCTTGGCTTCAAAAGCCTTGGTCAACTCGGCGCTGGTGTCGGTCACTACCGCGTAGACCTGCTTGCCGTAGGCCACCGATTTTTCGGCCAGTGGCTTGAGCAGGCCGGCTTGCAGAGCCGTCAGTTCCTGCGGGTCTTTGGCGTCCAGCGCGGCCTGTAGCTGGCCAAATGATTCCTCCACAGTCGATTTGGCGGCGGCCAGGTTAAGTTCCACCAGTTTCTCGAAACCGGAAAAAACCCGGGCGGCCAAGTCTTCCAGTGCTTCGACGTTGGTTTTTTGGGTGGCGACAAATTGTTCAGCGGTGTAAGTCATTTCAAGCTCCTGAGTTAAATGAACAGCTGCCTGACACCTGCCGTTCCCGGAAGATTATGTTGCAGTGCAGCATGATTCAAATTATAGGAATCCGGACATTGAATACAAGTCCATTTGCTGCGGTGCAGCATTGATTAGAGTCGACGCTCTATCCAGGCCCGCTCACGTCTGAAGTCAAGTTGCCCCCGCCGCCAATAAAGGTCAGGCAGGCGCGGGCAGTGGGCTGGCTCAGACTTCGCTGTGCGCCTTGTCGGCTTCGGTGATGAAGGAGTCGGCGTAAAACTCGTCTGCAGGCAGGCCCGCGGCGGTGTAGTCGGCCTGGGCCGAGTCCACCACAATCGGCGCGCCACAGGCATAGACCTGAAAGCCCGACAGGTCGGCGTGGTCCTGCAGCACGGCTTGGTGCACAAAGCCGGTGCGTCCCGTCCAGGCGTCTTCGGGCAAGGCGTCTGACACCACGGGCACATAGCGCAGGTTGGGCATCTCGGTCAGCTTGGCCTTGACCCAGGCGTCCATGTACAAATCGGCCGGGCGACGCCCTCCCCAGTACAGCGTGGCCGGGCGTGTGATGCCCTTGAATTGCATGTGCTCAATCACCGCCTTGATGGGGGCAAAACCCGTGCCCGAGGCCAGCAGGATGATGGGCTTGTCGCTGTCTTCACGCAGGTAAAAGCTGCCGTACGGGCCTTCCACGCGCAAGATCTCTTTTTCCTTCATCACGTTGAACACATGGTCGGTGAACTTGCCGCCCGGCATGTGGCGAATATGAAGCTCGAGACCGCCAAAGGCGGCCAGCGTGTGAGGCGCGTTGGCCATGGAATAGCTGCGCCGTGCGCCGTCGCGCAGGATGAACTCCACGTACTGCCCGGCATGGTAGGCAAAGCCGTCATTGGCCGGGAGTTGCAGCTTGACCATGACGACGTCATGGGACTTTTTCTCGATGAGGGCAATGCGGATCGGCATCTTCTTGATCGGAAACGCGCCCGCCTGCGTCACCTGGCGCGACTCCAGCACCACGTCGCTGTGCGCCACGCCGCAGCAGGTCAGCACAAAGCCGTTGGCTTCTTCTTCCACGCTCAAGGCCTTGCTCTGGTGTGGCCCGTGAACCACTGTGCCCTCCAGCTTTTTGCATTTGCAGGACCCGCAGGCGCCGTCTTTGCAGCCATAAGGCATGCCGACGCCCTGGCGAATGCCCGCGGCAAGAATGGTTTCCCCCGGTGTGCTGGTGAAGACCCGGTTGCTGGGTGTGACGGTGATCTGAAACCCCTGGCCGGGGTTGTCGCTGCTGGTCATGATGTCTGTATCCTTGGGCGTTGTTGCGTTTTTAATGGTCTCCGATTTTGCCTTCAATTCAAAGCCCCCATCCCCACTTGTACGCCGCACGTCCCGGCGCATTGCCCGCACGGTTTCGGCGCGGGCGTGTCTTGATCGTGGGTTGTGGTGAAGTGGGCCTGCGCGTGGCGCAAGCGCTCTCGGGGCGGGTGCGCCTGATGGCCTTGACCTCAACCGCCAGCCGCACCGACGAACTCAGGGCGCGAGGCATCACGCCATTGCGGGGCAATCTGGACGAGCCGGCCTCGTTGCGCCGTCTGGCTGGCTTGTGCCACCGTGTGGTGCACCTCGCGCCGCCGCCGGGCGAAGGCTGGGGTGATCCCCGTACGCGTGCGCTGACCCGGGCGCTGCGCCTGCGCAGCCACCCCCTGGCCCTGGTGTATGGCTCCACCAGCGGTGTGTATGGTGATTGCCAGGGTGATATTGCTATTGAAACAAGAGCTACTCATGCAGACACACCAAGGGCTAGAAGGCGAATTGATGCTGAAACAAGCATCCGCTTCTTTGGTCGCTCGGCGCAGGTCCGCAGCAGCATCCTGCGCATTCCGGGTATCTACGCGCCAGACCGTGAAGGCGGCACGCCGCATGCCCGCCTGCTCAAACGTACACCCGTGCTGACGCCAGCGGATGACGTCTACACCAACCACATTCATGCCGACGACCTGGCACGTGCCTGCGTGGCAGCCTTGTGGCATGCCAAACCACAGCGTCTCTACAACGTCAATGACGACACCTGCCTGAAGATGGGCGATTACTTTGATCTGGCTGCCGACCTGTACGGCCTGCCGCGTCCGCCCCGCGTGGCGCGCGACTCGGCCAAAGAGCAGCTCTCCTTGATGCTCCTGAGCTTCATGAGCGAGTCGCGCCGCATGGACAACACCCGCCTGAAATGCGAATTGGGGCTGCGTTTGCGCTACCCGACGGTGGCGACCGGTTTGTTGCCCGCCAACCCCCGCACTCTCTTTATCAAATAACGCGGGAAAACCCGGATGACGGCGTGAATTGACACGGATAGCATGACTGACATGTCAGTGTGCAACTCCATTTTTCCCAGGTCGTAACCATGTCAACCCTGCCCGTTGGCAAGCGCTCCGACGCACCCGCCCATGGCCCGGCGGTGAGCCAGCGGGTGCGCGCCTACCAGGGCTTCACGCAGCAGATTCTCAACGGCGCTATTCGTGCGGGGCAATTCATTTCCCAACGAGAGCTGATGACGTTGCTGGACATGCCCCTGGGCGCGGTGCGGGAGATGATTCCGCGCCTGGAGGCCGGTGGCCTGATCAAAACCGTGCCCCAGCGGGGCTTGCAGATCGCCCATGTGGATCTCAAACTCATCCGCAACGCGTTTCAGGTGCGCTCCATGATCGAGCGCGAAGCGGTGCTGAATTTTGTGCATGTGGCCAGTGACGCCGAACTGGATGCCATCGTGGCCGCCCACCAGCACATTCTGGTCCGGGCCAGCGCCCTAAAGGCTGATTTGGCCACCGATACCCCTTTGCTCGACGATGCGCAAGCCGTGGACTGGGGGCTGCATGACCGCATGGTGGATGCGCTGGGCAACGACATCGTGTCAGAGATTTACCGTGTCAACAGCCTGCGGGTGCGCCTGATCAAGCTGGAGCAAAGCGTGATCACGCCAGCCCGCCTGATTCCCGCCATGCAGGAGCACCTGCTTTTCATTGCCGCCTTGCGCCAGCGCGACGCGCAAGCCGCGGTCAACCTGCTGGACCAGCACATCAACAGTGCCCGAAACCGGGTGCTGAATGCGCCCCTGGAGCAGATCCGCACCGAATGGCTTCCCAACCCCAACCCGCACTCCACCTGAAGGATGTACCCTTGAACACAGCTATTCATGGCCTCTGGCCAGCCCTGTTGATGCCGGTCGACGCCGATGGCGCGCTGGACACGCCACGAGCCCTCGCACATGCCCAAAAAATGCTGGCCGCTGGCTGCGATGGCGTGACCCTGTTTGGCACGACCGGGGAGGGCCCGGCCTTCACGGTCAATGAGCGCAAGGGCCTGCTGGATGCCCTGCTGGCCAGCGGTATTCGACCCGATCAGGTGATCGTGACCATCACCGCGCTGGCTTTGGGGGACGCGATTGAACTGGGCCGGCATGCCGTGCACCTGGGGGTGTACCGGCAAATGTTCATGCCTCCGTTCTTCTTCAACCAGCCGCGCGATGCCGGCGTTGTCGAGGCGGTCTCACAGGTGGTGAGCGGCATTGGCAGTGATGGCTTGAAGTTGTTGATGTACCACTTCCCCGCCATGAGCACCTACGGCTTTTCACACGCGGCCCTGGTGGAGCTGGTGCGCAGGCACCCGGGGCAGGTGGTTGGCGTCAAAGACAGCAGTGGCGATCTCGCGCACTCGCTGGCGCTGGTGGCTGCGTTTCCGTCGCTCTCCATCCTGGTGGGCGCCGAGCCCCATGTGGCGCCGGTCATGCTGAAGGGCGGTTCTGGCTCCATCAACGGACTGGCGAACATTGCACCCGGGTTGATGCGCCGTGTGATGGACTCGCGTGCCAGCGTCTCGGCGGCGGACGAGAAATTGATGACTGATTTGCTGGCGCTGCTGAGCATCCGGCCCGGCATGCCGTTTGTGGGTGTCTACAAGACCATGCTGGCGGAACAGACGGGAGAGGATGCCTGGCTGCCTGTGCGGGCGCCACTCAGTCCGCTGGATAACACCGAGGCGCAGACGGTGCGCTCGGGTTATCGTGCGATTGGCGCATTGCTGAACGCTATTTAAAAAACGACAGGAGACAACACCATGACACACACAAATTCCCTGAGCCGACGCACCCTGTTGGGCGCAGCCGCCGCCCTGGGTGCCGTGGGCCTACCGGCCCTGGCCCAGAACAAAACGGTGCTCCGCATTTCGACTCCGGCCGTGCCGGATGACTGGCATGCCAAGATGTGGACCGTTTTCAAGGACTCGCTGGAGAAAAGCGCGCCGGGCGAGTTTGATGTGCAAATCAATCTGAATGCCTCGCTGTTCAAGCAGGGCACCGAGCCCGCGGCCATGGCACGCGGCAATCTGGAACTCACCTCCATTTCAGCCTTTGATATTGCCAAGCTGGTGCCGGAGTTTTCGGTGTTCACGGCTGGCTATGTCATTCGCGATCCAGCGCAGCAACAGAAAGTTTTCAATGGCCCGATCGGCGCTGAGTTGTTCAAGACCGTGTCTGAAAAAATGGACGTGACCCCGCTGGCAACCGTTTACCTGGGGACACGTCAAGTCAATTTGCGTGAAGTGCGCAACGTCAAGACGCCGGCCGATCTCAAGGGCATCAAGCTGCGCATGCCGGGCTCCAGGGAGTGGCTGTTTCTGGGGGAAGCCTTGGGCGCCACCGCCACGCCACTGGCTTTTGGCGAGGTGTACCTGGGTCTCAAAACCGGCACGATCGACGGCCAGGACAATCCATTGCCATCGGTGCGTGCGGCCAAGTTCTATGAGGTCACCAAACAGATCGTGATGACCAGCCATCTGGTGGATGGCATTTTCATTGCCATCTCCAACAAGAGTTTCAGTGCCCTGACCGCGGCGCAAAAAGTGAAGGTCACGGCTGCCGCGCAGGCCGCTGCGGCTTACAACAACGACAACCGCATCAAGGAAGAATCGCAGTTGGTCGAGTTCTTTAAAAAGGAAGGTCTGCAGGTCACCACGCCTGATGTCGAGGCTTTCCGCAAGTCGGTGCAGGCAACGTACCAGAACTCTGACTACGCCAAGGTCTGGCCCAAAGGCCTGCTGGACAACATCAACGCGACCCGGTAAGCATGGGCAGCTTGCTCAAAAAAGCCGCCAATGCCATTGGCGGCGGCTTGTTCCTGACCCTGTTCATCGTCTTCATCGTCCAGATCACGGCGCGGTTTGGCTTTAACAAGCCCCTGCCGTGGACCGATGAAGCTGCGGTGATTCTCTACGTGTGGGTCATTCTGTGGGCCGCTGCAGTGGTCGTGCCGGAGCGCGAGCATGTGGTGTTCGATCTGGTCTGGAACAGCTTGGGCCGGCGTGCCCGCCAGGTCATGCAGATCACGGGCAACCTGCTGATTGGCGGATTGGCGCTGGTGGCTTTGCCAGCCAGTTGGGACTATGTGCATTTCATGGCGCGTGAGGGCACTCCCGTGCTGAACCTGTCGTTCATGTGGGTCTACCTGCCCTTTGTGCTGCTGCTGGCCGCCCTGGTAGTGCGCAGTGCCTGGGCCATCTGGAACGCCGTGCGTGGCCGGGGTCTTGAGACCGAATTGCGTCTCTGAATTTTTCACCCAAAGGCATTGCAAATGAATTCAGGAATTTCCGTCCTTGCGCTCGTGCTGGTCACCGGCATGCTGCTTCGCATGCCGATTGGCTTCTCCATGCTGGCCGCTGGCATCGCTTATCTCGTGACAAAGCACCAGGACATTGGGTTGGTGGCAGAGCAGGTGTGCAACGGGCTCTACAACAGCTATGTGCTGCTTGCGGTACCGCTGTTTGTATTTGCCGCCAACATCATGAATGCCGGGACGGTCAGTGAACGTATTTTTGATTTTTGCCGCATTCTGGTGGGTCGCATGCGCGGTGGATTGGCACAGGTTGATATTCTGGTCAGTGTCATTTTCTCGGGCATGAGTGGCAGCGCCATCGCCGATGCGGCAGGCCCCGGTCTGGTCACCATTCGCCAGATGCTCAAGAAGCCGGAATACTCCCGTGGTTTTGCTGGTGCGGTGGTGGTCGCCAGCGCCACGCTAGGCCCGATCATTCCGCCGTCCATCCCGATGGTGATCTACGCCCTGGTCTCGGGTGCGTCAGTCGGGGCTTTGTTTTTGGGCGGTGTAGTGCCCGGTTTCCTGATGGCCATCCTGATGATGATCGTCGTGCACGTCATTGCAACCAAGCGCAACATGCCGCGCGAGGCCAAGATTCCGCTGCATGAATGGCCTGCCATTTTGTTTCGGGGTGCCTTGCCGCTGTCCATGCCGATTGTGTTGCTTGGCGGGATTTACTCCGGGGCCTTCACGCCGACGGAGGCGGCTGCCGTGGCGGCGTTTCACGCCCTTATTCTGGCGGGCGTCGTCTACCGCGCACTGACCTGGCGCACCTTCTGGGGGGTGGTGATGGAGTCCACCCGCGGCAGCGCCGTGATCACCATGATCCTGGCGGGCTCCTTCATGCTCAACTATGCCTTTACGGCAGAGGGGGTGCCCCAGGCCATGGCCCTGTGGGTGGACAGCATGCACCTGTCCCAACTCAAGTTTCTGTTGCTGGTGAACGTGATGTTTCTGGTGCTGGGCTGTTTTCTGGATGTGTCGGTGCTGTTGCTGGTGTTTGTGCCCATGCTGTTGCCGGCCGCCAAATTGCTGGGCGTTGATCTGGTCCACTTTGGGGTGCTCGTGGTGCTCAATATGATGATCGGCCTGATCCACCCGCCGTTTGGCATGCTGTTGTTTGTGACCAAAGCGCTCACCGGCATTCCCATTGGTGAAATGATGCAGGAGGGCTGGCCGTTTCTCGTCATGCTGCTTCTGCTGCTGGTGGCCATGACGGTGTTCCCGCAAATTGTGTTGTGGTTGCCGCAGACCATGGGTTACGTCACCCATTGACGAGTGTGCCAGGGCCAGCGTCACTGAGCGGGTTGCGGTTCGAGCATCGCCTCCAGCGATTTCGCCCTGAATTCGCGCGGGCTCAAGCCCGTGTGCTTGCGAAAGAAACGGCCAAAGTAAGTCTCGTCGGCAAAACCCAGACTATCGGCAAGTTGCTTGATACTGCTGGTGGTGTAAATCAATTCACGCTGGGCTTCATGAATGACGCGCGCGTTGATGACATCCAGGCTGGAGATACCCAGCACCTCGCGGCACAGGCGCGAAAGCTGCCCGGGTGTGATACCCAGTTGCTCCGCGTAGGCCGTGATGGGTAAATGCTTTTTGTAGTCTTCATTGACCAGTGCCCTGAATTTCTCGATCTGCATCGTCTTGCGCGAGCTCGCCCCCGTGGGCCCGGAGGCCACATCGCTCAGTCGCGCCACCTGCACGCAAAGTGCTGCCAGCAAGGCAATGCCCGCACTCACCCGGCCCACTGAATAAACATGTGCCTCGCGCTCGATTGCAAGGAACAGCGGCATCAGATAGTCATTGTGGTGGCTGGACTCTTCCAGCGAAATAACGGCTGGTTTGCGGATGACTGCCAGCAGCTCTGGCAGGCCTACGCCTACCAGAGACTCCAGGGGCCGCTGTGCTGCCGTCACGACGGGGCCATTCACATCCTCGGAAAAGTGGAAGCCATGCACGGTTTGTGCAGGAATAAGCAGCAAGCACGGCGCCTTGACCCGCACCTTGGCGTTGTCCATCAGCACCTCGCCTGAGCCGTGAGTCAGGTACAGAATCTGAAAAAAACCATCGTGCTTGTGTGGCCGTATGACCCAGTTGTAGGGGCGTGAGCGTTGCGGAATCCACTCAAAATCGAACGAGTTTTCCCAGCTTGGCTGGGCCTGAACACCGTAGAGCGCGTAGTTAGGGATAACCCTTGTGGTCACATTGAACCTTTTAAAGATGCACGAATTGTCTTGATTTCGGCTTGAATTGTCAAACTGGCCGAACCTCTGGCCGCGAACAATCAGGCATCGAATTTCAAGGAATGTTCATGACTGATACACACCGTCATTGGCTCCAGTTAGACGGTCAGGTTTGTGCCGTGACCGGCGCCGCCAGCGGCATTGGTGCGGCCATCGCACACAGTCTGGCGCAAGCGGGTGCCAAGGTCGTTTTGCTTGACCGCGATGTAGCCGGTTGCCAAAAAGTTGCCGCCGAACTCGTGGCCAGTGGCGCCACCGCTATCGCAGTGCCCTGCGATACCTCCTCCGAAGCCAGCGTCAACGCGGCCGCCCAGCATGTGCTGGAGGAGCTGGGGCCGTGTTACGCCCTGATCAACAACGCCGGCATGCTGCGTCCGGGTGGTCTGGCTGACGTCAGCCTGGACGACTGGAATGCCGTACTGGCGGTCAACCTGACCGGCTACCTGTTGTGCGCTCGCGCGTTTGGCGCGCAGATGCGCGAGATGGGGCGCGGCAGCATCGTGCATGTGGCTTCGATTTCGGCGCTCACACCGCAAACCAACAGCGGGGCCTACAGCGCCAGCAAGGCCGGTGTGCTGCAGTTGTCACGCCAAATGGCCGTGGAATGGGGGCCACAAGGCATTCGCAGCAATGCCATTTGTCCCGGCATGATTCGGACCGCGCTGTCTGCCAAGTTCTATGAGGAGCCCGGCCTGGAAGCCAAACGCGCCCTGGTCACGGCCAGCCGCCGCGTGGGTGAGCCACAAGACATTGCCGATGTGGCGTTGTTTCTGGCCAGCCCGCGTGCCGCTTACGTGAATGGGGCTGAAGTGTCGGTGGATGGCGGCATGTCGTCCATGTTGATGGACATGGTGCCGCGCCCCGGCTTCAATAAAACGGCCTGAACCCGAAGACTTCAACGAGAACGCTATGTCTAAAAACTTTGAATGTGACCTGATCGTCATCGGCTCCGGCGCCGCCGGCCTGGCCACTGCCATCACCGCCAAAAAGCGCGGTCTGGATGTGGTGGTGCTGGAAAAAGAACCGGTCTTTGGCGGCACCACCGCGCTCTCGGGCGGCGTGCTGTGGATCCCGATGGGTCCGCATGGCCGCAAGCAGAACCCGGCCGACACGCGGGAGGCGGTACGCACCTACATGATGCAGGAGACCGGCACGTTTTATGACGCCGCCGCTGTGGATGCGTTTCTGGACAACGGCCCCAAAATGGTCGAGTTCTTCGAGCGCGAAACGGCGATGAAATTCGTCCCCACGCTGTACCCCGATTACCACCCTGATGTGCCCGGCGGCGTGGCCATTGGCCGTTCCATCCTGGCCGCGCCGTTTGACATTCGCGGTTTGGGCAAAGACATGGCGCGCCTGAAGCCGCCGCTCAAGACCATCACCTTCATCGGCATGATGTTCAACTCGTCCAATGCCGACCTCAAACACTTTTTTCAGGCCACCAAGTCGCTGACCTCGTTCATCTATGTGGCCAAGCGCCTGGTCACCCACCTCAAGGAACTGGCGCTGTACCAGCGCGGCATCAACGTGACCAGCGGCAATGCGCTGGCGGCGCGCCTCGCCAAATCAGCACTGGACCTGAACATTCCGATTCTGACCAACAGCCCGGCCAAAGAAGTATTGATGAAGAACGACAAGGCCATTGGCGTGCGCGTGGCGGGCGAGGGCGGCGAATACCGCATCACCGCCCGGCACGGCGTGGTGCTGGCCTGCGGCGGCTTTCCGCACGATATCCAACGCATCGCCAAGGCCTACCCGCATCTGGCCCGTGGCGGCGAGCATTTGTCACCCACACCCACCGCCAACACCGGTGACGGCACCCACATGGCCGAGGCCGTGGGCGGCGTGGTCGATATCCGTTTCAACGACAGCGCAGCCTGGATGCCGGTGTCCCGCGTGCCGTACAGCAACGGCGAGTTTGGCGTGTTCCCGCACCTGCTGGACCGCTACAAGCCCGGCATCATTGGCGTGCTGAAAAACGGCAAGCGTTTTACCAACGAGTCCAACTCGTACCACGACGTGGGCACCGCCATGATCCGCGCCTGCGAAGGCCAGAAAGAAACGGCGATGTGGCTGGTCTGCGACAAGACTACGCTGGGCAAATACGGCATCGGCTTTGTCAAACCCGCGCCCATGCCCATCGGCAAATTCGTGCGCAACGGTTACCTGCTGAAAGGCGACACACTGGCCGAACTGGCCACGAATGCGGGCATCGACCCCACCGGGCTGGAGCAGGCGGTGCGCGACTACAACGTGGGTGCTGTCAAAGGCGAAGACCCGGCGTTCGGCCGCGGTCGCACCGCCTTCAATCGCTATCTGGCCGACCCCGAAAACACGCCCAACCCCTGTGTGGCGCCGGTGCTCAAAGGCCCGTTCTACGCGGTCAAGGTCATCATGGGTGACCTCGGCACCTTTGACGGCATCCAGACCAGCGTGGTGGGCGAAGTGCTCAAGCGCGACGGCACCGTCATCGAAGGTTTGTACGCCGTTGGTAACGACCGCGCCAGCGTGATGGGCGGCAACTACCCCGGCGCCGGCATCACCCACGGGCCCAACATGACCTTTGGTTTTGTCACTGCGCATCACATTGCCGACCAGGCAGGCGTCAACTCAGGAGTAAACGCATGAGCTACATGAGCAAGCCTTTGGTGGACCATCGCATCTACACCATTGCCCTGCGCAAGATGCCCGAGTTTCTGGAGGTGTTCAACCGCCTGGCCATGCCTGTTTTGATGGAGACCCTGGGCCACCCGGTGGGCTTCTACACCAGCCTGGTTGGCCCGCAAAACCAGTTTGTGCATCTGTGGGGCTACGACGACCTGGCCGACTTTGAGCGCCGCTGCAAGGCGCGTGACACGCACCCGGATTTCGACGCCTACCTGGCCGCGTCGGGTCACTTGATCACCGCGCAGGAAACGCGGTTGATCAAGGCCGCGGTGATGCCGGGTCTGCACACCTAGCGTCACCCTTGCCAAAAAGACCTTGTCAGAGCGCACGCGTGCCGTGATCCGGCTCGTTCAGTACATCAATACCCTCCAGCTGCGCTGCGTTTTGTGGAACGGGCCAAAATCGAACCTAGTTTCATGGCGTCGGCGCAACAACGTCACTGAGAGATTCGCAGGCCGTGCACGCTTGCTGTTTTGAACAATTGGAGGTCTTTGATGAGTGAAGATGACCGTGGCTGCGGCAGCGGCCATTGCATCCTGGATGTCCAGGGGCGCTGCTGGTGTGGCCAACAGTGGGATGGTGAAAAGATGTGCGGTCCCGCCCAGGAGGGCACCAGGCCTTTGGTGCCGGGCAAGGAGTTATGCGATGAATAACCTGCCGTTGATTGCTGATTCGGATGTCTCTCGCATCGTGGAGATGGCCTGGGAAGATCGCACCACGTTCGAGGCGATTGAATTGCAATTTGGGTTGAACGAGTCCGCGGTGGTCTCGTTGATGCGGCTTCAGATGAAACCCTCTTCGTTTAGGATGTGGCGCAAACGAATGGCGGGCCGTGTGACCAAGCATGCTGCGTTGCGCGGTGCCGGGGTGCTGCGCCATCGCGCCACCCATACGCGGCAGTAGCCCGCCTGGTGATGCTGTTGCCGCGGCGTGCCCTGGTCTGGTTCAAGCGCGACTTGCGCGTGCACGATCACGCGCCTCTGGTGGCCGCACAAGCCCATCCCGATGCACTTGCCCTGTTCGTGATCGAACCCGAGTGGCTGCAAAGCCCGGAGTGTGACGCCAGCCATGTGGATTTTGCATTGGATTGTCTGGCCGAATTACGCGCTGCCTTGGCGCTGAGGGGGATACCGCTGCTGGTGCGGGTGGGCTCTGCGGTGGCGGTGCTGGCGCAATTGCACGCTGAGTTCGCCTTCACGCATCTGTTCAGTCACGAAGAGACCGGCCCCGGGTGGTCATACACACGCGATGTCCAGGTAGCCGCCTGGTGCAGATCGCACCCAGTCGCGTGGCAAGAGTTCACCCAGACCGGCGTGGTGCGTCGTCTGCGCAGCCGTTCCGGCTGGGCCGGGCGCTGGCAGGCGCGCATGGATGCGCCTTTGCAACTGCTGGTGCATGGGTTTAACGCCGCTGCACCGTTGGCGCAACCCGACCTGCCTACACTCGTCAGCCTGGGCTTGGCGCCGCATGGAAAAGCCTTGCAAGCGGCGGGCGAGAAAGCCGCACGGCGCACCCTGACGAGTTTTTTACAAACGCGCGGTTACGACTACCGCAAGGCCCTGTCGAGCCCGCTCACCGCCGAAGACGGTTGCAGTCGCCTGAGCCCGCACCTGGCTTTTGGCACGTTGTCGATGCGCACCGTGCACCAGGCCACTGAGGTGGCGATTGCCAGCACACCCGACCGGGCCATGGCCTATGCGCTGCGCGGCTTTGCGGGACGGCTGCGCTGGCATTGCCACTTCATGCAAAAGCTCGAAGACGAGCCCAACATTGAACACCGCAACTTTGCACGCGTGTGCGACGGCCTGCGTGAGGATGACTTCAATGAGCACTACTTTGCCGCCTGGTGCGAAGGCCGCACCGGCTACCCCATGGTGGACGCCTGCATGCGCTCGCTCAGAGCCACTGGGTGGCTCAATTTCCGCATGCGGGCCATGCTGGTGAGCTTTGCCAGCTACCACCTCTGGTTGCATTGGCGTGAGCCGGGTCTGTTTTTGGCACGCCAGTTTCTGGACTTTGAGCCCGGTATCCACTGGAGCCAGATGCAGATGCAAAGCGGCACCACGGGCATCAACACATTACGCATGTATTCGCCCACCAAGCAGGCGCAAGACCAGGACCCGGAGGGCCTGTTCATTCGCCGCTGGGTGCCCGAACTGGGGCGTGTGCCGCTGCCGTATCTGGCCGAGCCCTGGACGATGGACATCAGCGTGCAACGCATGGCAGGGTGCGTGATCGGGGTGGACTACCCCGTACCAATCGTCGATGACAAGGTCGCCATGAAGGCGGCCAAAGACCGCATGTACGGTTTGCGCAATTCAGCGGATGCACGGGCGGAAGCTGGTGAGGTGCAAGCTCGTCATGGTTCGCGCAAAATCGGCTTGCCACCCTCCGGATCGCAGCGAACCGCCCCGTCCCGGCGCACTGAGAAAGCACCTGCCGGGCCGTCGCCCCAAGGCGATCTGTTCGCCTGAGGCCCAAGATGAAAAGCACTTTCAAAGGCAATAAACAATTCCTGCCCGACAAACCTTGTGCCGTGTGTGGCCGCACCATGACCTGGCGCAAGGCCTGGGCCAAGAACTGGGCGTCGGTGCTGTACTGCTCCGATGCCTGCCGTGCAAAAAAAAATGAAAAGAAAAAACATGGCTGAAGCCCCTTCAACCCCTACTTTATTGCCGGCCCAGGTGCGTCATCTCGTCATCGTGCTGGGCGACTAGCTGGACGCGCAGTCCTCGGCCTTGCAAGGCTTTGACCCCAAGCAAGACGTGGTGTGGATGGCTGAAGTGGCAGGGGAGTCCACCCACGTCTGGTCGGCCAAGCAGCGCATTGCGGTGTTTTTGAGCGCCATGCGTCACTTTGCCCAGCACCTGCGCACCCAGGGTCTGCCGTTGCGCTATACGCACCTGGAGGACGTCGGCAACCTGGGTGCGCTCGATGTGGAACTCAGCCAGGCCATCGACCAGCTGCAGCCCGCCGCATTGGTCCTGAGCGCGCCTGGCGATTGGCGCGTGCTGCAGAGCCTGAGGGCTGTGGCAGCACGGCACCGGGTGCCGCTGGCGCTGCGCGATGACATGCATTTTTTCAGCACTGTGCGCGAATTTTCTGCACACGCCAAAGGCCGCAAACAACTGCGCCTGGAGTACTGGTACCGCGAACTGCGTCAGAAGCACAACATCCTGATGGACGGTAAAGACCCGGTGGGCGGCCAGTGGAACTTTGATGCCGACAACCGCGAATCCTTTGGCAAGGCCAGCCCGCAGAATGTGCCGCTGCCCACGCGTTTTGCGCCGGATGCCATCACGCAAGAAGTCATCACGCTGGTCGATACCCGCTTTGCCGACCACCCCGGCAAGCTGGCGCATTTTGGCTGGCCGGTGACGCGCCCCCAGGCGTTGCTGGCCATGCAGGCGTTCATGGTGCAACGCCTGCCCCTGTTTGGGTTGTATGAAGATGCCATGTGGTCGGGTGAAGTGTGGCTTTACCACTCGCACCTCAGCTGCGCGCTCAACCTGAAACTGCTTGACCCCCGCGAGGTCGTGCAAGCTGCTGAAAATGCCTACCGGGCGGGCCACGCACCGCTGGCCGCGGTGGAGGGCTTTGTCCGCCAAATCCTGGGCTGGCGTGAATATGTGCGCGGTATTTACTGGACGCAGATGCCTGAGTACCTGGAGCGCAACGCGCTGAATGCACAAGCGGCCCTGCCCGCGTGGTATTGGACGGGGGACACCGACATGGCCTGCCTGAAAGACGCTCTGGCCCAAACCCTGGAGCACGGCTATGCACACCACATCCAGCGTCTGATGGTGACCGGCTTGTATGTTCTGCTGCTGGGCGTGAGGCCGCAAGCGGTGCACACCTGGTACCTCAGCGTGTATGTGGACGCCGTGGAATGGGTGGAGTTGCCCAATACGCTGGGGATGGGCCAGTTTGGCGACGGTGGGCTGATGGCGAGCAAGCCCTATGTGGCCAGCGGCAAATACATCCAGCGCATGAGCAACCATTGCAAAGGCTGCAAGTACGACCCTGCGCAGTCGACCGGCCCGGATGCCTGCCCTTACACCACGCTCTACTGGGACTTTTTGATTCGCCACGAGGCGTTGCTCAAGAAGAACCCACGCATGGCCATGCAGCTCAAAAACCTGGCCCGGCTGGATGCGCCTGCGCGTGACGCCCTCATCACGCAAGCCAACGCACACCGCCTTGCCCAGCGCCAGGCAGGGTGGACGACGATGTAGCCGTCATTCTGGAGACTCGCCTGGTATGCCTGCCTATGTGTAGCCCATTCAGCTTTCCGACACCAGAAAGTGTTGCGCACTCATGATTGCGATCGATGAGGCCAGCAAGGGCGCAAAGTCCATCTGCTCCAACACGTCGCGCTGCAGGTCAATGCCGGGCGCAATTTCGAACAGTTCCACACCCTGCGCGGTCAGGCGAAAGCTCGCCCGCTCGGTGAGAAACAGCACGGTCTGTCCGCGCACCAGGCTTTGCGGCCCGCTGAAGGTGATTTGGTCCACCGCTTTGACCAGCTTTTTCACCGCCCCTTGCGCCAGCACGCGCATCTGCCCATCGCCGGTTTTCAGTTTGACGCCCTTGGCGGCCAGCGTGCCGCAAAACACCACCTTCTTCGCGTTTTGTGCAATGTCGATGAAGCCGCCGGGGCCCACGGTGAGGCCACCCAGGCGCGACACGTTCACGCTGCCTTGCTCGTCAAATTCACCAAAACCGAGGAACGCAATGTCCAGCCCGCCACCGGCGTAGAAGTCGAACTGCGTGGCGGCGTCCAGCATGGCCGAGGCATTGCGGGCGTAGCCAAACAACACGCCGTCCATCAGCGTGCCGCCGTAGGTGCCGTGCTCGATGGTCTGGTAGAGGCGGTGCTGCTCGCCGCGTGCGGCAATCAGCTTGGCCACGGCGTCGGGCACGCCCACGCCGTAGTTGACCACCGGGCGGGCCTTGTCGGTGTTGAACAACTCGATGCTGGCGCGGCGGGCCACGGCCTGGCGCTCGCTGAACGATTCAGCCGCAAAGGCTTTTTCGGCTTCCTGGTCGGCGCTCTCGGATTGATAGCGTGCTTCGCCCGTCAGCTCTCCGCTCAAGGCCGAATCAAAGGGAATGTCGTAGCTGGCTTTCTGGTCGGGGTCGACCACGATGGCATCCACCCAGGCCGCCGGAATGCGCACCTCACGCGCTTTCAATGCGCCGTGCGGCAGGCGCTCTTTCACTTGCACGATGACCTTGCCACCGCTGTTGCGGGCGGCCAGGGCGAGCGACTGCGCATCCAGGTTGGCGGCCTCGTGCTCAAAGCTGATGTTGCCGTCTTCATCCGCGCTGCTGGCACGCACCAGTGCCACATGGATGGGAAAGGGTTTGTAGCGCAGGTACTCGCGCCCGTCCATCTGCACCACCTCGGCCAGCTCGTCCCGGGCGGACGTATTCATGCGGCCGCCACCCTGACGCGGGTCGCACACGGTGCCCAGGCCCACATGGGTGAAAAGGCCGGGGCGACCGGCGCCAATTTCGCGCATGAGCTGGCTGGAGACGCCGCCGGGCAGGATGTAGGCCTCTATTTTTTCGTCCAGCGCCAGTTGCTGCATGGCGGGTGACCACACCCAATGGCCGCCGATGACTTTACGCACCAGGCCTTCATGGGCAAAGCAGTTCATGCCCTTGGTTTTTTTGTCGCCAATGCCCAGCGCGTGGACCAGGGTCAGGTTGCGCGGGGTTTGGGTGGCCAGAAAGCGCGCCTGCACCGCCTCGAACAGGCAGGTGGCTTCCATCAGGCCGCCGCCGCCACCCATCAGGCCCACGGTGTCACCCTCTTGAATGAGGGCTGCGGCTTGTGCCGCGCTCATGAATTTGTGCTTGTTCACCAGGCGCTCCTTAGCGGTTCACGTCAAACAGCGACGCGCCTTTTTTCAGGGCGCTCTTGGCGATCACGCCGCGGTGGATTTCGCTGGTGCCATCAAAAATGCGGTAAATGCGCGCATCGCGGTAGTAGCGCTCAATCGGCAGCTCCTTGCAAAAGCCCATGCCACCAAACACCTGAACCGCGCGGTCCACCACGCGACCCAGGGTCTCGGCAGCGTGGACCTTGACCATGGTGATTTGTTCGCGCGCGTCATGGCCCTGGTCCAGCATCCAGGCGGCGTGGTAGACCATCCAGCGGGCAGCGTTGATCTCGATCACGCTGTCGGCCAGCATTTGCTGCACCATCTGGAAGTCGCCAATTTTGGTGTTGAACTGTTTGCGGTCGTTGGCGTAGTTCAGCATCAGCTCGCACACGTGGCTGGCCTTGCCCACGGCGCGGGCGCCCACTTGCGCCAGGCGCACCACGTTGAGCGCGCCCATGGCCAGCTTGAAGCCCTGGCCCTCGGCGCCCAGCAGCGTGGCGGCTTCCAGCGGCACGTTGTCAAAAAACAGTTCCAGGTGGGGCGTGCCGCGCAGGCCCATCATCTTCTGGTCTTTGCCCACGGTGAAGCCGGGCAAGCCCTTGTCCACCATGAACATGCTGATTTCCTTCTCACCGGTTTTGGCCGACACCAGAAAGAAGTCGCTCCACTCACCGTCGCTGATGAAGTGCTTGCTGCCGTTGAGCACCCAGCCGGTCTCCGTCTTCTTGGCGTGGGTTTTGATGCCCGCGGCGTCCGAGCCCGCGCCGGACTCGGTGATGGTGATGGCGCAGGTGCGCTTGCCTTCAATGGCGGGTTTCAGCCAGCGCGCCACCTGCTCGCCTTTGCAGTGCAGCAGCGGCTCGTACACGTTGCCAAAGGCGCGGCGAATCAGGATGTCGGTGGTGTGGCCAAACTGCTCCTCACACAAAATGCGGTCCATGTTGGACAAGCCGCCACCGCCCAGTTCGGCCGGCATGTTCATGCCATACAGGCCCAGGGCCTTGGCTTTTTCATGAATGGCCTGGGCTTTGGTGTTGTCGAGAAAGCCTTGGTCTTCGATCTCGTCTTCGAGGGGCTTGAGTTCTTCGGCGATGAAGCGACGCACGGTGTCGATCATCATTTTTTGTTCGTCGTTGAGGGAGAAGTCCATGGGGTGTCTCTTTGTTCTGAAATGAATCGTCAGTGTTGGGGTTCAAGAAATTCGCGGCTCATGGCCAGGCAGTGGCGTGCCCACGCCGTCTGGCCCATCTGCGTCATGCGGTCGACGTGCACCACTTCCACGCTCACCGGCAAATCAGCGGGCAGGGCGTCGAACAGGCCTTTGACATCAATGCCGCCTTCACCGGGCAGCAGACGTTCGCAGCGGGCGGTGTGGATCATTTCCTCCACCGTGAACGGCCGGCCTATTTGCGCCACGGTGCTGGCGTCGCAAATCTGCGCGTAGTGCAGCAGCTCGCGCGGCAGGGCGCGGATGTCGTCCAGCGTGGTGTGGGAACGGCCAAAGTGCAGCGCGTCCACCAGAATGCCGGCGTTACTGGGGCGACCGGCGGCGTTGATGATGCGCAGCGCGGAATTCGCGTCCGGCACAGCCGTCCACGGCATGAACTCCAGGTCGGCGGTCATCCCAAAAGGCTGCATGAGTTCGCACAGGCGGGCGTAGCCCTCGGTCAGGCGGGCCTCATCGGTGTCGTCGCCCGCCACCAGCACGGCCTTGGCCTGGAGGGCGGCACCGGCTTCGAGCAAGGGCAGGTAGGTGCGCGCATCAAAGTGCGCGCCAATGCGGATGATTTCCAGATCAAACACGCCCAAGCCGGTGTCTTTTTGCGCGGCCACGGTTTCGCGCAGCACCTCGGGCTGGCCGATCAAAAACTGCTGCGGCGCGCCGGCCGCATTGGGTAGCAGGCGCAAGCCCACACAGGCGTAACCCAGTTCCCCCGCCAGGCGCACGGCTTGCGGTGGCTTGAGTGTGTGGCTGGTGAGGTAGGCCAGGGAATAGAGGCGCGACATGTCGCTTCTCCTTTACTTCAGCGGTGACACCGCGGTGGGCAGGGCGATGGTGGACGTCATGCTGGTGGTGAGGTGGGCCGGGCCGCCCTTGGGGGGCCAGATGCCTTGGGCCACCGCATCGGCGCGCGCCTTGCTGCGCGCATCCAGCGTGGGGTAGCTCCAGATGTTGGTGAAACGCAGCGGGCCGTCCAGTGCCACCATGGCCACCACGCAGGGGGACAGGGCTTCGCGCGGCGGCACGTACTGTTCCCACAAATCAATCGTGGCCTGCACACCACCGGTTTTGATGCCATAGGTGCGGATTTCATACACCGGGCCTTGGACGCCGGACTCGGCGCTGGGGCGCACCGGTTTCATCCACGGGAACCCCCTGTAGCTGTGCTGCTCCAGCGTCTGGAATATCTCGCCGCAGCCAAACGGGCTGGCGCTCTGCTGGGTGCGCTCGCGCTCGGCCTGCAAGGCGGCCAGGTCGGCAAAGCCGCGCAGCACGATCATCTGGTTCAGGGTGCCGATGTCGGTGAACCAGCAGCCCAGCAGTTCACCTTGCGCCTCGGTGCTGGTGCTGTAAGCCTGCACGTGGGCGGCGGCGGTCCCGGCGGTGCCGAAGGGAAGGGTCAAGGTGGCGAGTTCGTAGTACATGGGGTGTCCTTTGTGGGTGATTTATTTGCTATTAAATTGATAGCTTCTTGCGCACGTTGCATCTGGGCTAGAGCCCTGTTTCTTATAAATTTAGAGTGGTTGAAGCCTGTTGCGGCATGGTGTGCCGCCAGGAAGCCGAAGGTCATGGCAGGCCCCAGCGTGATGCCGCCGGACGGGTAGTGGCCGCCCATCAGGCCGTTCATGTCGTTGCCCCCGGCGTACAGGCCGGCGATGGGCTGCCCTTGCGCGTCCAGCACCTGTGCGCTGGTGTTGACCTTGAGCCCTGCAAAGGTGCCCAAGCTGCCGGGCACCACTTTCACGGCGTAGAACGGACCGCGCATGAGGGGCGCCATGCAGGGGTTGGGCAGGCCCAGGGTGTGGGTTTTGGCGGCGTCACCCTGGAGGCGGTTGTAGGGCGTTTCGCCTTTGGCGAAATCGGCATCCTTGCCTTGGCGCGCTTGCTGGTTGTAGCGCAGCACCGCAGCCTGCAGACCTTGGGCCTGGATGCCGCAGGCCTGGGCCAAGTCGGCCAGGGTGCGGCCTTTTTTCAGGTAGCCCGTGTTCAGCATCCCGCGCAAAGGCAGGGGCGCCGGTTTGACCGCACCCAGCCCGTAGTGGCGAATGAACGTGTGGTCGCACACCAGCCACGCCTGCACCGGGTCCCCGGCGGGTGTGACCTGGAGCAGATCGCGCATGAAGTCGTAGTAAGAGTCGGCCTCGTTGGTGAAACGTTCACCCTTCACCGTCACGGCGATCAGGCCCGGCTTGGCGCGTTCAATCAGGTGCGGAAAATGCGCCACGCTGCCGTCTTTGCGAGGCACCAGCGACACCGGGGCCAGCGCGGCGGCCTGCACCAGGTCGTTGGCCACCACGCCACCTGCGGTTTCGCCCAGGCGCAGGCCGTCGCCGGTGTTGCCGCGGGAGGCGGCCGACCAGTGTTCGTGCCCGCTGGGGGCGTGTGGCAAGAGTTCCTTCTTGCGCGCCACATCATGCGGAAAACCACCACAGGCCAGCACGACACCACAGCGTGCGCGGACCTGGATGTCCCCCTGCGCGCTGCCGATGACGGCGCCCACCACGCGACCCTGTTCGGTGAGCAAGCGCCGCGCCGGGCTGCTGGTGCGAATGTTGACGCCGGCTTCGAAAGCCGAGGCGGCCAAACCGGCCACCAGCGCACTGCCGTTCACCAGCCGCATGCCACGCCGGTGCACCAGCAGATCGCGCCAGTGGTGGAGTACCCGCTTCGTCACATACCAGAACGAGGCGGGCTTGCGCATCGCGTTCAGAAAGTGCCGCAGCTCCGCACCCGAGGCAATGCCCATGCCCCACAGCGTGGTCTCGGGCAAAGGGGGTTTGAGGAAGGCGATGTTGGCGCCCAGCCGGCGTCCGTCAAAAGGCGCGGCGCACAGGGAGCGGCCACCCAGAGCGGCGTGCGGCGTGCGGCCATGGAAGTCGGGAATGCTGTTGCCGTCAACGAACTGCAGCGCGGTGTGGGTGCGGAAAAACTCGACCATGCGCGGGCCGTTGTCCAGAAACGCGCGAGCCCGGGCTTCGTCAAACCGGGCACCGAGTTCATGGCGCAGATAGGACAGGGGGCTCTCGATGTCTTCATGGAGACCGGCCTCCACCGCCAGCGGGTTACGCGGCACCCACATCCAGCCACCCGACCACGCGGTGGTGCCGCCGTACTGCGGGTCTTTTTCGACCACCAGCACCTTCAAACCCAGGTGGGCGGCGGTGACCGCCGCTGACAGACCGCCCGCGCCGGAACCGATCACGAGCAGGTCTGTTTGAATCATGGGGCGTAAATAGGCTGTGCCAGTGCCTGGCGACCCACGTCGGGCAGGCGCTTGTTGAAGAAGGGCGAGGCCCCGCTGGCGGCCGCCATCTGCGCGGCCATGGACAGCAGTTCGGGCACCAGGGCACGCATTTTTTCTTCGGTAAACCGCACGGTGGGGCCGGCGATGGTGATCACGCCCAGGGGGGGCTGCCCGTTCAACTGCACCGGGGCGCCCATGGCGTTGAGTCCCGGGGTGTAGGTCTCCACCGTCAGGCTGTAACCGCGCTGGCGGGTTTCTTGCACGCAGGCCAGCATGGCTTGCAGCGTGGCGGGGGCGTTCGGGCCGAACTCGGTGGACTGTCCCAGCCCTTGCTGGGCCACCAGGGCCAGCGCCTGCTCATCATGCATGGTGGACATCCACGCCAGACCGGCGGCAGAGCAGCTCAGCTGGGCATCGCTGCCCATGTCGGGGTCGTAGCGCAAGCCCTGGCGCGCGCCCTGGGCACGCGCGACCCAGGTCAGGCGGGTGCCGTCAATCACGGACAGGCGCACCAGTTCGCCGGAAATCTCGGCCAGCCGGTCGAGCAGCGGCTGGGCAATGTCCACAATGCCGGTGTTGCTCAGGTAACTCAGGCCCATCGACACCAGTTTGGTGGTGAGCACGTAGTCGCCATGGTCACGCGTCTGACGCACATAGCCGCAGCGCACCAAGTCGGTCAGCAGGCGGTGGGCGCCACTGCGCGGGATGTTGAGCTGGTCGGCAATTGCCGCCAGTTCCATGCCGTGGCCGTGCTGGGCCAGTAGCTCCAGAATGCCCAGGGTTCGGTCAAGTACGCCATTCATGCAGGATTACTCCGTTCAAAGAAGGCTCAAAGCGTACAGGACACGGCTTGACCGCTGGCCGCGGCTTCGCTCACAGCCAGCGTGGCCTGCAAGGTGCGCAAACCGTCGAGCGCGCTGCACAGCGGTGCCTCGGTGCCGTCAATCACGGCCTTGAAGTGTTGCAACTGGCGGGTGTAGGGGTCGGCTTGGTGCACCATGGTTTGCTCCCGCGTCATCTCGGCATGCCAGCTGCGTTCGCCCCGGTAGTTCCACAGTGCCAGATCGGGCAGGGAGAGCGAGCCGTGCGTGCCGCTGATGAAGTGCGACTGCACGTTCTGGCGTGGGTACTGGTCTTGTTCCCCGGCGCAAAAGTCCCAGTTCCAGGGCGAGGTGGCAGTGTCGGACAGCACCACGGTGCCCAGGGCGCCGTTCTCGAAACGCAGCACGGCGGCGGCGGTGTCTTCGACCTCGAAGCCGCGCACCTTGTTGCTGGTGAGCGCCTGCACCGAGGTGATTTCGCCGCATAGAAAACGCAGCATGTCGATCTCGTGGATCAGGTTGATCAGGATCGGGCCACCGCCCTTTTGCCGTCGCCAGGCAGCTTCAAAGTAGGGTTCGGGTTTCAGGAAGGTGGCCATCACATTGGCGGTGACCAACTGGCCCAGGTGGCCGGCCTGCAGGATGTCACGGGCGCGGCGGTTGATGGGGTTGTAGCGGCGGTGGTGGCCCACCAGCACCGGCACACCGGTTTTGGCCTGGGCATCGACCAGCAACTGCGCTTCTGCCACGGTGTCGGCCACCGGTTTTTCCACCAAAGCGGCCACGCCGCGTTCCAGGCAGTCCAGCGCCACGGGGATGTGTGTGAAATTGGGTGTGGCCACCACAGCGCCCTGCGGTTTCACGCGGTCGAGCATGTTGACGTGGTCGGCAAACCAGCGCACGCCCAGCGACTCCGCCAGGGCGCGGCCCGCTTCGGTGGGGTCGGCAATGGCGGCCAACGCCAGGTTGTCGCTGCGCTGAATGCGGTCAATGTGCGTGCGGCCAATGGCGCCGGCACCAATCAGGGCAATGTGGGTCTTGGACATGGATGCCTCGGTTTTTTTGTGGGTGACTGGATAGTACACAAAAACAGAATTTAATTCAATAGTTGAATAGTATTCCAGTTTTATGTATTATTCGGCCAGCTTAGAAATAACCCAACGGAGCGCAGCCATGTCAGAACTCTTAAGCGGTGCCACACGCGTTCATTTCATCGTGGGCGACCCCATTGCCCAGGTCAAATCCCCGGCGGGGGTGACCCAGGCTTTTTTTGAGCGCGGTCATAGCGCCTATGTCATGCCGGCCCATGTGGCGCCTGCCCAACTGGCGGCGTGGCTGGGGGGTGTGTCACTGACGCAAAACGTGGACGGCATCATCGTCACCGTGCCGCACAAGTTCGCCTGCTTTGACCTGTGCTTCACCACCTCGGAGCGTGCCGCCTTTTTGCACACCGTGAACGTGATGCGCCGCAACCCCGACGGCAGCTGGCACGGCGACATGTTTGACGGCCTGGGTTTTGTGGCGGCCCTGCAGGACAACGGTTGCCAGCCCGCAGGCAAAAAGGCCTTGCTGGTGGGGGCGGGCGGTGCCGGCTCGGCCATTGCCCATGCGCTGGTCATGGCGGGTGTGAGCGGCCTGGCGATTCATGACGAAGACGTCCAGCGCCGCACGGCCCTGGTGGACCGGCTGGCCAGCCTGGGTCAGTGCCCGGTGACGCAGGGCTCGGCCGACCCCAGCGGGTTCGACGTGGTGGTCAACGCCACCCCGGTGGGCATGAAAGCGTCTGACCCGTATCCGCTGGACGTAAGCCAGATCACCGGCACCATGTTTGTGGGTTGCGTCATCACCGCGCCAGCCGTTACGCCGCTGATTGCGGCCGCACGTGCCCAGGGCTGCGGCCACCTCACCGGTGCCCACATGTTTGGCCGTGTGCGCGACCTGATGGTTGATTTTTTGCTGGGCGCCTGACATGCAGGTGCTCACCCATCTCACAGCCCTTCCCGAAGCCGACACCTACGACGTGGTGGTGATCGGCGCCGGTGGCGCCGGCCTGTCAGCGGCCTTGTTCGCCGCGATTGACGGCGCCAGGGTGCTGCTGGTGGAGCACACGGCGTGGGTCGGCGGCACCACCGCCTGGTCCGCCGGGACCACCTGGGTGCCGGGCACGCACCATGCGGCGGCAGTCAACCCCACGGACACGCTGGCGGAGGCCGCGCGCTACCTCACCAACGCCGTGGGCGAACGCACCCCGGCGTCCTTGCGCCAGGCCTTTCTGGACAACGGACCGGCCGCCGTCCAGCACATCGAGGCGAACTCGCAGGTTCACTACCGGCCCTGCGCCAGGCACCCCGACTACATCTCGGACCTGGGCGGCTCGACACTTGCGGGCCGGGCGCTGGAGCCTCTGCCGTTTGACGGCCGCTTGCTGGGCGACCTGTTCAAGCTGGTGCGCCCGCCCATCCCCGAGTTCACCGTGCTGGGCGGCATGATGGTGGACCGCACGGACATCAACCACCTGCTGGGCATGACCCAGTCGTTGGCGTCGCTCAAGCACGCGGTGAAAATTGTTCTGCGGCACGCGGTTGACCGGCTCGGCCACCCGCGTGGCACACGGCTGGTGATGGGCAATGCGCTGGTCGGGCGCTTGCTGTATTCCTTGTCCCAACACGCCCGCGTGTCGCTGGCCCTGAGCACCTCGGTCCAGGACATCCAGCGCGGCGAGCACGGTGTTGAAGCCGTCACCTTGTCGAACCATGGCGAGCGCCGCACGGTGCGGGTCACCGGTGGCGTGATTATGGCCAGCGGCGGCTTCAACCGCCATCCGGCCTTGCGCCAAGCCATGCTGGCAGGCGTGGACGCCGCCTGGTGCCCGGCGGCGCCGGGGCACACCGGCGCCGCTCACGATCTGGCGCGGGGCCTGGGGGCGCACTACGGCACGGGCGGCGACACCGATGCCTTCTGGGCGCCGGTGTCCTTGCGCAAGCGCCCCGATGGCAGCCAGGCCGTGTTCCCGCACTTTGTGATGGACCGCGCCAAGCCCGGCATGCTGACCGTCAACCAGGCCGGTGAGCGCTTCGTGAACGAGAGCACCTCCTACCACCTGTTTGCCCTTGCCATGCAGCGGGCCAACCCGACCCGTCCGGCCGTGCCCGCCTACCTGATTTGCGATGCCCGGGCCTTGCGCAAATACGGCATGGGCATGGTGCGCCCCGGCGGCAAGGGGCTGGCGCCCTTTCTGGCCGACGGCTACCTGACCGAGGCGAACACATTGGCCGAGCTGGCGCACCAGTTGGGCATGGACGCCCAAGGCTTGCAGGCCAGCGTCCAGCAGATCAACGCCTATGCCGCGACCGGGGTGGACCCAGACTTCCAGCGTGGCGTCACGGCTTACCAGCAAAACATCGGCGACCCCGCGTGGACCGGCAAGAACCCGAACCTCGGCGCCCTGATGCAAGCGCCCTTTTACGCGGTGCGCCTGTACCCCGGCGACATCGGTGCCTCCACCGGTCTGGCCACCGATGCCGACGCGCGTGTTTTGGGCGAGCACGAACAGGCCATCGGCGGTCTGTACGCCGTGGGCAACGACATGCACTCGATCATGGGCGGGGTGTACACCGGCCCCGGCATCACCATTGGGCCGGGCCTGGTGTTTGGCTACCTGGCGGCGCGGCACGCGGTGGCGCGCGCCAAGGTCAGGAAGGGGTGTTGACCTAGGGAAAACACTGAGTTGGCCGCGCAGGAAATGTCCTGTTTTCGGCCCGAATCGTCGCTGGATTCTGGTGCTTCACAAATCAGAATTCAGCAACCCTTTGATGCCGGGGTCAACGGGGCATGTGCTTTTAAATAGATTGAGGAGACACACTCATGCAAAAACGAATTGCTATCAAAATAGCAGCTGCTTGCGCACTGTTTACGCTGGCTACAGCCAGTTTTTCTGAAAACGTCATCAAGATCGCCAACATCGTGGAACTGTCGGGTGGCGGTGCCAGCCCCGGCACGTATTTCCGCGACGGCATCGAGCTGGCCGTGAAGGAAATCAACGCGGCAGGCGGCATTCTCGGCAAAAAAATTGTGACCACCACAGCCGACACCCAGACCAACCCCAGCGTGGCCAAAGGCTTGACCCAAAAGGCGGTGGACGATGACGTGTTCGCCATCTTTGGCCCCGTCTATTCCGGCTCCATCATGGTCAGCATGAACGAGAGCCGCCGGGCCGAGATCCCCAACTGGACCGGCGGCGAAGCCGCAGCCATCACGCAGCAAGGCAACCCCTACGTATTTCGCACTGCGTTTGGCCAATCGTTCTCGTTCCCCAAGGTGGCGCGCTACATCAACACCAAGGCCAAGACTCTGGCGGTGATCTACCAGAACAACGATTTCGGCAAGGGCGGGCGTGACGCCATCTTCAAAAATCTGGAAGGCTCGTCCACCAAGATCGTGGCGGACATTGCCACCGATCCACAGCAAGTGGACTTCTCGGCGGCCGTGATCAAGGCCAAGCAGAGCAATGCCGACGCGCTGTTTGTGTACGTGACCGAAGAGGAGTCGGCCCGCATCCTGCGCGAGCTGCGCAAGCAAGGCTGGACCAAACCCGTCATTGGCGAGACGACGTTGACGGGCCAAAAAGTGATTGAACTGGCCGGTGAGGCCGCCAACGGCGCCATGGGCCATGTGGGGCTGACGGTGGACGCGCCGATTCCTGAAATGCTGGCGTTCAAGGGCAAGTTCTACCAGGCCTACAAATACCTCCCGGACCACAACGGCATCAAGGGCTACATGGGCGTGTACACCCTGAAGGCCGCGATCGACAAGGCCGGCAAGCTGGACCGCAAGGCCGTGGCGCAGGCTATGAAGGGGCTGCACATCAGCGCCAAAAAGTACCCCGGCATCATCATGGACGTGACCTTTGACGACAAGGGCGACCTGGACCGCGAGAGCTTTCTGGTCGAAGTCCGCAACGGCCGCCAGGTGGTGGTCGCCACCTTGCCCCCGCTGAACAAAAAGTAAGACGACACCGCAGGCGCCACCGCGCTCTTGGGTGAAAAAAATCCAGCGCTACCGGCGCTGGTGCGCGGAGCCCTGCCTGCCTTCAACCTTTTTGAGAAAACAACCATGACAAAACAGAGTGAGATGGTCGTCATCGTGACGGGTGCTGCCGATGGCATCGGCTGGGCCACCGCGCAACAGCTGGCCGCAGACGGTTGCTGCGTCGCGTTGCTGGATGTGCGCGCCGACGCGGCCCAGGCCCGCGCCACCGAGTTGGGCGCCCAGCACCTAGGCCTGGCCTGCGACGTGACCTCCGAGGTCAGTGTGGCGGCGGTGGTTGCGTCGGTGGTGGCCCGATTTGGACGCGTCGATGGGTTGGTCAACAACGCCGGTATCGGCGACCAGACCGGCCCCTCCGTGTCCCAAAACGTCGAGGCCTTTGACCGCGTGCTGGCCGTGCATTTGCGCGGTACCTTTTTGATGAGCCAGGCCGTGGCGCGGGTGATGCTGCAGGCCGGGCCTGCGCAGGGCATGGCGTGTGGCGCCATCGTCAACCTGGGCTCTATTGCCAGCACCATTGGCCTGCCCACACGCAATGCCTACAGCGCGGCAAAAGCCGGCGTGCTGGGTATGACGCGTGCCATGGCCTGCGAGTGGGCGCGCGCTGGCATTCGTGTCAACGCCGTGGCACCGGGTTATGTGCGCACGGCCATGGTGGCCGAACTGGCGCGCCAGGGTGCGCTGGATGTCAAGGGCATCGCGCACCGCACGCCTTTGGGACGCATGGCCGAGCCCGCCGAGATTGCGCAGGCGATTGCATTTCTGGTGTCGCCCAAGGCCAGCTACATCACCGGTGCGGTATTGCCGGTGGATGGGGGCTGGACCGCTTTTGGGGCACCGGAATCGGCCTTGCCGGAACTCGATGCACAGGCGGTGGCATGAACGGCTTATTTAATTTTCAGGAGACAAAAAAATGTTGACGATCAACCTGTTCAACGGTCTGGTGTATGGAGCGTTGCTGATCGTGATGTGCTCGGGCCTGGCCCTGATCTACGGCCTGCGCCGCGTGGTCAACTTCGCCCATGGCTCGCTCTACATGCTGGGCGCCTACCTCGGCTACTCAGTGGCCAGCCACAGCAACTTCTGGGTCGCGCTCATTGTTGCTCCGGCCATCATGGCCGTGCTGGGCGTCTTGCTGGACCGCTACGGCTTTCGCCTGCTGCAAGACCGCGACCCCTTGAGCGTGGTGCTGGTCACCTTCGGTCTCCTGCTGGTGATTGAAGACTTCGTGCAATCCTTCTGGGGCAAGAGCAACCTCTCCATGCCGGTGCCCGCCGCGCTCAATGTGGCGGTCGACCTGTTCGGCACCCCGGTGCCGGCCTACCGCATTGCCGTGATTGGCGTCGGGGCCCTGGTAGCGCTGGGTCTGAGCCTGTGGCTGCGCTTCTCCAAAGTCGGCCTCTTTGTGCGCGCCGCCAGTACCGACCCCACCACCACCGCCATGCAAGGCGTCAACACCGATGCCCTGAGCGCCGGAGTAGTGGGCCTGGGCACGGCGCTGGCCGGTCTGGCCGGCGTCGTGGCCGCGCCCTTTCTGTCCCTGTCCCCTTCCATGAGCAGCGACGTGATCATCGACTCCTTTGTGGTGGTGGTGGTCGGCGGCCTGGGCTCCCTGGCAGGTGCCTTCATCGCCGCGATGGCGCTGGGAATGATCCAGGCGCTCGGTGCGGTCTACCTGCCCGACCTCTCCGCCGTGCTGCCCTTCGTGATCATGGTCGCCATCCTGATCTGGAAACCCGCTGGCTTTGCCGGCAGCCGTACTTGAAGAGAGAGACTCACATGACGATCAAACGAATTGGCCTGGGCACCGTCCTGGCCCTGGCGGTAGGCGCCGCGGTGGCGATGGGGGTGAGCTCGGGCACGGTCTTGTCCCTGCTGACGCAGGCCATCATATATGCCGTGTTTGCCATTGGGGTGGGCCTGCTGCTGCGCCAAAACGGCATGGTCAGCTTCGGCCATGCGCTGTTCTTTGGCGCCTCCGGCTATGCCGTGGGCCTGATCCTGCAGCTCAAGTGGATGCCGGCCGAGGCCGCCATCGCCGTCACCCTGGCAGGCCTGGCGGGGGTCGCCTTCGTCATGGGCCTGGTGATCGTGCGCGTGCCGGGGGTTGCCTTTGGCATGCTGACCCTGGCCATCGGCCAGATGTTCTACCTCACGGCCTCGCGTTCCCGCGGCATCACGGGTGGCGCCGACGGCATGAACATCGAGTGGCCCGCCGCGCTGTTTGGCGTGCCCACGGCCCAGTTGCTCCAGCCCGCCAGCCTCTTTTTGCTGTGCTGGACAACCCTGGTGGTGGTGATGCTGTTGCTGACCCTGTTGCTGCGCAGCCGCTTTGGCGCCATCACCGAAGCCGTGCGTGACAACGAAGAACGCGCCCGCTTCATTGGCATCCAGACCCTGCTGCCGCGCGCCACGGTCTATGCCCTGTCGGCCACCGTCACTGGCCTGGCGGGTTTGCTCTCGGCCCTGAACACCGGCTTTGTCTCACCCGAGAACCTGCACTGGAGCCTCTCCGGGGTGGCGCTGATGATGGTGGTGGTCGGGGGCTTCAAGGCCTTGTGGGGCCCGGCACTGGGGGCTGTGGTGTATTTCCTGGCCAAAGACATCCTGGGCGACTACGCCAACCACTGGATGGCGATCTTTGGCATCGCCCTGATCACCGTGATCGTGTTCTCGCCCACCGGCATTGCCGGTGCACTGCAACGCCTGATCCAAAGCAACAAAGCCGCCCCCGCCGCCCCCCGCGCGGCCGGGCACTGAGGGGAGAAACAAGATGACTGAATATGTATTGCGCGCAGAAGACGTGGCCATCCACTATGGCGGCGTCAAGGCGGTGGATGGCGTGGCCATCACCCTGAAGCGCGGCCAGATCCGTGGCCTGATCGGGCCCAACGGCGCCGGCAAGTCCACCGTGATTGACGCCATCACCGGACGCGTGCGTCTGACCCGTGGCCAGGTGTTTCTCGGCGAGCAGGACGTCACTGCCCTGGGGCCGACGCAGCGGCGCATGAAAGGCCTGTCACGCAGTTTCCAGCGCACCAGCATCTTTGGCCAGATGCCGGTGCGAAAACAGGTCGAACTGGCCTCCTACAAGATGGGCGTGGCCGATTCGGCCGCCGATGCCGATGCCGTGCTTCAGGAACTCGACCTGCTGCCGATGGCGGACGTGATGGCCGAAGACCTGGGCTACGGCGAACAACGCCGCCTGGACCTGGCCCTCGCCCTGGTGGGGCGCCCCAGCGTCTTGCTGCTGGACGAACCGATGGCCGGGCTCTCGGTCAAGGAGTCGATGGACCTGGCCAAACACCTCAAGGCTCTGACCTCGCGCTGGGATGTTTCGGTGTTGCTGGTGGAGCATGACATGGACGTGGTGTTCGGCATCTCCGATGTTGTCACTGTTTTTGAACTCGGCCGTGTCATCGCCAGTGGCGAGCCGACCAGCGTGCGCGCCGATCCGCGTGTGCGGGAAGCCTATCTTGGGAGCGCAGCATGAGCGCTTTGTTGAAACTGGAGAACGTCAACGCCTTTTACGGCGCGGCCCACATCCTGCATAACCTGAACCTGACGGTGAACCCGGGCGAGCGCGTGGCGCTGGTCGGGCGCAACGGCGTGGGCAAGACCACGGTGGTCAACACCATTCTGGGCCTGGCGTCCCTCAAAGGCGGGCAGATTCACCTGGGCGACTACGCGCTGCAAAAGCCACGCCCCTACCTGGCGGCCCAGCATGGCGTGGTGGTGGTGCCGCAGGGTCGGCGAATCGTGGCCAACCTGACGGTGCAAGAGAACCTGATCCTGGGTGCCGCCGTCGGGCGCAAAGGGCCCTGGAACGTGCCCGAGGTCTACAAGCTGTTTCCCATATTGCAGGAGCGCGCCCACACGCCGGGCACCGCGCTCTCGGGTGGCCAGCAGCAGATGCTGGCGGTCGGGCGGGCCCTCATGGCCAACCCCAGCCTGATCCTGCTGGACGAGCCCACTGAAGGCCTGGCGCCGGTGATCGTGGACCTGTTGGCGCGCATCTTCAACCAGGTGGCCGAGCAGGGCACGGCCTTGCTGTTGATCGAACAGAACATGAGCCTGGTGGTGCGGGTGGCCCAGCGTTACTGCGCCATGGCCAAGGGTGCGGTGGTGGCCCAGGGGGCCGTGCAGAACACGCGTGAGAGCCTGCTGGACCTGGAAACCCATGTGATGGTTTAGGCCATCGCCCCAACTTTTTTGTAAATACCGGTCGCCGGACCGATTCCGGCTGTTTGATTGAGGAGACAACCCCATGTTCAAGATGAAAACCCTGCCGCGCACGCTCGCCACGCTGGCTTTGGTGGCAACACTTCCTGTGACCGTGCTGGCCCAGGGCAAGGAGCCGGTCAAGGTCGGGCTGGTTTCTTCCAAATCCGGCGTGTTTGCCCAGCAAGGTGAAGAGGTCATCCGTGCGATTCAGTTCGCCATTGACGAAGCCAATGCTAAGGGCGGTGTCGATGGCCGCAAGGTCGAGGTGCAGATTGCTGACGATGAGGGCACCCCCGACGCCGGCCGCCGCGTTGCTGAAAAATTGGCACGGGACGGTTACAACCTATTGATTGGCGCCATCCCCTCATCCATCTCGCTGGCGCTGGCGCAGAACCTGGACCGCTGGGACGCCGCATACTTTATTGTCGCGAGCAAGTCCGACAAACTCACCGGCGACACCTGCAAGCCGCGCAGCTTCCGCACCAACCATTCGGACGCGATGGACATCGCCATGATCAATGAATGGGCCAAAGGATTGAAAGAAAAGAGCTTCGCCGTGCTCGCTGCCGACTATGTGTGGGGCCGTGATTCGGGTGAATCGTTCAAGAAGGCGGCCGAGGCCTCCGGCAAAAGCGTGCCCCTGAGCCTGTTTGTACCGATGGGCACCAAGGACTTCTCGCCCTACATTGCGCAACTCAAGGCCGCCAATGTAGATGCCATCTGGGTGGCCGAGACCGGCCGTGACGCCATCGCCTTTGTCAAGCAGGCAGAGGAATTCGGACTGATCCCCAAGACGCGCCTGATCGGCCATTCACTGATCCAGAACTTTATGATCAACGCGACCGGCAAGGCCCTGGACGGGACGCCGGGCACTACAGCCTACACAGCGGATATCGACAATCCGCGCAACAAGGTGTTTGTGGCGGCCTGGAAGGCCAAGTTCAATCGCCTGCCGACCGACAACGAAGGCCAGGCCTACAACGGCACGCAAGTGATGTTCGACGGCATCAAGAAGGCAGGCAGTGTGAAACCGGCGGATGTCAGCAAAGCGCTGCGTGGCGCCTCCCTGGACACGATTTATGGCACGGTCACCATGCGCGCCGCCGACAACCAGCTGCTGCTGCCCAACTTCGTGGGACGCGCCAAAGTAGTGGATGGCGCCTTGCGCCCGGTGATCGAACAGACCTTCCCACCGTCGCTGACGCCCGCTCCCTCGCTGCTTTGCAAAATGTAGGAGCGCCATGCCGCACATCCAGATTGACTACAGTGCAAACCTGGAAACGGCCGTGACCGACGCACGCTTGGTGGGCGCCATCCACCAGGCGGCTGTCGAATCGGGCATCTTCCCGGTGTGGGGCATCCGCACCTTTGCCCGGGTGCTGACGCAATACCGGGTTGGCAATGGCGAGGCCGACAACGGCTTTGTCAACGTCACCGTGCGTATCGCGCCGGGCCGCAACCTCGCCTTGCGCCAACGCATCAGCCGGGAGCTGTTCGGCGCCGTGCTGAAAACCATGGACGGACTGTTCAAGACGCAGCGGCTGGGTTGCCAGCTGGAGGTGACCGAGTTTGATGCCGCTGTGAGCATTTACAAAAACAACCTTGCCGCTACCGACGACCCCGCAGAGGCGCTAGTGTGCCGGACAACGTGACGACTCTGGAGAATGATTGATGAAACGTGTACTGGTGACGGGCGGCAGCGGATTTCTGGGCGCCTGGATCATCCGCCGGCTGATTGCCCGGGGTGTGGAGGTGCGGGTGTTTGACATCCACGCGAACCGGCAAACGGTGGCGGCGATTGCCGGCGACGTGGTCCACCAGTTGGACTGGCGTGTGGGCGATATCCGCCATGCCGAGGCTGTGCAGCAGGCGATGCAGGACTGTGACGGCGTAGTCCACCTGGCCGGTGTGCTGACGCCCGACTGCAGTGCCCAGCCGGTGCGCGGCGCCGAAATCAACCTGATCGGTGCGCTGCATGTGTTTGACGCTGCGCAGGCGCAGGGCCTGGGCCAGGTGGTGTACGCCAGCTCGGCCGGTGTTTTTGGTCCGCAGGATGCGCAACACCCGCAACCTGCCACCCACTATGGCGCCTTCAAGCTGGCGGTCGAAGGTTCGGCGCGGGCTTATTGGCATGATCGCCAACTGGCCAGTATTGGTTTTCGGCCCTTTGTGGTGTACGGCCCGGGACGGGAGACGGGCGTGAGTGCCGGCCCCAGCCTGGCCTGCCGCGCGGCTATGCGAAGCGAGCCCTACACCATCGGCTACAGCGGTGCCTCCGGCCTGATTTATGCGGACGACGTGGCGCAGGCTTTCGAGGCGGCCCTGCTGACGCCAGCGCAAGGTGCCAGTGCTTACAACCTGGTGGGCCAGGTCGCTACCGTGGACGAGGTCATAACGGAAATCCGGCGCCAGGTGCCCGGCGCCCAACTGAGCGCCGACGGCCCGCCGCTGACGATTGCACCCGGCATCACCGAAGATGGGCTGGACGCGCTGTTGCCCCAGCGCCAGCAGACCGGCCTGGTGCAAGGCATTGCGGCCACCCTGCAGTTCTACCGGGCACAGACGGCGCTGCAGTCCTGACCTGAAAGGCATTCCATGAACACCTCCTCTCCCATTCACGCCCTGGTGACCGGCGCCACCGGTGGCATTGGCCGTGGCATCTGTTTCGCCTTGATCGAGCAGGCCCGCCAAGGCGGTGCGCGCATCCACATCAGCGCGGCCGCCTCAACGCCCGGTGAGCGGCTGGACCAGCTGGTCGACGAATTGCGTGCCGCTGGCGCCACGGCCACTGGGGTGGCCGGCGACATCACCGACCCGGCAGAGTGCACGGCCCTGGTGGCGCAGGCGCGAGCCCAAGGCAGCGATGTGACGGCGCTCATTTGTAATGCCGGTGCCTCAGGTCCTAGCCGTCTGGCGGACCTGACGGCGGCGCAGTGGGACCGCACTTTCAACCTCAATACCCGTTCAACCTTGTTGCTGGCGCAGGCGGCGCGCGAACAATTGGCGCGTACGCGCGGCAGCATCACCGCCGTGGCTTCGATGTCGGGCCTGACGCCGCACCCGGGCTATGGCGCCTATTCGGCGGCCAAGGCCGCGCTCATCATGTTGTGCCGTCAACTCGCCCAGGAGTGGGCGGACGAGGGGATTCGCGTCAATACGGTCTGCCCCGGCATGATCCGCACGCCACTGACCGAATCGGTGTACCAGGACGCCGTCACCCTGCAGCAGCGCGAGGCGCTCGTCCCCCTGGCGCGCATTGGCCGTGCCGAGGACGTTGGCGCTGCGGTGGCTTACCTCACCAGCAGCGCGGCGTCTTATGTAACGGGACAAAACCTGGTGGTGGACGGTGGCATTTCCGACCATATGCTCAGCATGATTCCCGGGCGGCCCGGCAAGACTGCGACGGCTGACGCTCCCGTCTCAATTTGATTGTGTGAGCCTCTGAAATCGGGAAGACAGGCTGCAAGACTCCGGCACTCATCCTGCAAAAAACGGTGCCGGTAATCCCGCATCATTCATATCCACGCAAAACAGCCCGCCCGCCAGCGGCTCAGCCGCCAATTGCACGGTGTCCAAGCCGGAGCAGGCACTGCTGATGAACAGGGTCTTGAGGTCGGCCCCCCCAAAAGCACAGTTGGTGATGTGACGGGTGGGCAAGGTCACGCGGGCCAACTCGGTGCCTGTGGCGGGGTCGTTGCATGTCACGCAGCCGGCACCCCAGTGGGCCATCCACAGACGCCCCGCGGCGTCGGTGGTCATGCCGTCGGGGAACCCGTCCTGGGCGCCCCATTGGCGCCACAGGCGGCGCCCGCTCAATGCGCCGTCTTCAGGATTGAAATCAAATGCGTAGGTCGCCGCCTGCACGGTGTCATTGAAATACATCGTGCGTCCGTTCAGCGACCACGTGGGGCCGTTCGTTACCGCATAGCCGTCGGCCATGCGACTGCACTGGCCGTCCGGTGTATAGCGGTACAAGGCACCTGTGGGCTGCTGGCAGGCAAAGTCCATGGTGCCGCCCCAGAAGCGTCCCTGCGCATCGCATTTTCCGTCGTTGAACCGGTTGCCTGTGCGCTCGGGTTCAGGCTGGTGCAGGCGCTGCAGCGCGCCGGTTTCCGGGTTAAAAAATGCAAAACCCCGGCGCAGTGTGACCAGCAGCCCGGATGCCGATGCACGCTCGGCCACGGCCGATATTTCTTCTTCAAAGGCCCAGCTGTCCCGCGCTTGCGTGGCCGGGTGGTAACGGTGCAGCTGATGGCCCAGGATGTCCACCCAATACAGCGCCTGGTGCCGAACAGACCACAAAGTTCCTTCGCCCAGCATCGCGTCTGCGGCCCAGACACAACGTGGCTCGCCCAGAATAAGAGGTGCCGGGCGTTCCGACACTTCAATGGCAGAAGGCATCATTTTCAATCGTCTATTTAATGCGACTCGCGCGGCACCAGGGCGCCGCTGCCACCCACCAGAAAGTCCAGGTCAGCGCCCAGGTGGGCTTGCTGCACATGGTCCACGTACAGCTTTTGGTAACCGCGGTTCGGGTGGACCGGGGGTTTCCAGCTCAGGCGCCGCCGTGCCAGTTCGTCGTCGGTCACTTCCAGGTGCAGGCGCCTGCCCGCGACATCGAGTTCAATCATGTCGCCGTTTTGTACCAGTGCCAGCGGGCCGCCCGCAGCGGCTTCCGGACTGGTGTGCAAGACCACGGTCCCGTAGGCCGTGCCGCTCATGCGGCCATCACTGATGCGCACCATGTCGGTGATGCCTTTTTGCAAAATCTTGGGTGGCAGCGGCATGTTGCCGACCTCGGCCATGCCGGGGTAGCCCTTGGGGCCGCAATTTTTGAGCACCATCACGCAGTGCTCATCAATGTCGAGTTCATCGCCGTCAATGCGGGCATGGAAATCTTCAATATCCTCAAACACCACAGCACGACCGCGGTGCTGCAGCAGGTGCGCTGATGCCGCTGAGGGTTTGATCACCGCGCCATCCGGTGCCAGGTTGCCACGCAGCACGGCGATGCCGGCATCTTTCATGAAAGGTTCGTCCGGTGTCTTGATGACGTCGCGGTTGTAGCAGGGGGCTTTTTCAATGTTTTCCCCCAGCGTTTTTCCGTTGGCCGTGATGGCGTCCAGGTGCAGGATGGGTTTGATTTCGCGCAGCACGGCGGGCAGCCCACCGGCGTAGTAAAAATCTTCCATCAGGTATTTGCCTGAAGGCTGCAGGTTGAGCAGGCAGGGCACCTCAGCGCCCAGGCGGTCCCAGTCGTCCAGATCCAGCTTGATGCCCATGCGTCCGGCAATCGCAATCAGGTGAATCACCGCGTTGGTCGAGCCGCCAATGGCGGCATTGGTGCGAATGGCGTTCTCAAATGCCTCGCGGGTCAGGATCTGGGACATGCGCATGTCTTCCTTGACCATTTCCACAATGCGTCGGCCACTCATTTGTGCCAGCCGGTTACGCCGGGTATCGGCGGCGGGAATGGCCGCATTTTCAGGCAGGGACATGCCCAGTGCCTCGACCATGCTGGCCATGGTGCTGGCCGTGCCCATGGTCATGCAACTGCCTTTGGAGCGGTGCATGCACGACTCGGCCGCCGTAAAGTCCTCCTGCGTCATTTCACCCGCACGCACCATCTCGCTCATTTGCCACACGCCGGTGCCTGAGCCAATGTCGGTGCCACGGAACTTGCCGTTGAGCATGGGGCCGCCGGACACGCCAATGGTGGGCAGATCGCAACTGGCCGCACCCATCATCAGCGACGGCGTGGTCTTGTCGCAGCCCATCAGCAGCACGACACCATCGATTGGATTGCCACGAATCGACTCCTCCACGTCCATGCTGGCGAGGTTGCGAAACAGCATCGCGGTGGGGCGCAGCTGGGTTTCGCCCAGTGACATCACCGGAAATTCAAGCGGAAAGCCACCGGCCTCATAAACGCCGCGTTTGACGAACTCGGCCAGTTCGCGGAAGTGCCCGTTACAGGGAGTCAATTCGCTCCAGGTGTTGCAGATGCCGATGACCGGGCGGCCATCCAGTTCGTCATGCGGGTAGCCTTGATTTTTGAGCCAGCTGCGGTGCACGAAGCCATCCCGGTCATCTTTTCCAAACCAGGCCTGGCTGCGGCGAAAGGGGTGTTTTTTGGAATCCATGTCTCAGTTGTCTTTCGTTATGGGTTTGGCGCGAGGGCTTGACAGATCGCATCGTAGCAAGGCAAAGTGATAATGGAAAATAGATAAATTAATTAATGACATATTCAAATTGCAATACCTAAGGAATACCCTGTGACGACATCTCAAACTTTGGCCATTTATCCCAGCCTGCTCGGGCAGCGCGTCTTTGTCACTGGCGGTGGAACGGGCATTGGCGCTGCCATCGTCTCCGCGTTCGCTGAGCAGGGGGCCCAGGTCGCCTTCATTGACGTGGCGGAAGCTGAAAGCGCAGCACTGGCACAACGACTGGTCGACGACGGTCACCCTGCGCCATGGTGGCGTACCTGTGACGTTCGCGACGTCGCAGCGCTACAGGGCGCCATCGAAGAGGCCACGCGTGAGCTTGGTGATTTTTCGACGCTGGTGAACAACGTGGCGCGTGATGATCGGCACACCATTGAATCCGTCACGCCCGAGTACTGGGACGAGCGCATGGCCGTTAACCAGCGGCCCGGTTTTTTTGCCATTCAGGCCATCGTGCCTGGCATGCGCCGCCTGGGCGGTGGCGCCATCATCAACCTCGGCTCAACGGGCTGGCAGACCAAAGGCAGTGAATACCCGTGTTACGCCATCGCCAAATCATCCGTGAATGGTCTAACCCGTGGTCTAGCCGGCAGCCTGGGTGCGGACCGTATCCGGGTCAACACCGTGTCCCCGGGTTGGGTAATGACCGAGCGACAGATCAAGATGTGGTTGAATGCCGACGGCGAAGAAAACATCAAACGCAACCAGTGTCTGCCCGACAAGCTGAAGCCGTCCGATGTCGCCCGCATGGTGCTGTTTCTCGCGTCCGATGACGGTGCCATGTGCACCGCCCAGGAGTTCAAGGTGGACGCGGGCTGGAATTGAGTCCGGTGCTCAACGGGCCGGGTCTTCCGGCTCCACATCCAGTTGCTTTCCGTAGACCGTCATGGCCGAGACTTTCAGTGCACGCAGCATGACCTTGGCGGCCGGCGACAACAGGCGGTCGCGCCGGGTGATGATGCCAAACGCATCCATTTGGCAGGGCAGCGACATGGGCAGTATCGCCAGCAAGCCGTGGTCCGCGTAATAGCGGGCCACGTCGGTGGCCACAACGCTGAGCATGTCGCTTTGCTGCAGCATCTTGGTGGTGAACATCAGGGAGGCGGTCTCAATGACGTTGCTGGGGGCCTGCAAACCCTCTTCCTGAAACATCAAATCAAAGCGGTGGCGCAACACACTGCCGCTGGGCGAGACGATCCAGCCTGAATCAACGACATCCCGCAAGCCCAGGGTGGCGACGTTGAGCAAGGGGTGGCCTGGCCGCGCCACGGCACACACAGGCTCGTCGGTGAGCATTTCGTAGCGCAGTTCGGTCTTGTCATGTTGGGCGAACAGGCGCGCGACGAGGATGTCGAGCTTGCCCTGATTCAAGCGTTCAATCAACACATCGCTGGGTTCAATTTGCAGTGCAATCTGCAGGTTGGGATGGTCCTGCTTCACCAGTTTGACCGTGGGCGGCAGCAGCGCAAGTCCTGGCGCGGTGATGGCGCCCACATTGACCTGTCCAAACTGGCCGTTCTTGGCGGCCTGAAGTTCCTCATGCGCCTGGTTGAGGCTGGTCAGGGCAACGCGGGCATGCCGGATCATGGTTTCCCCGTACCAGGTGGGGCGCATGCCGCGGGGCAGGCGGTCAAAGAGCGACACCTCCAGGGCGTCTTCCAGGTCCTTGAGCAGTTTGGATGCCGCTGGCTGCGTCATGTTGAGGACTTGGGCCGCGCGGTGAATGTTGCCCTCTTCGGCCAGCGCGACCAGCAGCAGCAGCTGTCGTGTCTTCAGCCTCGCACGCAGGAACCAATGCATGTAGTTAGTCATTTCAGGGTTTGTACCAATCTTAGTATTGACATCACAAGTAGATCAAACAGTATTAGAAAATTATCAATCAAATCCGTATCATTGTGGCTCAGCGACAAAAATGCAAAGCCCGCTGAAGGCAATTCAAACATCCATCAGGAGACAAATAATGAAATCTCGTAGAACAACACTCAAGGCGCTGGCCGCTGGCTTGACGCTTGGCTTTGCCTTGGGGGCGCCGCAAGCCAATGCGCAAGACAAAGGGACTGTGGGTGTGGCCATGCCCACCAAAACGTCAACCCGCTGGGTGAGTGATGGCAACAGCATGGTCACGGCCCTGGCTGCCAAGGGCTATAAAACTGATTTGCAATACGCGGATGACGACATTCCAAATCAGCTGGCCCAAATCGAAAACATGATCACCAAGGGCGTCAAGGTGCTTGTGATCGCCGCCATTGATGGCTCCACCTTGTCCAATGCGCTTCAAAAAGCCGCTGACAAAGGCATCAAGGTCGTGGCCTATGACCGCCTGATTGTGGGCAGCAAAAATGTGGATTATTACGCCACGTTTGACAATTTTCAGGTGGGCGTGTTGCAGGCGCAATCCCTCGAAAAAGCCCTGGGCCTCAAAGACGGCAAAGGCCCGTTCAATATTGAGCTTTTTGGTGGCTCGGCGGATGACAACAATGCCTTCTTCTTCTATGACGGCGCCATGTCCGTGCTGCAGCCTTATATCGACAAGGGCAAGCTGGTGGTGCTGAGCAAGCAGATTGGCATGAACAAGGTTTCCACCTTGCGTTGGGACGGTGCAGTGGCCCAGTCGCGCATGGACAACTTGTTGAGCGCCTACTACGGCAAAGCCCGTGTGAATGCCGTTTTGTCACCGTATGATGGTTTGAGCATTGGCATCTTGTCTTCACTCAAAGGCGTGGGTTACGGCAGCGCCGGACAACCTTACCCCTACGTGAGTGGTCAGGATGCTGAAGTGCCTTCCGTCAAGTCCATCATCCGCAAGGAGCAGTATTCCACCGTCTTCAAGGACACCCGTGAGTTGGCCAAAGTGACTGCGGGGATGGTGGATTCCATGATGAGCGGGAAAGCCGTGGAGATCAACGACACCAAGACCTATAACAACAAGGTCAAGATTGTTCCGTCCTACTTGTTGAAACCGGTGAGCGTCGACCTGTCCAATTACAAGCAGGTGCTTGTTGGCAGTGGCTACATCAAGGAAGAGCAGTTGAAATAAGGGTATTGCGCCATTTTCAAAAAGGCTCTGTGCCGACACGCGCAGGGCCTTTTTACATTTTTAAATTGCTGACATGATCAAAAAAGAAACGCAGGCCAACATGGAGAAACCCATTCTTGAAATGCGTGGCATGAAAAAATCATTCCACGGCGTGAGGGCACTCAGCGATGTGAACCTCACCGTCTACCCCGGGCAGATTCACGCCATCGTGGGTGAAAACGGCGCAGGAAAGTCCACCTTGATGAAGGTTCTCAGCGGTGTCTACCCTTATGGAGAGTATGGGGGGGAGATTCTATTTCTCGGTCAGGAGTGCCGTTTCAAGGACATCTCTGACAGCGAAGAGAAAGGCATCATCATCATTCACCAGGAGTTGGCGTTGGTGCCCCTGTTGTCCATTGCGGAAAACATTTTTCTGGGCAACGAGCAGGCACACTACGGCGTGATCGACTGGACGGCGTCGTTCTTGAAGACGCAAGCCTTGCTGAAAAAGGTGGGCTTGAAGGAGTCTCCCAGCACGCTCATCACCAATCTGGGTGTGGGTAAACAGCAACTCATTGAGATCGCCAAGGCCTTGTCCAAAGAGGTCAAACTTCTGATTCTGGACGAGCCGACGGCCAGTCTGAACGAGACTGACAGTGATGCGCTGCTGGAATTGCTGCTGGAACTCAAACGTCAGGGCATTGCCTGCATCCTGATTTCGCACAAGCTCAACGAAATTTCCAAGGTGGCTGACGCCATTACCGTGCTGCGCGATGGGGCCACCGTTGCCACGCTGGACTGTACCCAGGAGCCTATCAGTGAAGACCGGGTCATCAAGCACATGGTGGGGCGCGAAATGGCGGACCGTTATCCCAAACGAACGCCCAACACCGGTGACAAGGTTTTTGAAGTCAAAAACTGGCAAGTCCATCATGATGTGCATCCCGAACGTCAGGTGATCAAGGGCGTTGACTTGCATGTCAAACGTGGCGAGATTGTGGGTATTGCCGGCCTCATGGGGGCTGGCCGTACCGAACTGGCCATGAGCATTTTTGGTCGCACTTACGGTCAGGGTATCAGCGGACAGGTATTTTTGCATGGCAAGGAAATTGACACCCGTACGGTGCAAAAAGCCATTGACCACGGCATTGCCTATGTCACCGAAGATCGCAAGGGGTATGGCCTGGTGCTGGACGAAACCATTGCATGGAACACCACGCTGGCCAACCTGAACGCGGTGTCCCGCAACACGGTGATTGATGAGGGGCGTGAATTTGGCGTCGCGGAGGAATATCGGCGCAAGCTCAATATCCGCAGCCCGGACGTGTTTGCACGGACCGTCAATTTGTCTGGTGGCAATCAACAAAAAGTGGTGTTGAGCAAGTGGCTGTTCTCGAATCCCGAGGTGCTGATCCTGGATGAACCCACGCGCGGCATTGACGTGGGGGCCAAGTACGAGATTTACACCATCATTGCGCAGCTCGCCAGCGAGGGCAAATGCGTCTTGATGATCTCGTCTGAAATGCCTGAACTGCTGGGCATGTGTGACCGGATTTGTGTGTTGAACGAAGGCACCTTCGTGGCCGAATTTTCAGCCGCCGAGGCGACCCAGGAAAAAATTATGCGATCCATCGTGACATCAGGAGTGAACTGACATGGCAACTTTAAGCTCCGGAGCTCAGCCCGTGAAATCCCAATCCAGCGCCGGTTTCCTCAAAAATAATTTGCGGGAATACGGTCTCCTGATCTCACTCGTTGCGATCATGGTCTTCTTTCAGGTGATGACGGACGGGACCCTGTTCCAGCCCCTGAACCTGACCAACCTGATTCTGCAAAACAGTTACATCATCGTCATGGCGTTGGGCATGTTGCTGGTCATTGTGGCCGGTCACATTGACCTCTCGGTGGGGTCGGTGAGCGGCTTCGTCGGCGCGGTGGCGGCGGTGTTGATGGTGGAGTACAAGATGCACTTTGTACCTGCCGCCATCCTTTGCCTGATCCTGGGGGGAGTGATCGGCGCTGCGCAAGGCTACTGGGTTGCGTTCTACAAAATACCGTCCTTCATCGTGACGCTGGCAGGCATGCTGGTCTTCAAGGGTCTGGCGCTGGCCGTGTTGGGCGGTTCGTCCGTGGGCCCATTCCCGGAGGTGTTTCAGCTACTGAGCACCGGTTTTATTCCAGACCCCTTTGGCGGAGAAACACTGCGCATCACCTCGCTAATGGCTGGTCTGCTCATGGCACTGGTGCTGCTGATCACCAAGGTGCGGGGTCGGGCGGAGCGTGTCAAACATGGCATGGACAACGAGCCCTATGTGTTTTTCATCGTGAAAAACCTGGTTTTCGCCGCAATGATCGCCGCCTTCAGCTACCTTCTGGCCTCTTACAAGGGCTTGCCCAATGTGTTGATCGTGATGCTGCTGTTGATGCTGGTGTATGACTTTGTCACCTCGCGTACGACGATTGGTCGGCGTATCTACGCGTTGGGTGGCAATGAGAAGGCGGCGCGCTTGTCCGGTATCAAAACCGAACGGTTGACGTTCTACACGTTCATCAACATGGGTGTACTGGCTGCTCTGGCGGGCCTTATCTTTGCCGCGCGCCTGAACACGGCGACGCCCAAAGCGGGTCTGGGTTTTGAACTCGATGTGATTGCGGCCTGCTTCATTGGTGGTGCATCTGCGTCTGGCGGTGTGGGCAAAGTCCTGGGCGCGGTCATTGGCGCCTTCATCATGGGTGTGATGAACAACGGCATGTCCATCATGGGCATCGGCATCGATTACCAGCAGGTGATCAAAGGCCTTGTGTTGCTGGCCGCAGTGTGTATTGACGTGTACAACAAGAAAAAATAAAGAGAATTTCAAATGAACGAAACAAAAATGGCGCGCTTCAAAGGTGTCTTTCCCGTGGTGCCGACCACCTTCACGGAGTCTGGCGAGCTTGACCTGGAAAGTCAAAGGCGCTGTGTTGATTTCATGATGGATGCAGGCTCCGATGGGCTGTGCATTCTGGCCAATTTCTCTGAACAATTTGTTCTCTCGGATGCCGAGCGGGAGGTGCTGACCCACACCATTCTGGCGCACGTCAAGGGCAGGGTGCCCGTCATCGTGACCACCACACACTTCAGTACCCAAATCTGCGCCCAGCGTAGCGTGCAGGCTCAGCAGGCCGGTGCGGCCATGGTGATGGTCATGCCGCCCTACCACGGGGCGACCATCCGCGTTCCGGAAGAGAAGACATATGAGTTCTTTGCCCGCCTGTCGGATGCGATTGATATTCCCATCATGATCCAGGATGCCCCGGTGAGCGGAACCGCCCTGTCAGCCGCCTTTCTGGCCCGAATGGCGAAAGAGATCAAACAGGTGTGCTATTTCAAGATCGAGACGCCTGGTGCGGCCTCCAAGCTGCGTGAATTGATTCACCTGGGTGGTGATGCCATTGAGGGCCCATGGGATGGTGAGGAAGCCATCACTCTCATGCCGGACCTGGACGCTGGTGCAACCGGCGCCATGACCGGTGGTGCCTACCCGGATGGCATCCGCCTGATCGTGGACGCCTACGCGTCAGGTCAGCGTGAAGAGGCTGCGAGCCTGTACCAGCAATGGCTTCCCCTGATCAATTATGAGAATCGGCAAAGTGGCTTGCTCGCCGCCAAATCCCTGATGAAGGAAGGTGGCGTGATAGATTGCGAGGCGCCCCGCCACCCGTTCCCCGCCATGCACCCTGCGACGCGTGCGGGCTTGATTGAGACGGCGCGTCGTCTCGATCCGATGGTGCTGCGCTGGGGCAAGTAGTCCATTTTTAAAAGTAGGTTCCATGTCTTTAAATCCTGTAATTTCAATGCTGGGGCGCAGATTGCGCCTGGCCGTCATTGGCGGAGGCCCGGGCTCATTCATTGGCGCCATGCATCGTCAAGCCGCCCGGCTGGATGACCGTTACGAACTGGTCGCTGCGTCACTGTCGTCTGATCCTCAAAGATCTGTCCAGGCCGGACGGGAGATGGGTCTGAGCCCCGAGCGGTGTTATGCCAGCGGGACCGCGTTGATGGACGCTGAGGCCGCCCGTGGAGATGGCGCTGATGTGGTTGCCATCATGACCCCCAACGACAGCCACTTTGAATTTTCTGTGGCGGCACTGGCCAGGGGTTTCGATGTGATTTGCGACAAGCCCATGACCAACACGCTGGAAGAGGCGCAGCACCTGCATCAAGCGGTGTTGGACTCCGGGCTGGTTTTCTGCCTGACCCACAACTACACGGGCTACCCCATGGTCCGCCAGGCCAAAGCAATGATTGAACAAGGGCAGTTGGGAACGGTGCGTCTGGTGCAGGTGGAGTACGTGCAGGGTGGCCGCGCCAAGGAGGGGCCGGGGCGCAAAGCCTGGAAGGAAGACCCGGTGCGTGGCGGGCCGTCTTTGGTCATGGGCGACATTGGAACCCATGCGCACAATCTGCTGCGTTTCATCACCGGGCTGGAGGTGGAGCAAGTGGCCGCTGAGGTGGGCTGTATCGTTCCCGGGCGGGTGACGCATGACTATGCGGGCGCCATGCTGCGCCTGAGCAGCGGGGCTCGTGGCAGTTTCTGGGTGACTCAGGCGGCAGCCGGGGTGGAAAACGGCTTGCGGATTCGAGTGAGTGGTTCTGCGGGCAGTCTGGAGTGGATGCAGGAATGCCCGCAGGCGTTGACCTTCAAGCCGCTGGATGCGCCGTCCCAGAATCGCACGCCCAATGGGCCCGGTACTCTGCCACTGGCCGCCCGGTCGTCACGCATTGTGGCGGGCCATCCTGAAGGTTTCCACGAGAGTTTTGCCAATATTTATTCGGATGCTGCCGAGGCCATCGCGGCCCGTCGATCCGGCCAGGCCCCAGACCCGCTCAGCCTTTATTTCCCCAACTCATGGGATGGCTTGCTGGGTGTTCAATTTGTGGACAGTGTGATTCGGTCCAGCAACCAGAACGGGGTCTGGTCCCCGTGTGTTGGAAACTGAATTCACAAGGGCAGGACCCAACGCAGGCCGAGGGTCCAGTTTCTTCCAAGGGCTGGTTCATAGAACTGCGATGCGGCCTGGTTGACGATCACTGATCCCACATAGCGCTCGTCCGTCAGGTTGTCGATGCGGGCGTAGGCCGTCAGACTGCCCGTGCCCACGGCCCAGCGATGGCTGGCTTTCACATTCAAGGTGGCGTAGCCGTCGGCGGACGCCGTGTTGGTGTCGTTGGCATACAGCCTGCCTGCCTGGGTGAACTCGATGCCCGCCTGGCTGCCCATCGCAGTTCCTTTTTTCATGCCGGCGATAGTCTGGCTGGTCCACAGCAGTTCTGAAAAAAGAATGCTCTGGGGGATACCGGGCATCTTGTTGCCTTCGGCCACACTGGATGTGCCACTGTTGAATGCCTGCGAAAACACCGCGTTGATCCGGGAAGCCGCCAAGGTCGCGCGAACATGCGGCGTCAGCTCGGTGCTGCCCGAGAGTTCCCATCCGGTGCGCTTTGTTCCGGGCGCGTTTTTGTAGGCGGTGCTGCCACCACTGCTGATGGCGACGACGACTTCATTCTGGGCGTCAATTTGAAACAGCGTCACATCCACGCGCGAACCAGAACCGGGAACCCACTTGGCCCCCAGTTCAAATTGACGGCTGGTCGACGCATGGATGGCCGTATTGAATGCGGGTGCGCCAGCCCCTGTGTAGGCGACTTCGGCCAGCGTGGGCGTTTCAAAGCCCTTGCCGTAATTGGCATACAGGTTGAGGTCTTCTCTGGCATGGTAGGTCAGCCCCAGAACAGGGCTGGTGGCCCGATAAGTGACCTCGCCCGAGCCATTGCCATTACTCAGAAAGTAGTCTTCACTGTTGAAGCGCACGGTGCTGGAGCGCAGTCCTGCGATGGCTGATATTTTTTCACTCACGAGCGCCGTGGCCTGCACAAAGAAATCACTGTTCCTGGCGGTGTTGTCTTCATCACGGTTCAGCGATCCGGGTGATTTTTCTCCTGCTGGTGATGCGCCGCCCTGGCGTCGTTCTACTGACTGATCAAATTCATAACCCGCCGTCCAGGAGACCGGTGTCCCTGCCATCCGGGTTTGCTGGTTGTATTGCAGGCCGGCACCGTAGTAGGTTCGGCTCAACCCCACCCAGAAGCTGTTGGCCTGGTATTGGGTGTTCTCCCGGTTGCCGTAGTAAGCCCGTGCCGTGACTGAATTGTTGGCGTCAAGTGCATGGGTCAGCGAGGTCCCCAGCTGCTTCTGGCTCGTGATTTTTCGGACCCGTGCGCTCAGGGCATTGCTGCCTGCTTGCGCCGGATTGGCGGCCATCTGGGCGGCGGTCAGTCCCAATGGGTCCTGGGCCAGTGGCATGTCGAACTGGTTAAACACCACATTCACCCGGGTCTTGTCACTGGGGCCAAAACTCAATTTGCCGTTGAATTGCTTGCGTTCGGTCTGGCTGTTGTCCCGGTAGCCGGTGGTGTCAAACGTGCTGTAGTCCGCCACCAGTCCGTAGTCATGGATGCGTCCGGCGTATTGCCAGTCGGAGCGACGCATGTCGTAGGAGCCAGCGTAATACTGCGCCCCGAACTCCGGCTGTTCAGGCGCGTTCCGGGTGAAGGCCTGGATGACGCCACCGGCCGAATTGCCGTACATCTGGGCCAGTGGGCCGCGCAGAACCTCAATGCGGTCGGTGGACGTCAGGCTGATGGATGACCCCTGACCCTGACCGTCCGGCGTGGTGGCGGGAATGCCATCCACCAGCAAACGGATGCCCCGGATGCCAAAAGCGGAACGGGCACCAAACCCCCGAATGGAGACCTGCAAGTCCTGCGCGTAGTTTTGACGATTCAGAATCGTCAGACCGGGTACCCGGTTCAAGGATTCGGACAGGTTGACTTGGGGGCCTGCGTTCAACAGCGTGTTGCGGTCAATCGACTGAATCGCTGCGGGTGCATCGAAGCTTCGTTGCTCGGAACGGGATGCCGATATCACCACCTCGTCCAGCGTCTGGGCATTGAGGGCCGTGTGGCTCAGGTTGATCACCGCCAATGCCACCGATGTTTTGCCTATCAGGGAGAACCGGCTTTTCAACTTGTGTTGCCGCATAACGTTCCTTCATTGACGGTTGAATGCACATTTTCCAAGCGATTCGGAGGCGTGTGGCGTGACCCGCCGACCCCCTTTATAGGAGTCTGTTGGTTTTTAGTGTGCAGGTTGGATTGTGAAATTATTTCATGGTGCATCGAAATTAATTGCATTCCCGATATGACGTAACCGTCAACACGTCAGTTTGGAAAAACGCTAGATTAAAAAAAGGCATTGCGGCAGCAATATTGTTGGCGGCACATCAATGCCGGTATTTCAATTAGAGGAGACAACGATGAGTATCTTTAAAAGGAACCTGGTTGTGGCTGCGATCAGTGCGGGGATCGGAGGCTTGGTGATGGCTCAGGCGGCACCACCCGTCAACATCGAGAAATTGAAGCAGATGAAAGTGGCAACGACGGATTTGAATATTCCGCTCGTGCCCCAAACCGGCGCCAATGCGGACGCGATCAGGGAGAACCTGAAACGCGTCAAGCTGCCGCCCGGGTTCAAGATTGGCCTGTATGCCGTGGTGCCTGATGCCCGCCATATGGCGGTTGCGCCGTCCACCAACATGCTGTTTGTCGGCACCCGAAAAACCAGCGTCTGGGCGGTGACCAACCGCAACAGCGGTGAAGCGGCGACCGAGGTGAAGTCCTTTGCACCATCTCTCAAGTTCAGCAACCCCAATGGCGTGTGCTGGACCAAGGACGGCTTTCTGGTGGTGACCGAACACAACCGCGTCTTGAACTTTCCTGCTGCCGAGTTTTTCTATGAAGGCCCGGACGTGGCGGTGATTGAAGTGGTGCCTCAAGGCAAGCTGATTCCAACCGAGGAGGAAAGCTATAACCACGGTGCGCGCACCTGCCGCATCGGCAAGGATGGCATGCTGTATATCACGATGGGACAGCCGCACAATGTGCCGCCCCGCGACAAGCTGAAACTTTATGACGAGTGGGGAATTGGAGGCATCGTTCGCATGAACGCGTTTGATGGCAGCAAGCGCGAAGTGTATGCACGCGGCATCCGCAATTCGGTGGGCATGGACTTCAACCCCAAGAACAGCGACCTGTGGTTTACCGACAACCAGACAGATGGCATGGGCGACCTGATTCCGGCCGGGGAAATCAACCGGGCCACCAAGCTGGGCCAGTTCTTCGGCTACCCGTGGATTCAGGGCAAAACCCGCATCACTGACAACGGCTATGACAAGGATCCGCTGCCCGCCAATGTGACCAACCCCGAGGTCTACATGGAAGCCCATGCCGCGGACTTGGGCATGACCTTCTACACCGGCAAGAAATTTCCGGCCAAGTACCAGGGCGGCATCTTCTCGGCACAGCATGGCTCATGGAACCGCACTGACCCCATTGGCGCGCGCATCATGTTCACCAGTTTGAAGGCTGACGGCTCAGCCGACAAGACCGAGGTCTTTGCCGATGGCTGGCTTGACCCGCAAACGCGCCAGTACCGGGGTCGTCCTGTCGATGTGGCCAACCTGCCAGATGGCTCGATCTTGGTGTCAGACGACTTTGCCGGTGCGATTTATCGAATCTCGTACACGGAATAGGGCGGGACCGCATGCAGCCCGAGATGAGTCAAAGACTAACAAGCACTTCCGCCTTGGCGATGTTCAGCTGGGCGCTGCTCATGCTGAACATGGGGGCTGCCCAAGCGGGTGATGTGATGGCGGGAAAGGCCCGTGCGGGCATGTGCGTCACCTGCCACGGTCCACTGGGCCTGAGCCAGATTCCCAATGCGCCGCATTTGGCAGGGCAACCTGCGATGTATGTCGTGGAGCAGTTGAAAAATTTTCGCAGTGGCAAACGTCAGAACGAGGTGATGAACGTCATGGCCAAGCCTCTGACGGATCAGGACATTGACGACCTGGCCGCATGGTTTGCCTCCATCCAGATCTCTGCGACGCAGCAATAAAAAACCCGCTCTCCAATGACGGAGAGCGGGTTTTCATTTAATTTGACGGTACAAAAGCAGCGTCTGGTGCCGGGGCCGCACCCGCAGTCTGTCCGCTAACCCGCATGAATACTAGGCTACCATCGTGGAATGGAGAAATGTGCCCCCATTTGTGCCCCCAGACTGCGAAGGATACCCCCATGAAATTGACAGACGCCCAGTTGCGCAACCTGACCGAGCCCGGCAAACACTTCGACGGCAACGGGCTTTATCTGGAGCTGACCAAGGCGGGCGGGCGCTACTGGCGCCTCAAATACCGCTTTGGCGGCAAAGAAAAGCGGCTGGCCTTTGGCGTTTACCCAGCCGTGGGCCTCAAGCAAGCCCGTGACCTGACCAACGAGGCCCGCAAGGTGCTGGCCGATGGCGGCGACCCGGGCGAACTGCGCCGGGCCGATAAAGCCAAGACCGCACACGAAGCCGTCAACACCTTGGAGGCCGTGGCGTGCGACTGGATGGCGCACCAGGCGAGCCGCTGGGATGATGAAACGGCGGGCCGCATCCGTGCATCCCTTGTTGCAGACATTTTCAAACCCTTGGGCTCCCGACCGCTGGCCTCCATCAAGCCTGGCGAAATCATGGCGGCGGTCAAGAAGATCGAGGCACGCGGCGCAAGTGACCAGGCGGGCAGGGTGCTGCAGCGGGTGAAGGCCGTTTACCGGTGGGCCATGATCCACGAGCGGATCGACTCAAACCCCATGCTTGATCTGGTGCCCTCTGAAATCCTCAAGCCCCGCGAGGTGAAGCACCGCGCCGCGATGTCAGACAAAGAGCTGCCCGAGTTCTTGCCAAAGCTGGCCGCCTATGACGGCGACCCCCACACCGTGCACGCCATGCGCCTGCTGATCCTGACCGCCACCCGCCCTGGCGAAACACGCGGGGCCCTGTGGTCAGAGTTCGACCTGGACGCGGCGCTGTGGATCATCCCGGCCGAACGCATGAAGATGCGTACTGAACACCGCGTGCCCCTGTCCAGTCAGGCCGTGGCGGTGTTGCGCACCATGCAGACCCTGAGCGGCGGGCGTGAGTTGGTGTTCCCCAGCCCGTACTACCCCAGCAAGCCCCTGAGCGAAAACACCTTCAATTCAGCCCTGGCCCGCATGGGCTACAAAAACACGGCAACCGCCCACGGTTTTCGGGCGCTGTTTTCCACGGTGGCCAACGAATGCGGGTGGAATCCTGACGTGATCGAGCGGCAATTGGCACACAAGGAAGCGAACGAGGTCCGGGCCGCTTACCACCGTTCGGCCTACCTCGAAGACCGCGAGCGCTTGATGCAGTGGTGGGGCGACTACCTGGACGGCCGCAAGGCTGGCAACGTGGTGAAGATGCCCAAGCGGGCCGCTTGAATCGCCCACCTGACAGCACCAGAAAAGCCGCCCCGCATCACGTGCCGGGCGGCTTTTTCACGATTTTTTCGATTGCCGCCACCTGCTGATTCTCAAAAACACTGAGACACTGAGGACAAACCAGCGAAACCAAGCAACCATGCGGGTTTCAAGCCGATTGGGGACTGAGGACAAAGTGAGGGCAAACTGAGAACAAAGTGAGGACACTTTTATATGATGAAAATTATTCAATCTCCTATATCCAGTTCTTCGCCCTTTGTTCGATGCAGCCCCGGCCCGCTGTGAACCCTCGCGGTTTGCCTTGCACTTTGCCGGAAAGCGGCGCGAAGGGGCTTCCCCTTGGAGCCATCCTCCCGGCGGGGCACTGCGGATAACTTTTCAGTCGCTGAAATAATGCAACTACAAATAATCATTGCATTCCTATTAATCGTAACTACAATAAAATATGAATGTGACGTTTGACCCGACCAAAGACGCCTTGAATCTGGCAAAGCATGGCTTTTCATTGCTGGATGCCGCTGGCTTTGAATGGGATGCTGCTTTGGTGTGGCCGGACAAGCGCCGCGACTATGACGAGGCCCGCATGGTTGGGCTGGTTCCAGTCAATGACAGGTTGTTTTGCGTGGTGTTTGTTGACCGGCCGCCAGAGCAACCAACCGAGCGCCGCATCATCAGTCTGAGAAAAGCCAACAGTCGAGAGGTGAAACGATATGCAAACAACGATTAAAACCCGCAGTGGGCGTGTGCTCACCATGCCAACGCCTGCCGAGGATGCCGCTATCACGGCCGCCGCAATGTCCGACCCGGACGCCATGCCGCTCACGGATGCTGAATGGGCGCAGGCCAAGCCACTGGTACGCCGTGGCCGCCCGCTGGGCAGTGGCACCAAGACGCAAATCACGCTGCGCCTTGACGTGGACGTGGTGGATAAATTCAAAGCATCTGGGGATGGCTGGCAAACCCGCATCAATGAGGCCTTGAAAAGCTGGGTTCAAAGCCACGCATGAAGTTGCGCTGTGAACTGACAGAGCCAGCCACATAAGCGCTTTGCCATGCCTACCCTGCGCCTGATCCGCAAGGGGGAAAAGTCGGTTCCTTCACCGGCCTTGCGCTGTTGTGATTGGCGGGCACCAGCTCAGGCGACTGCAAACCGTGGGCACGCCCTTGTGCGGTGGCAAACCGTGGGCGCACTGTGGATAACTTTTCAGACGATAGGAAGAAACCGGGTTACGTATGGATGCCCAAAAAATAGGCAGTGTTGACAAGGTGCGTAACTCGTTGAATTCATTGAATATATCCGCTAATTCGTACAAAGTTATTCATTTCATCTACTTTATACGACGGGCGTTATGTTAACTAGATCGTATGTTTTAATCATAATTGTACGAATAAGTAGAATTTGTGCCACAATAAACTCATTCAAAAATGAGGTGTATCAATGACCCCCGAACAGTTCTCAACCGCCCTCGACGCATTGCATTGGAAGCAATCAGACTTTTGCCGAAAGACAGGGGTGAATAAGTCCACGCCCTCGAACTGGATGACGGAGCGCACGCCCATCCCGTTGTGGGTTGACGCGTACCTTGGGGCTATGCAAGACCTTGCAGCGTTGCACAGCAAGTATCTTTCGACCGGCAAGGCCAGCACCAGCGAATGACCCCGCGAAGCCCTGGCGCGTTTACCAGGGCAAAAAGGCGGCGGGGCCAGTGTTACAACCACTAGCCCCGCCTGACCACACCGCAAAGGATCCTTGCAACATGACTACCAGCACTTTAACCCTGACCCACATTGCAGACAAAGTAAACCGACAGGCTGAGCGTCTGATGATGATGAAAGAACTAACGCGCCTGGCTATCGAGTCATTGCCATGCAGCACCGACAGTGATGTGCCGCTGGCACTGCTCAACGGGGTGCAAGAAATTCTGAGCGTCGACGCGGAAAATATGTATCGGCTGTTTGAAAGCTTGGGCAGCAAAGCCGAACACGCCTCCTCAATTGAGGTGGCGCATGCGTAAGCCAGCCCCCGCCCTCGACGCCTCGCGACCAGACACATTGCAGCAGGTTGCGCACGATGCCAACGGTTTTTATTGGGAGGCCCACTCTCTACTTCATGCCGCTGAACTGATTGCTGAAAAAATTCAAGACGATGAAGGCATCACGGAACTTCAGACGCTGATAAAGATGGCATCCATGAAGGTGAGTGAAATGCAGAATTGCTTCAATCCTTACATCAGATCAAAAGATCAAGCGTCGTTGAACGCTTGAGAAAGTTTTGCCACGCCTACCCCGTGCCTGATCCGCAAGCGGGAAAAGTCGGACACCTTCACCGGCCTGGCGTGGCACCCAATGAAGGCCACACCTGAAGGGGTGTTCTGTGACCGATTCGAAGATTAAAACGCTTCACCTGATCTGTAAATCAGCGGAACATATAGAGCCAGTAAATCTAGCGCTCAAGCAACTAAAAAGCCTTCACGAATGGGCAAACCAATCAAATAGTTCGCCACTCAACGACAACGATGTTTTAACGGCTGTGGCAGGCTTCCACCCTGATGGACGATATGACCCGGGCACCCGCGCATTAATCAGTGGCGGCAATTTGTCGGGTGTTTGGCTACAGTATGAAATGTGTGATTTTGAAGCAAGCAAGTTTGAATTTTGGACAAAATTGGCCCTTGCTAAAGGTTATGACTCCTGGGCAGATATGAGTCCTGTTGATCACCGCAAGACGGCATTGCTCATCACTGCGCAACTTGCCACCTACGAAGGTGAACTACTGCAACTTGAGGCACAAAACGAAACCTGTAACACGCATGAAATATGGCGGCGTTTGTATTGGTTTACTAGATTTTTCAGGGCGTGGCAGCGTATTTTTATTGGGTTCACACCTTCGCAATTTAATTCCTTGGAAAAAAAAGCCAAAACGGCACGTTCCTGGAAGCGTGCCGCGTGGAGCTATTACGCCGACAAGATTTCCAAAAAACCAAACCTATCTGTGCGCACTGTTGCGACTAATTTTTCAAATCAGCGCGACGGTGAAATAAGTTCTCACGAAGTACAGGTCTATCTCGGAAATCGGTTGAAACTTTTAAAGGGAATGAAAAGCAACACATAAATTAACTGTTGGGCGACGTTCACCCAACACGCATCGATGGATTCAATCGGTCATGTTCAACCACTAAGGACCCAACATGAACCAAGTAAATCCAATAACGCCCGCCCCTGAATCTCTTTTGCGCTTGCCCGCTGTAGTCGCAAGAGTAGGACTTCAAAAATCTAGCATTTACGAGATGATGGGCCGTACCCCGCCCGCATTTCCCCGCCCCCTGAAGTTATCCCGCAGAGCGGTCTGTTGGAACTCGTCTTCCATCGATGATTGGATTCAAGAGCGCATCAAAGCAGGGGCTCAATCATGAATCACGGCGTGCAATACGTGCAGGAGCAAGCAGTGAAGGCGGCCGCGCTTCGCCTACGAAAAGCGGCAACCTTCACAGCCCTGAACATCAAAAACCCGGTGTTTCAAAAGCGCATGGGCAAGGGCGCTGCATCGGTGCTGGTGCGTTTTGAATGGCCCGGTGTACTGTCCGTGCTTGACCCCGACACGGGCGAACTGTTGGCGGTGTCAGAACACGGGCGGCCTGATGTTTTGCAAGCTGGCTTTGTGCCCCCTTTGCCCGCTCTGGCCGGTGCTGTGCGTCCTGGTAGTTTGCAAGGCGGCCGCAATGGGCACCAACACGCCACAAACTGACAACCGCCCGGCCCAAGCTGCCCGCGTTGCTGGCTATCTGGAACAACACCCCGACACCACCGCAAAAGAGATCGACTCGGCGTGTGATGTGGGATGTATTTCAAAGGTGCTTTCAGACATGCCCCGCATGGGCTATGGACTGCGCAAGGCCTGGCGCAGCGTGACGTGTGCCGGTGGCAACCGAACGCGAGACGTGCGCACGTACGCACTGACATACCGCCCAACAACCCAGCCCGATTTGTTCGCCAATCAATGAAAACCACCATCACTCAAGATCTGATCCGTTCGGCCCTGCAATATGTCCCCGCCAACCTGTCCCGTGATGAATGGGCTCGCGTGGGCATGGCGATCAAGTCGGAGTTTCCCGACAGTACCGGTTGCGACCTGTTCACCGAGTGGAGCGCAACGGCTGAAGGCTACGACCTCAAGGCCACGCGCAGCACCTGGCAAAGCATCAAAGCCGGTGGCGGTGTGGGCATTGGTACCTTGCTTCACCTGGCAAAAGAAAACGGCTTCACCTTGCCCAAGTCTGACCAGGTGGCCACTGCACCAGACCCGGAGACAACGGCCCGCCTTGCCCGTGAACGGGTTGCACGCGAACAGACTGCACGTGACCAGCAACAGGCCGCCCACGCCCGTGCCGCCAGTGAAGCGGCCTTGCTGTGGTCTTTGGCCAGCGACACCGGCGCCAGCGCCTACCTGACCCGAAAGGGTGTGCAGTCCCACGGCCTGCGCTTTGGTGCTGACGGTGGGTTGCTGGTGCCCATGCGTGACGCTGCGGGCGTGCTGTGGAATCGTCAACGCATCGCCCCCGAAAAGCCCACCCATGGGGGCACCGACAAACTATTTCTGAAGGGTGGGCGCAAGTCGGGCCTATGGCATGTGTTGGGCGATGTTGGCAGCGATGCCGTCGGGCCTGCGGTGCTGCTGATCGGTGAGGGTTACGCCACTTGCGCAAGCCTGCATGAGGCCACGCATCGCCCGGTGGCGTGTGCCTTTGACGCGGGCAACCTGGTACACGTGGCCAAAGCGCTGCACGCCCAATACCCAGCCGCTTTACTGGTGCTGTGTGGTGATGATGACGTGCAGACGTTTGCAGCCAAAGGCAACAACCCCGGCCGCGACAAAGCCACAGCGGCCGCCCGTGCGGTGCAGGGCCTGGCCGTGTTCCCGGTGGGCCTGCCCGACGGTTGCAGCGACTTCAACGACCTGCACCAGGCACAAGGCCTTGACGCGGTGCGCAGCCTCGTAGAGGCCGCCATTGAGGCGCACCAGGCCAGCCAAACGGCCGCCCACGCGGCACAGACCGACAAGGCAGGCAAGACCAGCCAGAACAAGCGGCGCAAGCCCAGCGGGTCCGATGGTGCGGACAGTGACCGCGCTTACGACCCCTTTGCCGTTGACGATTCCGGCGTTTGGTTCACGGGTGCGGACCAAGACGGTAAACGCAAACCCCCTGAATGGATTTGCAGCCGTCTGGATGTGGAAGCCCGGACGCGTGACCAGGACGGCGGCGGCTGGGGTTATTACGTAGCCTTTGCCGATCCGTTAGGCAATAAAAAGCACTGGCCCATGCCTGCCCGCATGTTGTCGGCCGATGGTGGCGAGTACCGCGCCACGCTGTTGAACATGGGCCTGCGCATCTCCACCACACCCCGCGCCCGCAACCTGCTGACCCAGTACATCCAGACCCGGGACCCCGATGAGTTCGCCAGCTGCACCGACCGCGTGGGCTGGCACAACACGGCATTTGTTTTGCCGCGTGAAACCATTGGCGACGATGCCGAACGCATTGTTTTTCAGAGTGACAACGCCATGGAAAACACATTTCGCATCAAGGGAACCCCTGAGCAATGGCGCGACCGTGTGGGGGCCTTGTGCATTGGCAATTCACGCATGGCCTTTGCGGTGGCCTGTGCCTTCGCTGGACCCTTGTTGCGCCCGATGGGCATGGAGTCGGGCGGCTTTCACTACCGGGGCGATTCATCCAGCGGCAAGACCACGGCCTTGAAGCTGGCGGCCAGCGTGTGGGGCGGTGCCAGCTACCTGCAGCGGTGGCGAAGCACCGACAACGCCCTGGAAGCCACGGCGGCCCAGCACAGCGACTGCCTGCTGATCCTGGATGAACTGGCACAAATCGACCCCAAGACGGCCGGCGAATGTGCCTACATGCTGGCCAACGAACAAGGCAAAGCCCGCGCCACCCGAGGCGGCACACCGCGCCCGCGGCAAGTCTGGCGCTTGTTGTTCCTGAGTGCGGGCGAGCTGGGCCTGGCAGATCACATGGCCGAAGGACAAAAGCGCACCCGCACCGGGCAAGAGGTGCGCATGGCCGACATTCCGGCCGATGCGGGCGCAGGCATGGGGGCTTTTGAAAATTTGCACGGCCTCGACGGTGGCGCTGCGTTTGCCAAACACATCACGGGCCATGCCCAAACTGTTTACGGCGCCCCGGGCCGCGCCTGGCTGGAATGGTTGACCACCAACGCGGGCACGCTCAAGGCCAGCATTCGCGCCAGCTCTAACGCCCTGGCGGTGCAGTTGATCCCCAAGGATTCAAGCGGGCAAGTTGAACGGGTAGGCGCTCGCTTTGCCCTGGTGGGTGCAGCCGGTGAGCTGGCCACGGCGGCGGGCCTGACCGGCTGGCCAGCGGGTGAGAGTGAGCGGGCGGCCGCTGCTTGTTTCAATGCCTGGCTGGCGGCCCGTGGCGGCAACGGCAACGGCGAAGTGGTGGCTATGCTGCGGGCGGTGCGGCGCTTTCTGGAAACCCACGGGGAGGGCCGCTTTGCGATGTGGCACCGAAGTGCGGATGACCACGCCCCCAAGACCTTGCAACGGGCAGGCGTGCGGCGCATGTTGAACTCTGACGGTGAACCCATAAAGACGGATTCAGCACACCAGCGAGAGTACGGAGAACGGATGCCAGCGGCTCTGGGTGAAGGCGTCAGCTTTGATTACTTCATCCTGGCTGAAACGTTCAGGGCTGAAGTCTGTCAAGGCTTCGACTATCAGGCTGTGTGCCGGGTGTTACTGGAGCACGGCTGTCTAACCCCTGACAGTGGCCGCCCGTTCGACTGTAGGCCGCGCCTGCCTGGCATTGGTAAGGCGACCTGTTATCACGTCACCGCCCAGATATTTGATATTGATTTGTGAGCCCTTGCCGGGCCGCCGGTGGGCGGTGGGGCGCAAGAGCTTTACCCGCGCTGCAAAACCCCGCATTTACGGCACCGGACACCATGGCAAAGCAAGGCCGCACGTCCCCGGCCTAACCCGGAAAGATTTGTCCTCACTCATGCCAGCCACTGAGGACAGACTGGGGACAAAAAACCCCAATGAAATCAACGTGTCCCCAGTGTCCTCACTGTCCTCAGTCAAAAACACGGCACCTCGACACATCAATGCCCGCTTGCCTGCCCGGCGACTAGGTTGCTGAACTGGTGGGCCGTGGCCAACACTGCGGCCCTGATTGTTTTCACTGGTTCCCCCCTCAAAGGTACTCCCGCAGCCTTTGTCCTTACGGGTCAAAATGAGCGCGAGAATTCACTGTTTCATGGTGCGCCTAAGGGGGGTTGTTTTGTTGGTGGTTGTGTTGATCGAGTTGAGCGGGTGAATGCCTGTCTGCCTTGGACTGGCCCCCACCCCCCTTCAAGGTACTCCCACGGCTTTCGATGGTACGGGCCATTTGAACCACGAGAAAACGCCAGCCCCCAGCGTTTGGAAAAGGTGAACGGTGAAGGTTAAGCCGTGATCGTGGGTTCTTTGATAGGCGCGGCCTATGGACTTTGATGCGTATCGACTGGGTGGGGGCGGGTCAAAAGTCTGGCATTCCCCGCGCCGGAAACCGATCTTCCATGTGTGCTTTTATGGGAAACAGAAACTACCCCCTGGGGGTTAGGGCGCGGCAAGGGGATGTGTGGTGTCATGACCGGGTTCATTCGGGTTTCACTGGCGAATCTGGGGGCATACCAAGAGCAAACCCAATATTTGCCCCCGGTGGAGCCTTGTGCCCCCATTTTTCGATTTCATGCCCCCAAATGTGCCCCCATGTATCCCCGGAACATGCCACACTTCGGCGCACTCTATTGCACGACGCAAAGTATGTTTTCAGAGGGGGAAAGAAAAATGCCGCACTGCTTTGCAGCAATGCGGCTTTATCTTTGGTGCCCGGGGCCGGAATCGAACCGGCACGCCTTTCGGCGCGGGATTTTGAGTCCCGTGCGTCTACCAATTCCACCACCCGGGCGACGCCTTGCACAGCCGAGAATTATGGCACAGTGTGGGCTATGAAATACAAAACAATTGAAGATTCGATCGGGAAAACACCTTTGGTGATGCTTCAACGCATCGGCGCAGAGGAGAATTCCACCCGCGGCAACGTGATTTTGGGCAAATTGGAGGGCAACAACCCGGCCGGGTCGGTCAAAGACCGCCCGGCGCTGTCCATGATCCAGCGGGCACAGGAACGCGGCCAGATCAAACCCGGCGACACGTTGATCGAGGCCACCTCGGGCAACACCGGTATTGCCCTGGCCATGGCGGCGGCCATCAAGGGTTACCGCATGATTTTGATCATGCCGGAGGACTTGTCGATTGAGCGTGTTCAGACCATGAAGGCCTTCGGTGCGGAATTGATTCTCACGCCCAAGAGCGGCGGCATGGAGTATTCACGCGATTTGGCGGAGCAAATGCAGCGCGAAGGCAAAGGGCTGGTGCTGGACCAGTTTGCCAATGCGGACAACCCGCGCATCCACTACGAGACCACCGGTCCCGAAATCTGGGCCGACACCGAAGGGCAGATCACCCATTTTGTGAGCGCCATGGGCACCACGGGCACCATCACCGGGGTGTCCCGGTTTCTGAAGGAGAAGAACCCGGCCATCAAGATCATTGGCGTGCAGCCCAATGAAGGTTCACGTATTCCCGGTATCCGCAAGTGGCCCCAAGAGTATTTGCCCAAGATTTACGATCCGGCCCATGTCGATGAGCTGGTGTACGTCAGCCAGGAAAGAGCCGAAGACATGTGCCGCCGGTTGGCGCGGGAAGAAGGTATTTTTGCCGGTATTTCGGCCGCTGGTGCCTGCGCGGTCGCGCAAGATATTGCAAAGAGCGAAACCCATGCCACCATTGTGTTCATCGTGTGCGACCGGGGGGACCGTTATCTCTCCACTGGTGTGTTTTCGGCTTGATTTTTGATAAAAATAGCCTCTAGCCCATATAGAACGTGCGCAAGTAGCTATTCATTTAATAGCAAAAAGGTGTCCCATGAATCCTGTTTTCAAGTTTTGTCCGCAATGTGCCACACCGCTGGCCCTCATCACGCAGGCCGAAGACGGGGGTGACAAAGAGCGCCTGCGTTGTCCGGCCTGTGATTACACGCATTGGAACAATCCCACGCCCGTTCTGGCGGCGGTGATTGAGTACGAAGGCCGGATCCTGCTGGCGCAAAACGTAGCCTGGTCGGGCAAGATGTTTGCGCTGATTACCGGGTTCATGGAGGCGGGCGAAACACCCCAGGGCGGCATTGCGCGCGAGATTAAGGAGGAAACCAGCCTGGAGACAAGTGAGTTGAACCTGATTGGTGTGTACGATTTTCAGCGCATGAACCAGATCATCATTGCCTACCACGCGGTATGCCACGGGGAGGTCAAGTTGTCGCCGGAACTGGTGGACTACCGGCTGTTTGAATTTGACGAGGTCAAATGCTGGCCGGCGGGTACCGGTTATGCGCTGGCCGACTGGCTTCGCACCCGTGGGTACGAGCCGCAGTTCATTGAGTTTCCCAAGCGGGCCTGAGCGCGGCCCAGGTCACTAAAATCGGTGCAACTCCAGGAAAATTTTGATGCAAATTGACAAAGAGATCGATACCCGCGGTCTGAACTGCCCGCTGCCGATTCTGAAAGCCAAAAAGGCGCTGACCCACATGGTCAGCGGTCAGACGCTGCGCGTGGTGTCCACCGATGCCGGTTCCGTGCGCGACTTTCAGGCGTTTGCCAAGCAGACGGGCAATGAATTGCTGGACCAGCAAACGCTGGGCAGCGACTTCATTCACGTCATGCGCCGGCGGTAAAACCGCCAGCAGGCCGGGTGCAGCGGCCCGCCCCCGGCCTGTTTGACTTGCGCGTCAGCCCAGTCGGGCTAGCTGGTCTTTGAGCTTGGCCACCGTGGCGCCAAAGTCAGCCATGCGTTTGCGCTCCAGCTCAATCACGGCGGCAGGGGCCCGGGCCACAAAGGCCTCGTTACTCAGCTTGCCTTCTGTTTTGGTGATCTCGCCTTCCAGGCGCGCCAGTTCTTTGCCCAGACGAATCTTCTCGGCACCCACGTCAATTTCCATGTGCAGGCAGATGCGCGCGTCGCCCACCACCGCCACAGGGGCGGCTTGAGCGGCGGCGGCCCAGGCGGCCTCGTCGTCAAACACGCGCACTTCGTTGAGTTTGGCCAGGGCTTGCAGCACGGCAGCGGATTGCTTCAAAAAGGCCGCTTCATCCGCCTGGGTGGCGATCACAAACAGGGGGAGGCGGGTTGACGGCGACACGTTCATCTCGCCACGTAGGTTGCGGCAGGCGTCCACCAGCAGCTTGAGTTTGCCGACATAGGCGATAGCCGCCTCGTCAATGCGCTCAGGCTGGCTCACCGGGTAAGCTGCAATCGACACGGATTCACCTGCACGCCCGGCTACCGGGGCCACTTTTTGCCACAGTTCTTCGGTCACGAAGGGGATGACGGGGTGGGCCAGGCGCAAGATGGTCTCGAGTGTGCGAATCAGCGTGCGGCGGGTGGCGCGCTTTTGGGCATCGGTGCCGGTCTGGATTTGAACCTTGGCGATCTCCAGGTACCAGTCGCAGAACTCGTTCCAGACGAAGTCATAGAGGGTGCTGGCCACATTGTCCAGGCGGTACTCTTCAAAGCCCTTGGCGACGTCCGCTTCGGTGCGTTGCAGCAGCGAGACAATCCAGCGGTCAGATGCGCTGAACTCCAGGTAGCCCGCTGCCGGGCCGCCCACAGCGCATTCTTCTTGGGTGTGTTCGTTCAGGCCGCAGTCCTGGCCTTCGCAGTTCATCAGCACAAAGCGGCTGGCGTTCCAGAGCTTGTTGCAGAAGTTGCGGTAGCCCTCGCAGCGCTTGGAATCAAAGTTGATGCTGCGGCCCAGCGAGGCCAGTGACGCAAAGGTGAAACGCAGTGCATCGGCGCCAAAGGCGGGAATGCCGGTGGGGAATTCCTTCTCGGTGTTTTTGCGCACTTGGGGGGCCGTTTCGGGCTTGCGCAGGCCTTCGGAACGCTTGACCAGCAACTCGGGCAGGGCAATGCCGTCGATCAAATCCACAGGGTCAAGCACATTGCCCTCGGACTTGCTCATCTTCTTGCCTTGGGCATCGCGCACCAGGCCGTGGATGTAGACGTGCTTGAACGGTACCTGGCCGGTGAAGTGGGTCGTCATCATGATCATCCGGGCGACCCAGAAGAAGATGATGTCGTAGCCGGTGACCAGCACGGAGGAGGGCAGGTACAGGTCGAAGTCTTGCGTTTTCTCGGGCCAGCCCATGGTGCTGAAGGGCACCAGCGCCGAGGAGTACCAGGTGTCCAGCACGTCTTCGTCGCGCTTGAGGGTTTTGCCGGGGGCCTGGGCTTGTGCCTCGGCCTCGTTGCGTGCGACATAGACCTTGCCGTCTTCGTCGTACCACGCCGGAATCTGGTGGCCCCACCAGAGTTGGCGGGAAATACACCAGTCCTGAATGTTGTTCATCCACTGGTTGTAGGTGTTGACCCAGTTCTCGGGCACAAACTTCACGTCGCCGCTTTGCACCGCGTCAATGGCTTTTTGGGCGATGGATTTGCCGGTCGGGTCTTGTGGGCTGACCTTGCTCATGGCCACAAACCACTGGTCGGTCAGCATGGGCTCGATCACCTGACCGGTGCGGGCGCAGCGCGGCACCATGAGTTTGTGTTTCTTGATCTCAACCAGCAACTCCAACGCTTGCAGGTCAGCCACCACTTTTTTACGGGCCACAAAGCGGTCCAGTCCCTGGTAGGCGAGGGGAGCCTGGTCGTTGATTTTGGCGTCCAGCGTCAGCACGCAAATCATGGGCAGCTTGTGGCGCTGGCCGACTGCGTAGTCGTTCTGGTCATGCGCGGGCGTGACTTTCACCACGCCGGTGCCGAAGGCTTTGTCGACGTAGTCGTCGGCAATGATGGGAATGGTGCGGTCGCACAGGGGCAGGGTGACCTGTTTGCCAATCAGGTGCTGGTAACGCTCGTCTTCGGGGTGCACCATGGCGGCTACGTCACCCAGCAAGGTTTCAGGCCGGGTGGTGGCCACCACCAGACCGGGCGCCATTTCGCCGTTGACCAGCTGTGGGCCGTCGGCAAACGGATACAGGATGTGCCACAGCGAGCCGTCTTCCTCTTCGCTTTCCACTTCCAGGTCGCTCACCGCGCTTTGCAAAATCGGGTCCCAGTTCACCAGGCGTTTGCCACGGTAGATCAGTCCCTGCTCGTAGAGTTGCACAAAGGTTTCGGTCACGGTTTTGGACAGTTTCGGGTCCATGGTGAAGTACTCGCGGCTCCAGTCCACACTGTCGCCCATGCGGCGCATCTGGGTGGTGATGGTGTTGCCGCTCTTTTCTTTCCACTCCCACACCTTGCTCACAAAGTTCTTGCGGCCCACGTCGTGGCGGCTGATCTTTTGCTCCTGCAACTGGCGCTCCACCACGATTTGGGTGGCAATGCCGGCGTGGTCGGTGCCCGGAATCCACACCGTGTTGTCGCCGCGCATGCGGTGGTAGCGGGTGAGCGAGTCCATGATGGTCTGGTTGAAGGCGTGCCCCATGTGCAGCGTGCCGGTGACGTTGGGCGGCGGCAGCTGGATGGCGAACGACTCGGCGCCGTCTTGGGGCACCCCCGTGCCACGGTGGCCGGCGTGCGCGTAGTTGCGGCGTTCCCACTCCGGTCCCCACTGGGCTTCGATGGCGGCAGGCTCAAAGGATTTGGACAGGCTGTTCAGGCCGGGTTGTTGCAGTGCGTCGGTCATGGTGTCTTTGGCTAGGGCGCCCCAGCGGCCGATAGGGCCCGCGGGAAGCAAAAGAGGCATCCTGATAAGGAGATGCCGCTGTGGAGGTAAAGCGAGGAGAACGCCATTTTATTCGACGCGGGCCCAGCGGCCGCAGGCGGGGCATTGCCGTCCATGGCATTCCCATCAAGAGCCGTATTGATTTTTATCAAATGTGGTTTTTTATAGCGAAAGGTAATGGATGGCATTGACGCAGCCAATTAGACGCCGTCGTTGATCGGGTCTAACCTGAACGGGTCTTTGGCAAAGCGGTGTCCCACTTTTTGTCCAAAGCGAGCGCGTTTTCTTTTTAACTATGAGGAGATTTCCATGGCAGCACTCAAAGGTTCGAAGACAGAAGACAACCTGAAAGCCGCCTTCGCAGGCGAGTCACAGGCCAACCGCCGTTACTTGTATTTTGCGAACAAGGCCGACGTGGAAGGGCAACCCGACGTGGCTGCCCTGTTCCGCTCGACAGCGGAAGGGGAGACCGGCCACGCGCACGGCCACCTGGAATGGCTGGAGCAGTGCGGTGACCCCGCCACCGGCATGCCGTTTGGTGCCACCCGTGACAACCTGGCCTCTGCCGTGGCGGGCGAGACCCACGAGTACACCGACATGTACCCCGGCATGGCCAGGACGGCCCGTGACGAAGGGCATGACGAAGTAGCTGACTGGTTTGAGACCCTGGCCAAGGCCGAGCGTTCACATGCCAACCGCTACACGAAAGCACTGGCCGAACTGGTGGATTGAGGCCTGAAACCAGGAGATACCCCATGGCAACCGAAGGCAACCTGTCAGCGCCCACCCGCCATCCCGTCGACTGGAAGGGGCCTGACTACTACAACGAAGAAGCCACCGTCCATGAATTGGAGCGCATCTTTGATATTTGCCACGGTTGCCGCCGCTGTGTGAGCCTGTGCGGTGCCTTCCCCACGCTGTTTGACCTGGTGGACGGGAGCACGACGCAGGAAGTCGATGGCGTTGATAAAAAAGACTACGGGAAGGTCGTCGACCAGTGTTACCTGTGTGACCTGTGCTACATGACCAAATGCCCGTATGTGCCGCCGCACGCGTTCAACCTGGACTTTCCGCACACCATGCTGCGGGCCAAGGCCATCAAGTTCAAAAAGGGCGACGTCGGCCTGGGTGAAAAGTTGCTGGCCTCGACGGACGTGCACGGGTCGCTGGCGGGCATTCCCATCGTGGTGCAGGTGGTCAATGCCGTGAACAAAACCAAGGTGGCTCGCAGCGTCATGGAGTCCACGCTGGGGGTGGACAAGGACGCCTGGTTGCCGTCGCTGGCCACCCGCAAGTTCCGCTCCAACCCGCCGCCGGCCCAGGCCACCACGGTGACCGATGGCGCCAAGACGCCTGGCAAGGTGGCGATCTTTGCCACCTGCTACATCAACTACAACGAGCCCGGCATTGGGCTGGATTTGTTGAAGATACTGGACCACAACGACGTGCCCTACGTGGTGGTTGAAAAAGAAAAATGCTGCGGCATGCCCAAGCTGGAGCTGGGTGACCTGGAATCGCTCAACGCCAGCAAGGAGGCCAACATCCCGGTGCTGGCCCGCTACGCCAAGGACGGTTTTGCCATTCTGGCCGCGGTACCGAGTTGCGCGCTGATGTTCAAGCAGGAAATCCCGCTGATGTACCCGCAGGACGCCGAGGTGCAGCGGGTCAAGGAGGCGATGTGGGACCCGTTTGAGTACCTGATGCAGCGCAAGCGCGATGGCTTGCTCAAGACCGAGTTCCCGGTGCCGCTGGGCAACGTGAGTTACCAGATGCCCTGCCATGGCCGGGTGCAGAACATCGGCAAGAAGACCGAAGAGATGCTCAAGATGATTCCGGGCACCACGGTCAACACCCACGAGCGTTGCTCCGGCCATGCCGGCACCTTTGGTGTGAAAAAGGCCACGCACCCGCAGGCCATGAAGATCGGCAAGCCCCTGTTCAAGGCCATGGCCCACATGAAGGACGGCAGCAAGCCCGACTTCATCAGTTCCGACTGCCCGCTGGGTGGGAACCACATTGCCCAAGGCTTTGAGGTGAACGGGCTGGGCGCCCCGGCCTTGCTGCACCCGCTGAGCCTGGTCGCCAAAGCCTACGGATTGAAGTGAGAAAAACCATGCAATTGACGGGCCACATCACCCCCGAGAGCCTCATGACGCTTGAGGCCTACGCCAGGTACCGCAAGGCCCACAAGCCCGCTATCATGGCGCACCGCAAGCTGCGCAGCGTGCGGCTGGGTGAGCACATCAACCTGCAGTTTGAGTCGGAGACCACGGTTCGCTACCAGATCCAGGAGATGCTGCGCATCGAGAAAGTGTTTGAAGAAGAGGGCATCCTGCAGGAGATCGACGCCTACGCGCCGCTGGCGCCCGACGGCAGCAACTGGAAAGCCACCATGATGATCGAGTACCCCGACGTGAACGAGCGCAAGCGCGAGCTGGCCCGCCTGATCGGGGTGGAGGACCGCCTGTTTGTCGAGGTGGAAGGGCAGGCCCGGGTCTACGCGATTGCCGACGAAGACATGGACCGCGAGAACGAGGAGAAAACCTCGGCCGTGCATTTTGTGCGCTTTGAGTTGACGCCGCCCATGGTGGCGGCGGTCAAGGCCGGGGCCGGGGTCAAGCTGGGGTGTGACCACACGCACTACCCGGCGCATGTCGGCATCGCGCCGGAAACGCTGGCCTCGCTGGCAGGTGACCTTCGTTAGGCAGGGTCGTGGCGCTGTCACGATAATCAGGGCTTCGTCAGGAAGCCTTTTTTATCATGCTATTTCTTCTTTCCCCGGCCAAATCGCTGGACTTTGAGACCCCGGCCGGTGACGTACCCCACACGCAGCCCCTGTTTGTGAAGCAATCGGCCGAGTTGATCGAACTGCTCAAAGTGCAGTCGCCGCAGCAAATTGCCCAGCTGATGAGCCTGAGCGACACCCTGTCGGGCCTGAACGTGGCGCGCTACCAGGCGTGGCGACCCAAATTCACCGCCAAAAATGCGAAACAGGCGGTGCTGGCCTTCAATGGCGATGTGTATGAGGGGCTGGACGCCAAAACCCTGGGTGCCGATGACCTGGCCTGGGCGCAAGACCATGTGTGCATTCTGAGTGGCCTGTACGGCGTGCTGCGCCCGCTGGACTACATGCAACCCTACCGGCTGGAGATGGGCACCCGCCTGGCCAACCCGCAGGGCAGCAATTTGTACAAGTTTTGGGGTTCGCAGTTGTCCGCCTACCTGAACGGGCGTCTGCAGCGCGACGTGTCGCCCGTGGTGGTGAACCTGGCTTCGCAGGAGTACTTCAAGGCGGTGGACCTCAAGGCCCTGAAGGCCCGCGTGGTGGAATGTGTGTTTGAAGAAGAGCGGGATGGTGGCCAGTACAAGATCATCAGCTTCATGGCCAAGCGGGCCCGGGGTTTGATGGCGCGTTATGCCGCCACACACCGGCTGGTCACGCCCCAGCAGCTGCAGGGCTTTGATACCGAAGGTTACGCGTTTGAGGTGGCGGTATCCACGCCCGAACGGCTGGTGTTTCGGCGCCGCCAAATGGTTTGAAATTTATATAAAACCAGGCTGTAGCCCTTGTTCTACCTTCGGGATTAGCTATGAAAATAAGAGCAAACAACATTGAAATCGAGGTCGAAGACACGGGCGCTGGCGCCCCGGGCGAGAACCGCCCGGTGGTCCTGTTGATCATGGGGCTGGGCATGCAACTCGTGGCCTGGCCACCCGCCTTCATCAACGCGTTGGTGAAGGCGGGCTACCGGGTGATTTGCCACGACAACCGGGACGTGGGCTTGAGCCACCGGTTTGAAGCCCTGGGCTCGCCCAACCTGATCTGGCAGAGCATCAAGTACAAGCTCGGCCTGACCCCGACCGCGTCCTACAGCCTGACCGACATGGCTGCTGACTCCCTGGGCGTGCTTGACGGCCTGGGTATTGAAAAAGCCCATGTGGTGGGCGTGAGCATGGGCGGCATGATTGCGCAGCGCCTGGCCCTGATGGCCCCGGCCCGGGTGCTCAGCCTGACCAGCATCATGAGCACCAGCGGCGCCCGGGGCCTGCCGCCGCCGCGGCCCGAGGTGGTGCGCGCCTTGCTCAAGCGCCCGGCTGGCAAAAGCACGCAGGCCGTGGCGGACCACTATGTCAGGCTGTTCAAGGTCATTGGCAGCCCGGCCTTCCCGACGCCGGAGTCCGAGGTGCGTGAGCGCATTCATCAGGGCGTGACGCGGGGGTTTTATCCCGTAGGCACGCTGCGTCAAATGATGGCCGTCATGGCCGACATGACCCGTGCCGCCCAATTGGCCCAGGTGCGCACGCCCACCCTGGTCATCCACGGCAAGGCCGATCCGCTGGTGCCTTTTGCCTGTGGTGAAGACACGGCCCGGCGCATTCCGGGCGCCCGGCTGGTGGCCATTGACGGCATGGGCCATGACCTGCCGCCCGCTGTGGTCGACCACATTCTGGATCACCTGATTCCCCATTTGAGAGCTGCATGAACACATTAGAGAATTCCCAGCTGGGCAAGTCCAGTGCCTACATCGACCAGTACGACAGCGCGTTGCTGTTTCCCATCGCCCGCGCGGGCAAACGGGCCGAGATCGGTATCGGGGCGTCCGCGCCTTTTTTTGGCGCCGACATGTGGACCGCGTTCGAGCTGAGCTGGCTCAATCTGCGCGGCAAGCCGCAGGTGGCGCTGGCGCATTTCACCGTGCCGTCTGACACCCTCAACATCATTGAGAGCAAGTCCTTCAAGCTCTACCTCAACAGCTTCAACAACACCCGCTTTGCCGATGTGGACGCGGTGAAGGCGGTGCTGCGGGCCGACCTGAGCGAGGCCGCGTGGCGGGATACGTCGGTCAGCGCAGGCGCCGTGGCAAGCGACAAAGCCGCGCTGTCATCCATCGGGGTGAGAATCTTGCTGCCCGAGTTGTTTGACCGTGAGCCTGTCTATGAACTCGACGGCCTGAGCCTGGACCGGCTGGAAGTGGAGTGCACCCGCTACACACCCGCGCCTGAGTTGCTGCAGGTGGCCACAGGGGAGGGGCCGGTGACCGAGGTGTTGGTGAGCAACCTGCTCAAGAGCAACTGCCTGGTGACCGGGCAGCCCGATTGGGGCAGCGTGCAGATCAGTTACACCGGCGCGGCCATCAACCAGGAAGGCCTGCTGCAGTACATCGTGAGTTTTCGCAACCACAACGAGTTTCACGAGCAGTGTGTGGAGCGCATCTTCATGGACATCTGGACCCGTTGCAAGCCGCTGAAGCTCAGTGTCTATGCCCGCTACACCCGCCGCGGCGGGCTGGACATCAACCCGTTTCGCACCAGCTATCCGCAGGCGCTGCCCGGCAACACGCGCACGGCACGCCAATAGAAGCGGGGCAGCCTGCTATATATTTTGTAGCTGACTGCGCAGGTTCGACCTGGGCTAGAAGGGGTAATTGCTCTCAAACCGGCTCAACTCCCTGGCCGGCACCGGGCGCCCGAAGTAGTAGCCCTGGAAGGCGTCGCAGCCCATGCTGGCCAGAAAGTCGCGTTGGGCGGCAGTTTCCACGCCCTCGGCAATCACCTTCAGGCCCAGGCTGTGGCCCAGCGCCACGATGGTGCGGGCAATGACGGCATCGCTGCTGTCGGTCAGGATGTCGCGCACAAAAGTCTGGTCGATCTTGAGCTGGTCCAGCGAGAGCCGCTTGAGGTGCGACAGCGATGAATATCCCGTGCCAAAGTCATCCAGCGAGAAGCCCACGCCAAAGGCCTTGATGGCATTCATCTTGGCAATGACGTCTTCCACGTCGTTCACCAGCATGCTCTCGGTGAGTTCCAGCTTGAGAAGCAGCGCGTTGGCGCCGGTTTTTTCCAGCGACGCCGCCACGGTGGCCACATAGTCATCCTGGGTAAACTGGAAGGCGCTCACATTCACGGCCATGGTCCAGTGCGCGGTGGCCAGTTGCTCGGCCCAGTGGACGAGCTGCTCGCAAGCGGTCTCCAGCACCCACTGGCCCAGCGGCAGGATCATGCCGGTTTCTTCCGCCATGGGAATGAATTGGGCGGGCGTGACCATGCCGCGCCGGGGGTGACGCCAGCGCACCAGCGCCTCGGCACCAATGGGGTTCCCTGCTTTGTCGACCTGGATCTGGTAGTGCAAGATGAATTCCTGCGCGGCCAGGGCATGGCGCAGGTCTTTCTCCAACGCATCATGAGCCGCCACCACGGCCTGCATGGCAGGGTCGAAAAAGCGCGCGGCATTGCGTCCGGCCGCCTTGGCCTGGTACATGGCCACGTCGGCCTTTTTCAGCAGGTTGTCAATGGCATCGTGCTCCCCCATGAACACCACAATGCCAATGCTGGGCGTGCTGTCGTAGGCGTGACCGCGCAGGCTGAACGAATGCCCGAATGCGTCCAGCACCTTGGAGGCAATGACCTCGGCCTGCGTCGCCGCTTCACGGTCCATCGGGCTCAGTGCCTCCAGCAGGATCACAAATTCGTCTCCGCCCAGGCGGGCCACGCTGTCGCCCTCGCGCACGCAGGTCTGCAGCCGCACGCTCACCTGCTGCAGCAGCACGTCCCCCACATCGTGGCCGAGCGTGTCGTTGAGCTGTTTGAAGTGGTCCAGGTCCAGAAACATCAGGGCGCCATGCTGGACGGTGCGCGCCGAGGTGATCATCGCCTGCTTGAGCCGGTCCATCAGCAGGCGCCGGTTGGGCAGGCCGGTGAGGGGATCGTAAAAGGCGAGGCGGCGGATTTCCTCCACGTCCTTGCGGTTCTGGGTGATGTCCCGCACGATGCCGATGAACGTGGTGGTGCCGGCATTTGACATTTGCGTCACCTGCAGGCTCATGTGGAACAGGCTGCCGTCCTTGCGCTGGCCTTCCAGTTCGAGCAGTTTGCCGATCGCGCGTTCCTGTCCCGTGGTCTGGAAGGTCATCAAAAAACCGTCGTGCTGGCTGCGACGCGGCTCGGGCATCAACATCGACACGTTGTGTCCGATCACCTCGTCCACTTCATAACCAAAAATGTGGCTGGCCGCCTTGTTGAAGGTTTCCATCCGTCCGCGCGTGTCGATGGTGATCACACCGTCCATCAGGTTGTCGAGAATGGTTTGTGTGTGCAAGGCCGACTCGCGCAGGGCCTCCTGGCTGACGGCCAACTGCTGTTCGGCCAGCTTGCGCGCAGTGATGTCCTGAAAGGCGCCCTGCAGCTTGATGGCCTTGCCGTCTTCAAATACGGCCCTGCCTTGCGTGCGGACCCAGATAGAACGCCCCTTGGCGGTGACCCGCGGCAGTTCCAGATCAAACGAAGTTCCGTCGTTGATCGCCTTCTGAACGGCGGCCTGGATGACAGGGCGGACGTCGTCTTCATACAGGCTGAACCCTTCCTTGAAAACGGGCGTCTCCGAGGGGTCAATGTCATTGATGCGCAGCGCTTCCCTGGACATGCTGAAGTGCTGGGTTCGCAGGTCCAACTCCCAGCCCCCCACATGGGCCAGTTCGCCGGTACGCTCCAGCAACTCAGCGGTTCTGGCAAGGTCTTCCCGCACTTGGTAGGCCTCGGTCACGTCACTGAACACCAGCACCACCCCGACGATTTCGCCAGCCGGGCTGCGGATGGGCGCGGCGCTGTCAAAGATCTGGTATTCACTGCCGTCCCGGGCGAGCAGGGCGGTGTGGTTGGCCAGGCCCACCACGTCGCCGCGCGCCATCACGAGTTCGACAGGGTTGACCGCCAGCGCGCGGGTCTGGGCGTTGATGATGTGAAACACCTTGTTCAAAGGCAGCCCGGCCGCATCGGCCAGGGGCCAACCCGTGAGACGTTCTGCCGTGGGGTTCATGCGGGTGATCAAACCCGCCGCGTCCGTGGCGATCACCGCGTCGCCAATCGATTGCAAGGTGATGGACAGGTTCTCTTCGCTCAGGCGCAGTTTTTCCAGCGCGTGGTGGCGTTCGGTCACGTCATGCGAAAAAACCAGTCTGGAGACCCGGTTGCCAAATACCAGCGAGTGCGCCGTGATTTCAACCAGGATGATGCTGCCGTCCTTGCGGCGATGGCGCCACAACTCGGCCTGACTCAGACCGGCGCGGGCACTGCGGACGTTCTCCACCAGGGCTGAAACATCTTCGGGCGGCCGAATGTCCCGGATGGACATGGCCAGGAATTCTTCCCGGCTGTAGCCGTATTGTTGGATCGCCGAGTCATTGACTGCAAGAAAGCCCAAAGTTTCCAGGTCATACACCCACATCGGGTGAGGGTTGCTCTCAAAGAGTTCGCGATAACGAGCCTCGCTGATGCGCAGGGCTTCTTCAGCTTGCTTGCGTTCAGTGATGTCTGTGGTGACGCCCAGCGACCGGGCCGCCTTGCCCTGTGCGTCATGGGCAATGACCCGCCCCACCACATGGACCCAGCGAAAGGAGCCATCGACATGGCGCAGGCGCGCCTCGTAGGTGTACGCCACATCATGGCCGTCCAGCGCCTTCTGGGTGGCCTCGGATATCGTGGTCCGGTCGTCCGGATGAATGCGTCCGATCCAAACTGCGTTGCTGACAAATCCTTCTTCGGGTTCTTGGCCCAGCATTCTGAAATAGGTGGGAGTGGCTTCCCAGTGGTCTGCTTTGTGGTCCCATTCCCAGACGGAGATATGCGCCGAGTCGGTGGCCAGGGTCAGGCGCTGGGCCAGCTGCCTGGATTGCTCTTCAGCCCGAATTCTTTTCTGCCATGTTTGACCCAGCAGAATACACAACCCGGTGATGGCCGCCGCGGCCACCAGCCAGATGAACAAGGCCAGCATGGCCATGCTGCGCCAGGGCGCCAGCACGAGTTCGTAGGACTGACCCACCAGCACCAACAGGTCCGGTTGATTGGGCAGGACCCGGTAGGAGAGTTGACGCATGGTCCCGTCGATGGCGCTGGCGTCCAGGTAGTTGCCGATGGGGTTTTTAGGGACATAGTCCTTGAAGATGGGGCGCTGCTGGAAGCTTTTCCCGATGATGGCCGGGTCAAAAGGGCTTCGCATCATCAAGACACCGTCGCGGCTGAAGAGGGCAATCGAGCCACCCGGTCCCAAGTCAATTGCGCGCCACAGTTGGTCGAAATACGGGGGCTCCAGGGCGGCAACAATCACCCCGGCGAAGGTGCCGTCAGGTGAGTACAGGGGCCGGGACGCACTGATGAACCAGGTGCCCGAGGAACGGCTGAGTACCGGTTCACCCACATAAAAACCGGTTTTGGGTTGGGTCAGGTATTTCTGGAAGTATGAGTGATTGGCAAGACTGATGCCGATATTCCCTGTGTCCGAGTCGTACTGGACGATGCCTTGTTTGTCCATCACCCAGATGGAGCGGGCAAAAGGCAACTCCTTGAGTTGTTCGGCCAATAGTGTTCGGGCCGATTGCTGGTTGAGCCCGCCCACTGTTTCCAGCTGTGCCAGGCTGCTGGCCGTCATTTGCAATCGTTGATCGACGGCCTGGAAGGTGCGGGTGGTTTGCTCTTCGATCACGTGGGCAAACGATTCGGTCAGGCGCTCGCCGGCCCGAATCGCCTGCGTGCGCATGTAGGACAGTGCCAAAAGCACCAGGCAGCCGGAGACAATGATGAATCCCGAGGCCAGCCAGAACAGCTGACGCTGCACCATATGCCGTTCAGACGACGAGGTCAGGGCCAATGGTGTAGAGGCTGCGGGTGCTGGGGGCATCTGCTGGGGCATGAGCGGGTCACTCTGGTCGGTTTAGGTGCAGTCTAATGGACTTCCCGTAACGCAACAACGGAGTGCACAGAGGTGCCTGGTTTCGCGTTGTCAAAATGACAAAGCGCGTGGGCCGTCAGCGCCCGACGCATTGAGTTTGAAGGTGCCCACCAGCTGGGCAAGCCGCTCCGCCTGCTCGCGCAGGCTTTCCGCCGCTGCGGCGGATTGTTCGACCAGGGCCGCGTTTTGCTGGGTCATCTGGTCGAGCTCGACCACGGAACGGTTGACCTCACCGATACCGTGGCTCTGGTCGGCGGTGGCCGAGGTGATTTCACCAATGATGTCCGACACCCGCTGCACCGAGGACACAATTTCGGCCATGGTCTGACCGGCATCGGTGACCAGGCGTGAGCCCGCCTCGATCCGTGCGACGCTGTCGCCAATGAGATGTTTGATTTCCTTGGCGGCTTCGGCCGAACGGCCCGCCAGGCTGCGGACCTCACTGGCCACCACGGCAAAGCCGCGACCCTGCTCACCGGCCCGGGCGGCCTCGACGGCGGCGTTCAGGGCCAGGATATTGGTTTGAAACGCAATGCCATCGATTACGCTGATGATGTCGCTGATCTTTTTGGAGCTGGCGTTGATGTCGCTCATGGTGTGCACCACTTGCGAGACCACCGCGCCGCCGCGGGCAGCGACCTCGCCAGCGGAGGATGCCAGTTGATTGGCCTGGTGCGAGGCCTCGGCGGTTTGGCGCACGGTGTTGGTCAGTTCGTCCATGCTGGAGGCCGCCCGCTGCAAATTGCTGGCGGTTTGTTCGGTGCGAACGCTCAAGTCCTGGTTGCCGGAGGCAATTTCGGCGCTGGCGGTTGACATGCTGTCGGTCGACGTGCGCACCTGGCCGACCAGGTGCCCCAAGGCATGTTGCATGTCGGCCAGTGAGCGCAGAAGCCGGGCGGTTTCATCATTGCCGCTGGCGTCAATGTTCTGGTCGGTCAAATCGCCCTGGGCAATGGCCTTGGCGATTTGCTCGGCCCGGGTGATGGGCTGGCAGATGGAGCTCATGTTCAGCAGCGTCAGGGGCACGATGACTGCCAGCAGCAGCAACGTGGCGCCCACGATGAGCCAGATGACCTGTTTGACGGTCACCTGAAGTTTGTCCTTGTTGTCCAGGATGACGGCCTGCAGGTCTTTGTCGAGTGCTTTCACCCCTTCGTTGGCACGCTGGAAGAGGGGTTCGATGCGCCCGATGGTGGCCGCCGCAACCTGCGCAGAGGGGAAGGCCATGGTTTCCAGCTTGGTGGCCATGGGGCTGAACTGGCGGCGGAATTCGTGCAGGTCAGTGAGGGCGGTGGCGAGCTGCGCCCGCTGGGTGTCCAGCGGCAAGAGAGGCGCGAGCGCTTTGGCGGCGGTGTCCACGCGCAGATAGGACTGGGTCCAGGCCTCCTTGAAGGCGGATGCCTCCACGCTGTTCTCGTACTGGATGACCATGTCCTTCTCATTGGCGCGCAGGCTGGCCATGGCCTGCTGCAACCGCCCGAGCTCTGCCATGGAGGCCATGTCCTGCGTCACCAGCCGGGTGGTGATGTTGTTCGCATACAGCTGGGCGAGTACGCCGATGACGCCGATGGTCCCGAGGGCCAGAACGACCACAACAATGGCGCCCAGCATGCGAAACCGGATGGTGAAGTGGCGCATCAAGGTGCTTGTTTGCATTTTTTTTCAACAGTTGGCTCAGTGGTGATGAGCTTGTTATCGGCAAAGCCTGAGGCAAGTGAAGGATTGATGTGGACCGTGGGCGTTCCATTTGAATCTGTTACCTCCCCCAACTTTGGCTAATGTGCGAGCCGCCGCATGTGCTTCTCAACGGGATTGGCTAAAAAAGCTGTCGGGTGATTGCTATTGAATTAGTAGCTACTTGTGCAGGTAGTTCCTGGGCTAGAGGCTGATTTGTTTCTAAATTGACCAGAGTGTCGGCTTTCACGAGCGAGCCCACGCGCACACCCAGCAAACGCAGGCGCTTGTTCAGCGGCACGCGTTTGAGGCACAGCCCGGCGGTGCGGCGGATGGTGGGGGCATCCGCTGTGTGGGTGTCCAGGGTCAGGTCCCGGGTGGCGCTTTTGAAGTCGTCAAAACGCAGCTTGATGCCAATGGTCTTGCCCACATAGCCTTTGCGCTGCAGGTCGTCGGCCACCTGCTCGCACAAGCGGGTGAAGATGGCGCCCAACTCGGCTTTGTCACGCACCGCATGCAGGTCGCGGTCGAACGTGGTTTCACGGCTCATGGACACGGGCTCGCTCTCCAGCACGATGGGCCGGGTATCGCGGCCCCGCGCGGCCTCGAACATCCAGGTGCCGGTTTTCTGGCCAAAGTGGTCGATCAGCCATTGCTGGTCTCGTTGCGCCAGTTGCCCGATGGTCTCAATGCCCAGTTGTTTGAGCTTCTCGTCGGCCTTGGGGCCAATGCCATTGATTTTGCGGCAGGCCAGGGGCCAGATCCGGCTTTCGACATCGTCTTCATGGACGATGGAGATGCCGTTGGGCTTGTTGAATTCGCTGGCCATCTTGGCCAGCAGCTTGTTGGGGGCCACACCCACCGAGCAGGTGAGTCCGGTCTCCTGAAAAATTGTTTTCTGGATGAGGCGCGCCAGCACCCGCCCGCCCTCGCGCTGGCCGCCGGGCACATCGGTGAAGTCGATGTAGACCTCGTCCACACCGCGGTCTTCCATGAGGGGGGCAATGTCGGTGATGATGGCCTTGAAGGCGCGCGAGTATTTGCGGTATTCATTGAAATCCACCGGCAGCAGGATGGCCTGCGGGCAGAGCTTGGCGGCCTTCATCAGGCCCAGTGCCGAGCCGACGCCAAACTGGCGCGCGGCGTAGGTGGCGGTGGTGATGACGCCGCGGCCGGTGTAGTCCTTGAGCCTGGGAAAGTCGTCCACGGCAATGTCGGCCAGCGTATGGCCTTCATAGGTCTGGCGCAAGGTTTCGTCCTGCGCGCGCCGTCCGCCGCCAATCACGACCGGCAAGCCCTTGAGTTGCGGGTAGCGCAGCAGTTCAACCGACGCATAAAACGCGTCCATGTCCAGATGGGCAATGCGACGTAGCATGCCGGGGGGCTGGGGTTTCACGTCATCGGCGGGTTGGCGGCATTCAGCCAACGAATTTTGTTTGCATGAGGCAAGGATAGCCCGAACCCGTCATGATCCAGGTCAAGCCTCGACCGACTCAAACTGGTTATGCTGCTTTGCAGCAACATTTTTCCCATTGGATGCCCCATGGACAAGCACTTTCTGACGCCCTTGTTTTCACCCCAGTCGATCGTGGTGTTCGCGGGCAAGGCGGACGACCCGGCCACGCAGACACCGCAGGCCCAGGCCTTGCACCGCTCCCTGGTGGAGCAGCGTTTTGCCGGCACCCTGGCTTTTCTGGACATCCACACCATGGGCACGCTGGCCGACCTGGCCCAGGCGCAGGCCGACCTCGCCATCATCGCGGTACCGGCGGCCGAAGTGGCCACCGCACTGGAGATTGCGGGGCGCATCAAGTGCCGGGCGGCGCTGGTGATTTCCAGCGGCATCGATGCCAGCCACGCGGCCGAGTTGCACAAGATTGCGCGGCGCGATGGCATTCATCTGCTGGGCCCCAATTGCCTGGGCTTTCAGCGCCCTTTTTTGCAGCTCAACGCCAGTGTGGCAGGCACCATGTGTGCACCGGGTCCGCTGGCATTGGTCTCCCAGTCGGGCGCGCTGACCGCGTCCATTCTGGATTGGGCACAAAAGAATGGTGTGGGCTTTTCGACTGTCGTGTCGCTGGGCCCCAATACCGCAGTGGACATGGCCCAGGTGCTGGATTTTCTGGCGTCGGACGCGCAAACCCACAGCATCGTGGTGTATCTGGAAGGCATCAGCAGCGCGCGCCGTTTCATGAGCGCGCTGCGCGCCGCGGCCAACGCCAAGCCGGTGGTGGTGCTCAAGGCCGGGCGCAAAACAGCAGGCAACCGGGCGGCGCTGACGCATTCCGGTGCCATTGTCGGCAGCGACGATGTGTTTGACGCCGCCTTGCGCCGCGCCGGTGCGGTGCGGGTGCGCTCGTTTGTGCAACTGTTCTCAGCGGCCAAATGCCTGGCCTCGCGCTACCGGCCGGTGGGGCGCCGCCTGGCGATTGTGACCAACGGCGGTGGCCCGGGTGTGCTGGCGGCGGACTGGGTGAGTGAAATCAATTTGCAGCTGGCGTGCCTGGATCCCGATCAGATGAAGGCACTCAAACCCCTGTTGCCGCCTTTGGCCTCGCTGGTGGATTTGATTGATGTGTCCGAAGACGCGGGTCCCGAGCACTTCAAGGCAGCCGTGGAAGCCGCCGGCAAGGCGCGCCAGGTCGATGGCGTGTTGGTCATTCACTCCCCCAAGATCGGGGTGGACAGTGCCACCATTGCTGCCGCGCTGGTGGCGTGCAACAAGCAGCTGGGCAAGCCCTTGCTGACCTGCCTGATGGGTGATGCCACGGTGGGCGAGGCGCGGCTGCTGTTGAACGAGGCCGCCATTCCCACCTTTCGCACGCCCGAGGCGGCCGTGGGTGCGTTTGGCAACATTGCCTCCTTCTACCAAAACCAGCAGTTGCTGCAGCAAACGCCCCCGCCGTTGTCGGACCTGGCCAAGCCCGACGTGGAAGGGGCACGCATGCTGATTGAGAGCGTGCTGGCCGAGCGCCGCAAGGTGCTGACCGAGATGGAGTCCAAAGCGCTGCTGGCCGCGTTTCACATTCCCGTGACCAAGACCATCCTGGCGCGCAACGTGAATGAAGCCATCATGATTGCGACCCAGCTCGGGTTTCCGGTGGCGCTCAAGATTGACTCGCCCGACATCAGCCACAAGTCTGACGTGCAGGGCGTGGCGCTGAACATTCTCAATGCCGTGGGCGTGCGTGATACCTACCTGGACATGATGCAGGCGGTGGCCAGGCTGCAGCCCGGCGCGCGCATCAATGGCGTGACCGTCCAGAACATGTCGAGCCAGAAGCGCGGACGCGAAATCTACATCGGCCTGGTGACCGATGACCCGTTCGGGCCCGTCATTGCTTTTGGTGCGGGTGGCACGATGATTGAACTCATCAACGACCGTGCCATGGAGTTGCCGCCCTTGAACCAGTTTCTGGCGCGGCGCCTGATTGAGCGCTCCCGCGTGGCCGAAACGCTGGGTGCGTGGCGCGGCGCGGCGCCGGTGGACATGGCCTCGCTGGAGCAGGTGCTGCTGCGGGTGTCCGAGATGGTGTGCGAGCTGCCCCAGTTGCGCGAGATGGACATCAACCCCATCATCGTGGACGAGTCAGGTGCGCTGGCCGTGGATGCGCGCATCGTGGTTGAAAACGCACCGCCTTCAGCGCGCAATTACAACCACCTGGCCATCCTGCCCTATCCCTCGCAGCATGAACAGCAGTGGCCCTTGCGGGGTGGTGGCGAATACACGGTGCGTCCCATCCACCCGGATGACGCCAGCATGCTGCAGGAGTTTGTGCGTCAGCTCTCGACCGAGAGCCGCTACTTCCGTTTCGTCTCCAGCATGCAGGAGTTGCCCGCCACCATGCTGTCGCGCTTCACACTGATTGACTATGACCGCGAGATGGCCCTGGTGGCTATCGTCCGTGAAAAATGTGTGGGTGCTGACGGTAACACCACCGAGGTGGCGCGCGTGGTGGGTGTGTCGCGCTACATCACCAACCCGGACCGCACCAGCTGCGAGTTCTCTCTGGTGGTGGCGGACGACTTTGGGGGCCAGGGCCTGGGCTCGCGCCTGATGTTGTCCATCATGGACTTTGCCCGCGAGAAAGGCCTGACCGAGATTGAGGGCCTGGTACTGGCCAACAACCCCAACATGCTCAAGCTGATGCGCGGCCTGGGCTTTACGGTCAAGTCGTTCGCGGAAGACGCTGACTTCAAGCTGTGCACGCAGCTGCTGTAAGGGGCCCGGCAGCCGCGGACACCGGCCCTGCTCACACCGGGTAGGTGCCCGGCAGCAAAATGCTTTTGTCCACGGTGTTGATGTTGGTGTGGCCGCAAAAAGCCATGGTGATGTCCAGCTCCTTGTGGATGATCTGCAGTGCTTTGGTCACGCCTGCCTCGCCCATGGCGCCCAGGCCGTAGATCATGGCGCGGCCAATGTAGCAGCCGGTGGCGCCCAGGGCGCGGGCCTTGAGAACATCCTGCCCGCTGCGGATGCCGCCGTCCATGTGGATTTCAATCTGGCCGCCGACGGCGTCCACAATAGCGGGCAAGGCCCCGATGCTGCTTTGTGCCCCGTCAAGCTGGCGCCCGCCGTGGTTGCTGACGACGATGGCATCCGCGCCGCTGGCCACGGCCAGCTTCGCGTCTTCCACGTCCTGAATACCCTTGAGGATCAACTTGCCCCCCCATTGTTGCTTGACCCATTCCACGTCGGGCCAGGTGAGGCGGGGATCGAACTGTTCGTTGGTCCAGGCTGCAAGTGAGTTCATGTCGCTGACCTCCTTGACATGCCCGACCAGGTTGCCAAAGGTGTGCCGGCGTGTGCCCAGCATGCCCAGGCACCAGCGTGGTTTGGTCATCAGGTTGATGATGTTGGCGAGGGTGGGTTTGGGCGGGGCCGTCAGGCCGTTTTTCAGGTCCTTGTGGCGCTGGCCAATCACCTGCAAGTCGAGCGTGAGCACCAGTGCACTGCAGCGCGCCACGCGGGCCCGTTCGATCATGGCGGCCATGGCCTCGCGGTCGCGCATCATGTAGAGCTGGAACCAGAACGGCGCGCTGGTGTTGGCGGCGATGTCCTCAATCGAGCAGATGCTCATGGTGGACAGGGTGAAGGGAATGCCGAATTTTTCAGCCGCCCTGGCCGCGTGGATTTCGCCATCGGCATGCTGCATGCCGGTCAGGCCGACCGGGGCAATGGCCAGGGGCATTTTCACGTCAATGCCCACCATTTGGGTGGCTGTGCTGCGATTGTCCATGTTCACCGCCACGCGCTGGCGCAGCTTGATTTTCTGGAAATCCTCGGCGTTGGCGCGGTAGGTGCCTTCGGTCCACGAGCCGGAATCGGCGTAGTCGTAGAACATGCGGGGCACACGCTTTTGCGCCAGAACGCGCAGGTCTTCAATGTTGGTGATTACAGGCACGCAGGTCTCCTTGTTGGAGCCTGCATGTTACGGGCAGCCTGGCGTGCGCAGTTTGAAATCTGGTGGTGAGCCGTTGAAATTAATTGCGGGTATGGGGCTTAGGCGTTCAGGTTTGTTGTGCTTTGCGTCGACGTGCGATGGCGCCCACCAGGCCAAGACCGGCCAACAGCATGGCGTAGGTTTCTGGTTCCGGCACGGGCGCAGTCAGGACAATGAGCTGTGAGCGGGCCGTGACATCAACCGTGCCATTTGCGGGCTGGTATTGCTCGGCGACGATGTAGATGGTGCCTTTTTCGTCGATGGTCACGCCTTCGATGCCGTTGGCAGGCATGACGCTGGCCAGGTCAAAGCTGCTCTTGATGTTGCCAAGGCGATCGACTTCCAGCAGTTGGCGTGAGCCCAGGCTCAACACCAGCAAATTGTCCGCGGCGGACGTTCCCGACAAGGCGTCAACCGGCGACAGGGTCTGCACGTCAGAGAGAGTGGTCAGGCCCAATTTCACATTGGGGTCGAACAAGGCCGCCATGGTAGCCACGCCGCTCGTTCCGGCGGCGAAGCTGAGCGTACCAGCCAGGATGTTTTGCGGATTTTCTTGCTTGACGGTCACGAAGCTGCCGCCATTGCGTGGGTCATAGCTGATGCCTTCCATGCCGCTGTTACCGACATTGGTATTGCTGATTGACACGGCCTTGTTTGCCAGGTTGGCCGTGCCACCGGCCACATAGTTGAAGCTGTAGGCATCTTGCAACCGCTCTTCACCAACAACCAGCACACCACCGCCGAGGTAGGTCAATCCTTCTGTGTCGTGTTTGGTACTGCCGGTGCTGGCCCAGTTGAAGCTCATGGTGCCAAGTGTCTGACCAGTACGTGAAATCTCCACTACGCCCGTGCCTTCATCGCCCACAAAGAACAGCGTTCCGAGCTTTCCGGTAAGCGGGTCCATGCGATCTTTGGCGTAGGTCACCGCCGAGGCTTCCAGGCCTGAAATTCCGCCTGTGGTGCCGCCGAGTAGGTCGAGCGAGTAAGTGGCCGCAACTGAATAGTTGCTCAGGCTGAAGGGGGAGGCCGCTTGCGCGGAGACGCAGCAGGTTGCAGCGACGGCGAGAATGAGATGTTTGATTTTCACGATGAGAAATTTTCTGTGTTGAGGCCGACGTTGAAAGCAGAGGGACGACTGGGTCAGGCCCCGTGGCTGCGACAACGATAGTGGCCTCCTGTGTCAGCACCGTGACATGCAGGAGCGAGTCCGCGCTATTTAAGTGACACCGTCTCAGCTGTCAATATCATCAAACAGCCCCGGTCCGTTAAAGTGTGCGCGTTCAATCAGCAGCAAACGCAGCTTGGTCGAAACGCCGCCATTGGCCGAGAATCCGCCCGCGCGTCCGTGGGCGCACCACTCAGCAAAGCCACAACCGCGCGGATGGCGTTTTGCACCGGGAATGGCGCAATGCTTTCGCTACACCGTGGAAACCTGCGCGCCATGCGCTCACGTGTAGCCGCCTCGTTCTGCTCGGGCAGCTGTACGCCGGTCACCCCGCGTTCGCCCCAGGCGATGCCGCAATGACCGATGGGCGTGGCGAAGAGGGCGTAGGCTGGGGTGTTTGTCATCGTGGTTGAACCTGCTGCAGGTTTGGTTCTGTATGGCTGACCAACGGTTTCTCGCTGAACATTTTTAGGTGTTTTTGGCCTGTAGCCCTTGTTGAGCGTGCGGTAGTAGCTATTAAATAAGTAGCAATTTCACGCAGCAGGAGCGTGCCTCACGCTACTCATTACTCAGTTGATTGAAGCAGCGCGACTCAGGTGCGATGGCGCTGCGTGCCTTGCGTGAGCGACAGCGCTTGTGCTGCGTGTTGCAGAAAATCGCGCACACGGCCCAATTCAGGTACAGCGTGCCGGTCGATGCGCCGCATATACGGACACGTGAGGACCGCCAACGCGGTGTCGTCGGGCCCCAAAATCGGGAAGGAGATGTCTACCACGCCAAACGTCTGCGCGCTGTCGCGCTCCAGGTAGCCGCGGGTGCGGATGTCGGCCAGCGTCTGGGCCAGGGCGTCTTCGGTGATGGGCACCTCGCCATCGAGCGGTATGTGTTCTGCACGCATGCGTTGCAGGCTTCCTTCATCACAAAACGCGAGCAAGACATGGCCGGAGGCGGTGTCCAGCAGCCCCACGCGGGCACCGCGCTGCAATGAAAAGCTCCATCCGCGCGGGGCGTTGACCTGGGCGCTGATCAGGACATTGCCACGGTCATAAACCCCCATGTGGCAGGCTTGTTCGGCTTTGCGCGCGAAGTCATCCATGATGGGCAGGGCCTGGTTGATCAGGCGGCTCAAGGGCGGGTGCATGTGCGCCAGGGCAAACAGCTTCAGGCTCAGCGCGTAGCGGTCGCCCGAGGCATTGCGCATCACGTATTGCCGTGCGACCAGGCGCTCGAGCATGCGGTAGATCTCATTGGCGCTGCGGTCCATTTCTTTCACGATCTCCGCGCGGGTGAGTCCTTGTGGCTGGGCGGCCAGCAGTTCCAGGATGTCCAGACCCTTGTCCAGCGCGGGTGCGCGGTAACGGTCGTCGGTGGCGGTCAATGCGTCGGGGGTGTCGCTGCTTTTGGGGCGACGGCCGCGGGGTTTGGGAGCTGTGTCTTGCATGGGGCGGGTCGTGGGCAGGGGTTGAGCTTTTTATAACAGAGCGGTCTCATCCTAGGGAAAGCACTAGGTTCACATTGTACAAACACTCGTATATTTAAACCATATATGAATAACTTATTCATTTGTGAATTAATTGATGGGAGTGCAGAACATGCGTCAAGGTCGTCTGGAAGGTAAAACAATGCTCATCACCGCGGCGGGCCAGGGCATTGGCCGCGCCAGCGCATTGGCCTGCGCCGCAGAAGGCGCCCGCGTCATTGCCACGGACATTCAGCAGTCGCTCCTGGACACTCTGGCTGCAGAGTCTTCAAGCATTCAAGTGGCGTTGCTGGATGTGCGTGATGACGCGGCAGTGCAGCAACTCGCCGCGAGTTTGCCCGCGTTGGATGTGTTGTTCAACTGCGCGGGCATGGTGTCCAGTGGCAGTGTGCTGGATGGCAGCGAGGCCGATTGGGACAACAGCTTTGAGTTGAATGTGAAAAGCATGTTCCGCATGACGCGCGCCTTTCTGCCCGCCATGCTGGCGAAAGCGCAGACACAGGGCGCGTCGGTGTCCGTGATCAACATGGCGTCCATGGCGTCGAGCATCAAGGGGTTTGCCAACCGCTGCGCCTATGGGGCGACCAAGGCGGCAGTCATCGGCCTGACCAAATCCTTGGCGGCGGACTACGTCAAGGCTGGCTTGCGAGCCAATGCCTTGTGTCCGGGGACCGTGGACACGCCGTCCCTGCGCGGGCGGATTATCAGCGACCCGAATCCGGTACAGGCCGAAAAAGACTTCATCGCCCGCCAGCCCATGGGGCGCCTGGCGGTGGTGGATGACATCACGCCCATGGTGGTGTTTCTGGCCAGCGATGAGTCCCGCTTCGTCACCGGCCAGACGCTGCTGGTGGACGGTGGCGTCACCATTTGAGTCGACAGCTTTTACTCAGGGCATGACCGTGGCATCACTCGTTTCCATCCACAACCTCAGCAAGTCGTTTCCCGGCGTGCGTGCGCTGGACAAGGTGCGCTTTGACCTGCGCGCGGGCGAGGTACACGCCCTGATGGGGGAGAACGGGGCAGGCAAGTCCACGTTGATGAAAATTCTGGCGGGGGTCTACCGCAAGGACGAAGGCGAGGTCAAGCTGGATGGCCAGGTGGTGGAGATTGACAGCCCGGCCCATGCCCAAAGCCTGGCCATTGGCATCATCCATCAGGAACTCAACCTGATGAATCACCTGACCGCTGCGCAAAATATTTTCCTGGGCCGCGAACCGCGGGACCGTTGGGGCCTATTTCTGGATGAAGATCGCCTCAACCGGGACACGCAGGTGTTGTTTGACCGCATGAACCTGGTGCTGGACCCCGCCACGGCCATTGGCGCGCTGACGGTGGCGCGCCAGCAGATGGTTGAAATTGCCAAGGCCTTGTCCTTCAAGTCGCGCGTGTTGATCATGGATGAGCCGACGGCTGCGCTGAACAATGCCGAGATTGACGAGTTGTTTCGCATCATCCGCCAGCTCAAAAGCGAAGGAGTAGGTATCGTTTACATCTCCCACAAGATGGACGAGATTCAGCGCATCGCTGACCGGATCACCATCATGCGCGACGGCAGTACGATTGATACCGTGCCGGCCAACACCCCCATGCAGCGGGTGATTGCCATGATGGTGGGGCGCAATCTGGATCCGACTGAAAAAAGAATTCCCGACACCGCTGCCAACGAGGTGCTGCTGGATGTGCGTGGCTTGAACCGCGGCCGAACCATTCGGGACGTGAGCTTCACCGTGCGCAGTGGCGAGATCGTTGGCTTTGCCGGCTTGATGGGCGCGGGGCGTACGGAGGTGGCACGCGCCGTCTTCGGCGCTGACCCGATCGAGTCCGGTGAGGTGCGTGTGCGCGGCAAGACCATCCGGCTTACCTCCCCACAGGACGCCGTCCAAGCGGGCATTGGCTATTTGTCGGAAGACCGCAAGCATTTTGGCCTTGCCACGGGCATGGATGTGGCGTCCAACATCACCTTGCCCAGCCTCAAGCGTTGGCTGAAGTGGGGTGTCTTCCTGAATCAGGCCGCCATCCGCGAGGTGTCGCGGCAGATGGTGGACAAACTGCGCATCAAAACTCCATCGCTCACGCAGACGGCGCGGCTGCTGTCAGGGGGCAACCAGCAAAAGGTGGTGATCGCCAAATGGCTGGTGCAAGACTGCGAAGTGTTGATTTTTGACGAACCCACGCGGGGCATCGATGTGGGCGCCAAGAGCGAGATTTACAAGCTGCTCAATGACCTGGCCGCACAGGGCCGTGCGATTGTGGTGATTTCGTCCGAGCTGCCCGAGGTGTTGTTACTGAGCCACCGCATTCTGGTGATGTGCGAAGGCCGCATCACGGGTGAAGTGCGGGGTGACCGCGCCACGCAGGAAAGCCTGATGGCGCTTGCCACCCGTCGCGAAGGCGAGCCCGCCCCGGTGGCGTGCTGAATTCCAAAAAAACCAAGGTATCCCCATGTCCCAATCCACTTCTTCCCCGTCCTGGCTGGCGCGTCTGACCGGCGGGCAGGCCAGGCAAAAGCTGCTGGCATTCGCCAGCCTGATTGTCTTGATCATGATCTTCACGGCACTCAAGCCGGACGCCTTCATGACGCAGGACAACATCATCGGCATCCTGCAGTCCACCACGGTGATTGGCGTGCTGGCCATTGCCAGCACCTTCATCATCATTACCTCGGGGATTGATTTGTCGGTGGGCGTGCTGATGACGTTTTGCGCGGTGATGGCAGGCGTGTTTTTGGTAAAAATGGGCATGCCGCTGCCTTTGGGGATTTTGTGTGCCCTGGCCATGGGGGCGTTGACGGGGTGCCTGTCCGGCCTGGCGATCACCAAGCTCAAGGTGCCGCCCTTCATTGCGACGCTGGGCATGATGATGCTGCTCAAAGGCCTGTCGCTCATCATCACCAGCACCCGGCCCATCTACTTCAACGACATTGAGGGGTTCGACCAGATTGCGCTGGGCTCCGTCATGGGTGATCTCATCCCTGCCTTGCCGATTCCCAACGGCGTCCTCATCATGTTTCTGGTGGCGGTGGTGTGCGCCGTGATCCTGAATAAAACGGCGCTGGGCCGATACACCTTTGCCCTGGGCAGCAATGAAGAAGCCGTGCGCCTGTCGGGTGTGAATGTAGACCGCTGGAAAGTCATCATCTATTCGTTCAGCGGTGGCATTTGCGGCATTGCGGGCTTGTTGATTGCCTCGCGGCTGAACTCGGCCCAGCCTGCTTTGGGGCAGGGTTACGAGCTGGACGCCATTGCGGCAGTGGTCATTGGCGGCACCTCGCTCAGCGGAGGCGTGGGCACGATCATGGGCACCATCATTGGGGCTTTCATCATGAGTGTGTTGATCAACGGCCTGCGCATCATGTCGGTCGCCCAGGAATGGCAGATGGTGCTCACCGGGTTGATCATTATTCTGGCTGTCTACACCGACAACCTGCGGCGCCGAAACAAGTAAGGAGACTGCCTGACCCACAAGCCAACGACTTGCACTGACGTATTGCCTGATGTCGCATTGACGACGACTCATTTTCAACAGGAGACAAATCCATGAACGCAAAAAGAAAACTACTGGTGCTCACCGCCAGCCTCGCCCTGACAGGTTTTTCCAGCATCGCTTCGGCACAAGAGATCTACATCCCCTTGATCTCCAAAGGCTTTCAGCACCAGTTCTGGCAAGCCGTGAAGCAGGGGGCTGAACAGGCTGGCAAAGATTACAAAGTGAAGGTCACGTTTGATGGCCCCGAGACCGAGCAGCAGGTGGACAAGCAGATTGACATGCTGTCTGCCGCCATGGCCAAAAAGCCAGCGGCCATTGGCCTGGCCGCATTGGACAGCAAGGCGGCCATTCCATTGCTCAAAAAGGCCCAGGCAGCGAAGATTCCCGTGATCGCTTTTGACTCCGGGGTAGACAGCGATATTGTCCTGACCACCGCGCAGACCGATAGCAAGGCGGCTGCCGCCCTGGCCGCCGACAAGATGGCCGAAAAAATGGGCGGTGAGGGCGAAGTGGCCGTCATCGGACACGACCAGACCAGTACTACCGGCACCGACCGGCGTGATGGGTTTTTGAACCAGATGAAGGCCAAGCACCCCAAGATCAAGGTGGTTGATGTGCAGTACGGCGGCGGTGACCACCTGAAGTCGGCTGAGATTGCCAAGACCCTCATGCAAGCCCACCCCAAGCTCAAAGGTATCTTTGGCACCAACGAAGGGTCGGCCATTGGGGCGGGCAAGGGGTTGAAGGAAGCCAAAAAGACCGGTGTCATCATCATTGGTTTTGACTCCGGCAAGGCCCAGAAGGACATGATCAACGATGGCACCATCGCAGGCGCCATCACCCAAAACCCGGTGGGCATCGGCTACAAAACCGTGGAAGCCGCGGTGAAAGCGCTCAAGGGCGAGAAGCTGCCCAAGATCATTGACACCGGCTTTTACTACTATGACAAGTCCAACATGAAGGACGCCAAGATCGCGGCGGTTCTTTACGATTGATGTGCCCCTTTTTTTTTTAATTTTGAGGAAAAGACTGTGAAACTTTTACGTTATGGATTGCCAGGTCAGGAGAAACCCGGGGTGCTGGATGCCCAAGGTCGGGTGCGGGATTTGTCGGGCGTGATTTCCGATGTGGCTGGCGCAGCCTTGCTGCCCGCAAGCCTGGCAACGTTGCGTGGCCTGGATGTGAGCAGCCTGCCTCTGGTGGCTGGCGTGCCTCAGCAGGATTTGCGTCTTGGCCCCTGCGTTGGCAGCGTGGGCAAGTTCATTTGCATTGGCCTGAATTACTCGGACCACGCGGCAGAGAGTGGCATGCAGGTGCCGCCGGAACCGGTGGTGTTTAACAAGTGGACGAGCGCCATCGTCGGCCCGGATGACAACGTGGAAATTCCCCGTGGTTCGGTCAAGACCGATTGGGAAGTGGAGCTGGGCGTGGTCATTGGCCAGGGCGGGCGTTACATTGAAGAAGCCGATGCGCTTTCGCACGTGGCGGGTTACTGTGTTGTCAATGACGTGTCCGAGCGTGAATACCAGTTGGACCGCAGCGGCACCTGGGACAAAGGCAAAGGTTGCGACACCTTCGGTCCGACAGGCCCCTGGCTGGTGACCGCCGATGAAGTGCCCGACCCGCAGGCCCTGAAGATGTGGTTGGAGGTGGATGGCAAGCGTTTTCAAAACGGCAGCACCGCCACGATGGTCTACAAGGTGGCGTTTTTGGTCAGCTACCTGAGCCGTTTCATGAGCCTGCAACCCGGCGATGTGATCTCCACCGGCACCCCCCCCGGTGTTGGCATGGGGCAAAAGCCGTCGGTGTACCTGCGTGCCGGGCAAAAAATGCATCTGGGTATTGAGGGGCTTGGAACGCAGACGCAAACCTGCATAGCGGCCAGGTAAACCATGACGCCCTTCATCCGCCTTCATCCTAGCGACGATGTGTTGATCGCCCGTGCCCAGTTGCTGGGCGGCGCCCTGATTGAGGGAGTCAAGGTCCGGGGCCTGATTCCTGCCGGGCACAAGGTTGCTACACGCGACATGGCTGCGGGCGAGCCGGTGCGGCGCTACAACCAGATCATCGGGTTCGCGAGCAAGCCGATTGCCGCCGGTGAACATGTTCACACCCATAACCTGGACATGGGGCCAGACAAAGGAGATTTTTCGCGCGACTATGCCTTCGGCTCAGATGCCAAGCCAGCCGCCGCCCGGGTTGAGGCCACCTTCATGGGCATCAAGCGCCCGGACGGCCGGGTGGCAACACGCAACTACATCGGTATTCTCACCAGTGTCAACTGCTCTGCCACTGCAGCACGCGCCATGGCCGACAAGTTTTCCCGGGAAAACCACCCTGACGCGCTGGCTGACTTTCCCAATGTGGATGGCGTGGTCGCACTCACGCATGGCGCCGGATGCGGCATGGACAGTCACGGCCTGGGCATGCAGATCCTGCAGCGCACCCTGGCTGGCTACGCGGCGCATCCCAACTTCGCGGCCATCCTGGTCGTTGGGCTGGGCTGTGAGGCGAACCAGATTAGCGCCCTGTTGGCCAGCGGAGGTCTGAGTTCTGGTGAAAACCTGCGCGTGTTCAATATTCAGGACGCTGGCGGTACACGCAAGGCGGTTGAACAAGGCGTTGCGCACATCAGGGCCATGCTCCCAGGTGCCAATGCGGTGACACGTGTGCCCTGCAGCGCGGCCCACATCACCATTGGCCTGCAATGCGGTGGCTCGGACGGGTACTCCGGCATCAGTGCCAACCCGGCGCTGGGCGTTGCGGTTGACTTGCTCGTGGCCCACGGTGGCACGGCCATTCTGAGCGAGACATCGGAGATCTATGGCGCGGAACACTTGCTGACTCGGCGTGCGGTGAGCCGCGAGGTCGGTGAAAAACTCATTGCCCGAATCAAGTGGTGGGAACACTACACCCAGATCAACGATGGCGAAATGAACAACAACCCGTCGCCTGGCAACAAGGCCGGTGGGCTGACGACCATTTTGGAGAAGTCGCTGGGGGCGGTGGCCAAAGGCGGTAGCACGAACCTCGAAGCGGTGTATGAATACGCCGAGCAGGTGACGGCCCATGGCTTGACCTTCATGGATACCCCGGGTTATGACCCGGTCAGTGCCACCGGTCAGGTGGCCGGTGGTGCCAATGTGATCTGTTTCACGACCGGACGCGGCAGCGCCTATGGGTGCGCACCATCGCCATCACTCAAGCTGGCCACCAACAGTGCGTTGTGGCAACGCCAGGAGGAGGACATGGACATCAATTGCGGCGAGATCATTGATGGCACGTGTTCGATTGCCGAGATGGGACAGCGTATTTTTGACCAGGTGCTGGCCACCGCCTCGGGCCGGAAAAGCAAGAGTGAGCTTCACGGCTATGGCCAAAATGAATTTGTGCCCTGGTCCGTCGGTGCGGTGATGTAGCTTGCCATGGCGCCATGAAGATCGACACCCATCAGCATTACTGGCAGTACCGTCCCGAAGCGTTCCCCTGGATCACGGACGGCATGCCTGCTTTGCAGCGCGACTGCATGCCGGTTGACTGCGAAGATGCACTGCGTGAGGCAGGGGTGCACGGCGTGGTGGCTGTTCAGGCGCGCTGTGTGGCGCAGGAGACTGATTTTTTGCTCCTGGTTGCGCAGCAACATCCCCACGTGTTGGGTGTCGTCGGCTGGGCCAATCTGCTTTCCCCGGAGTTGGAAAGCCAGCTTGACGCCTGGTGTACTGACGCCACGCTCAAGGGTTTTCGGCATATTTTGCAAGACGAGCCTGATGTGGCTGCCTGGGTGGCTGCACCAGAAGTTCACATGGGATTGGCGGCTTTGCAAAAACGTGGTTTGGTCTATGACGTGCTGGTGTTTGACCACCAACTCCCGTTGGTCATTGATTTGTGTGCCCGGCACTCGGCCCATTGGCTGGTGCTGGACCATGCAGGCAAGCCATCACTTCGAGACTGGGCGAGGGACAGCGATGTGGCCTTCCAGTGGCGCCACAATATGAGCCGGTTTGCCCGCTTGCCCCATGTCATGTGCAAGCTGTCAGGGTTGGTGACCGAGACCCAATGGTTTTCAGGTCAGGGTCTGGCACCGGCCGATGAAGTCAATATATGGGGCTGTTTCGACTATGCGTTGTCGGTATTTGGGCCAGACCGCTTGATGTTTGGCTCAGACTGGCCGGTGTGTCAAATCGCTGCAACTTACGGTGCCGTGCATGAGTTGGCGCAAACCTGGGCCAAGGCCACATTGACGCTGGCGGAGCAGTCCGCCTTTTGGAGTGGCAATGCCATCCGCTGTTATGGCCTGAGCCCTTCGCTCACGGCCGATTGAACGCCAACCAGGAATTTTTATGGATTTGCATCTCAAGGACAAAGTCGTCATCGTGACCGGGGGCGCCAGCGGCATCGGGGCCGCCATTTCCCTGTCGCTTGCGAAGGAGGGTGCGATCCCTGTGATTTTCGGCAAAAGTGCGATGACGGCCGAGTTTGCCGGGCAACTCAAAGCCGCGACTGCACAGCATCTTTTTGTTCAGGTCGAATTGTCAGATGAGGCGGCGTGCGGCGTGGCCGTGCAGCAAGTCATGGATCAGTTTGGACGCATTGACGGGCTCGTGAACAACGCAGGCATCAACGACAACGTTGGCCTGGACGCAGGACGCGACGCGTTCGTGGGATCACTGGAGCGCAACCTCATTCACTACTATGTGATGGCCCATTACTGCGTGCCTCATCTCAAAGCGAGCCAAGGGGCGATCGTGAACGTTTCTTCCAAGACCGCCCTCACCGGGCAGGGCAATACCAGCGGCTACTGCGCCTCCAAAGGCGCACAGTTGTCTCTGACCCGGGAGTGGGCTGCGGCCTTGCTCAATGACGGTGTTCGCGTGAACGCCGTGATTCCGGCTGAAGTCATGACGCCGCTGTATGAGCGCTGGATCAACAGCTTTGACAACGCCGATGAAAAGCTCAAAGCCATTACGGCCAAAATCCCTTTGGGCCATCGCATGACCACATCAGATGAAATAGCGCGCATGTGCGTGTTTCTGCTATCCGATGCGTCGTCACACACCACGGGCCAATGGGTGTTTGTGGACGGTGGCTATACCCACCTCGACCGGGCATTGTCCTGATGCGTTACGCACTCGCACTGGATTTGGTGGACGATGCCCAGCGCATTGCCGAGTATGAAAAAGCGCATGAGAGCATTTGGCCGGAGGTGCGCGAGCACCTCAAGTCAAATGGTGTTCTGGGCATGGAAATCTACCGCCTGGGCACGCGGATGTTCATGGTGATGGATGTGGACGATGCCATCTATGACGCGACTGCGATGGCGCAGGCCACCCGCTCCAGTCCGGCCATCGTGCGCTGGGAGACCTTGATGTGGACCTATCAAGTCCCTACGCCCTGGACACCTGCTGGCGAAAAATGGATGCCGATGCAGCGCATTTTCAGGCTGTAGGCTTGATGAGCGCCGGATGACGCCTGCGTTTCCTTGGTAGACTTCGCGCCTTCCCTTTCACGAGCCATTGCGCATGACTTCTTTCGACCATGCGCTGAGCGCCGCCCTTGAAAACCGCCGGACATTGCTGTCCGACTTGCATCAGCAAGGCACCGACTGCTATCGCCTGTTCCAGGGTAGCCAGGAAGGTGCAGGGGGCTTGACCATTGATCGTTATGGCCCGCAGTTGCTGGTGCAGAGTTTTCATCAGAGCCTGCCCCCCGACCAGTTGCAGCCATTGGCGGATCAGTGTGGCCGTACCCTTGATGTAGATCTGCTTCTCGTCTACAACGACCGTTCGCGGGGCAACTCTCGGGTTGATCGAAGCGATCCGGTCTACCAGGCCGAACCAGCTGCTCTGGCCGATTTGATGGGCCATGAATGGGGGCTTAACTACCGCATACGTGGCCGCCATGCAGGACAAGACCCGCTGCTTTTTCTCGATTTGCGCAACGCTCGCGGCTGGGTCAAGCAACACAGTGCCGGGAAGTCGGTACTCAATCTCTTTGCCTATACCTGTGGCGTCGGTTTGAGTGCGGCGGCTGGTGGCGCAAGCGAGGTCGTTAATCTGGATTTTGCCGAGGGCAATCTGGCGGTAGGTCGCGAAAACGGGGCGCTGAACCCGACGCTGCCTGTCATGCAGTTTATTCAGTCTGATTATTTTCCGGCCATCCGCCAACTGGCCGGCCTGCCGGTTGGTGGCCGTCGCGGCCACCAACTTCCGAACTATCCGCGGCTGCAGCAGCGCCAGTTTGACCTGGTGTTTCTTGATCCCCCTGCCTGGGCGAAAAGCGCGTTCGGTACGGTTGATTTGCTGCGTGACTACCAGAGTTTGCTCAAACCCGCGATTCTCGCGACGGCCGACGAGGGTGTCTTGATCTGCTGCAACAACCTGGCCAAGGTTGCCATGGCCGACTGGCGCGAGCAGGTGCTGCGCTGCGCTGACAAGCTGGGGCGGCCTGTGCGCGACTGCCAGCTACTGGCACCGGGCGCAGACTTCCCCTCGACCGACGGACAACCACCGTTGAAGACGCTGATCCTGCAGTTCTGATCCGTCTGCGTGTGTGGACAGGCGGTTTAGCCCGCCAGTCCTGCAAATACGTTTTGCACGTCATCGTTGCCGTCGATGGCCGCGAGGAAAGCTTCCACTTCTTCCAGTTGTTCGGGTGTCAGGTTTGCCGGGTCCACCGGGTTCTTCGCTTTGTAGCCCAGCTTCGCAGACAGGACGGTGAAGCCTTGGGCGGGCAGCGCGCGGCTCACCAGGTCGAGATCGGTCGGGTCAGTCAGAAACGTGGTCGTGCCTTCTTCTTCCCCGGGTTCAAAGTCTTGTGCGCCGGCCTCGATAGCCGCCAGTTCCGCGTCAGCGCCAGCCGCAGCTGGCTCTGCTTCGATCATGCCCACATGGTTGAAGTCCCATGACACGGAGCCTGAGGTGCCGAGTTGGCCCTTGCGGAACAACACACGCATCTCAGGCGCCGTGCGGTTCACGTTGTCGGTCAGGCATTCGACCATCAAAGGCACACGGTGCGGCGCAAAGCCTTCGTAAATCACGTGTTCGAAATTGACGGATTCCCCGGTCAGACCGGCGCCCTTTTTGATGGCACGGTCCAGCGTTTCCTTGGGCATGGAGACCTTGCGGGCCTGCTCAACCACCAGGCGCAGGCGCGAATTGGAGGCCGGGTCGGCCCCACTGCGGGCCGCGATCATGATGTCTTTGGCCAATCGTCCAAAGAGTTTGCCCTTGGCATTGGCTGCCAGTTCCTTGCCTTTAGCTTTCCATTGCGCGCCCATGTCTGAATTTCCTTGATGTTGTAGCGCCCCGTGGCGCCTGCATATGATTGGTGTGGTGGAGTCAAAAGCGGCATTGAAGACAACGCGGCCTGCGACCTGAGGGGCCTAGGTTATACACCCACACGCCTCCTGTACTCGCGCGGCAGGCGTGTTTGTTGCAGGTCAGCCTTCCATCACAGCATTTTCTGGATCAACGCGCCCTTGAAGAGCACAGGCCCGGTGGGGCCGCCCGCGCTCGGGACGCCGCCTTTGGGCTCCAGGCTGATGGCGAGGGTGGGGATTTCACGCACATCGCTTTCCGCAGCCGTCAGGCGCAACAGTTTGTCGCTGCCGAGCACGCCCAGCGAGCGGGGTCCTCCGGCGGGAGGCAAGGCCCATAGTTGCAATGACCGGTCCCCGGCTTCCTGGAAACCGCCGACGCGCTGCAGGGTCAGCTTTTTGCTTTTGGCGTCAAACGTGACCAGCATGGAGGCGGCAGATTTGTCGTCCGCCAGCACGGCCACGTATTCAATTTGCGGTGTGGTCAGCAGCTTGGCTTGCAATTGCGCAATTTCGCCTCCCAGTTGCGTGCGCAGGTTCAGGCCCGTGACGACCGCCACCACGGTGGCCAGGGCGCCAGCAGCGGTGGCTCCGCGCCACAGGGAGAGGCTGCGTAGCCAACTACCCAGGCCCGTTTTGGTGGTGGCCGCCAGTACTGCGGCCTGCCGCGTGGCCTGCGTGGTTTGGGCCTCCAGTTCACCTTGAAGCAAATTGTCAATGCGGGTCCACACGGCCGGGGCGGGCGCTGACTGGGGCTGCAGCTCGTTCATGCTGGCCATGCGCGTTTGCCAGATGAGGGCGGCTGCCCGCACCGGCGCCTGTTCACGTGCCAGGGTTTCGAAACGGCGGCGTGCACCACCGCGTAAGGTGCCCAGGGCATAGCTGCTGGCCAGGTGGTCGAGCAGGTCGGGGTTGTTGATCAGGTTCATGGGTCAGGCCTACGCAAATCGCGCCATGCACATGCGCAGCTGGTCCAGCCCGCGCCGGATCCACGTTTTGACGGTGCCCAGCGGTAGCTTGAGTTGCTGCGCCAGCTCGCTGTGGCTGAGGTCGCGCACATAAGCCAGGCTCACCACCTCACGCTGGCGGTTTTCAAGCTGGCCTAAACACTGGTGCAGAGCCCACGCCTGCTCGCTGGCCTGGGCGGTGTCCATGGGGCAAGGCGAGTCGCCTTCCAGGGTGTCGGCCAGAACTTCGTCTATTTCCTGGGTGACGTGGGTGCGTTCTGCGGCGCGGCGGCGTAAAAAGTCCAGCCCGCGGCTGCGCACGATCAGGCCCATCCAGGCCATGGGAGGGCTCAGCGACGCGCGGTAGTCACCGGCGGCACGCCAGATGTTGAGAAAAGCTTCCTGCAACACGTCTTCCGCCCATTCGCGGTTGGTGACCACGCGAATGGCTAGACCAAAAAGTTTGGATGAGCAGCGGTCATACAAGGCTTTGAGTGCCGCGGGGTCATGCAGGGCCACGCGATCCAGCAACAGGATCAGCTCGGTGTCAGGGGTTTCTGAGTTCATGACGATATTGTCTGCGAACAGGAAAAGCATCATTTTTGGGGGACAACAGCCGGAGGGTTGGGATGCTGTGAATACGCGGTGAGAAGCGAAGTGGATTTTTCCCTGAGTACCTGACTAAGTTTGAGGGTCAAGTTGAATCCAGTTGCAGCCCTGGTTGCGTATTCAAAACGTCGGACGAATTTTTCTTCTGATTACGGCTTCAAGTCGTTAACCACCTTCAAGGAAATCATCATGAAATCTGTTGTTCAAATCATCTCCACGCCCACCATCGCTTCATCACGCCGTGTTTTCATGGGCCGCACGGGCACGCTGTCTGCCGTAGCGGTGGCGTTGCTGGCTGGCAAAAGTGCTCTGGCGCAAGGCATGGGCGGAGACATGTCCAAAGATGTGAGTATTTTGAACGTGGCATTGGGTCTGGAGCATGAAGCCATCAACGCTTACCAACTGGGTGCTGGCAGCGGCCTGCTGCAAAAGGGGGTGCTGGATGTGGCGGTGCGTTTTCAGGCCGACCACAAGGCCCACCGTGACGCATTGATCGCCACCATCCAGAAGCTGGGCGGCACACCCGTGATGGAAAAGAAGCTCGACGAGTACGCCAAAGCCTTGAAGGCCGACACCCTGCGCAACCAGGGCGATGTGCTGGACTTGGCCGCTCGTCTGGAGCTGGGCGCCATCAATGCGTACCTGGGCGTCATTCCCGCGTTTGGCAACAAAGACCTGGCCAAGGTCGCAGGTCGTCTGGCGGCTGACGAAACCATGCACTTCACCGTTTTGATCAATGCGCTGGGCCGCCCCTTGCCTGCCAACGCACTGTCGTTTGGTGCCTGATGAGAGCCGTGGGTGGTCTGCTGCTCGTGTTGGCCATGTCCGCGGGTGCACAGACCGGTTCTGTGGCCAATGGCCAGGCCATTTTCGAGTCGCGCTGCGTGGCCTGCCATAGCCTGGAGAGCCACCGGGTCGGCCCGGCATTGGGGACGGTGTTCGGGCGGGTCGCCGGCAAGGCATCCGGTTTCGACTACTCCGGCGCACTGGCTTCAGCCACCCATGTGTGGCGTCAGGAAAAGTTGCTTGCCTGGCTGGAAGACCCCGAAGCGGTGGTGCCTGGCCAGGGCATGGGCTACCGGGTCGAACTGCCGGTCGACCGGTTGGATGTGGTGGCCTATCTGGCGTCACTGTCGGTGAAGGATGGTGCGAAATAAAAGGATTCATGCCTTGTCGCACTTTGCGTTTTATTTCTTTTTTTATTGTTTATCCAGGAGTACTTGATCATGAAAATTCGTAGCACTTTGGCGCTTGTCACCGTCGCCGCTCTGTCTGCCTGCGCAACCAAGGGCTCCATGATGACGCCTTTTTCTCAAGCTGCGCTGCCGGATGCTGTCAAGGTTCCCATGGGCCACGTGGTGGCGATGGAGACCATGGCGGCGGGCGATATCACTTACCAATGCCGGGTCAAAAAAGACATGGCGGGCCAGTTTGAATGGGTGTTTGTCGGGCCCGATGCCGGTCTGAAAGACCGCAACGGCAAAGGCGTGGGCAAGTATTACGGTCCCCCTGCGACTTGGGAAAGCATGGACGGCTCCAAGGTCACAGGCGCTCAGGTGGCTGTGGCCCCGGCGGGCGCTGGCAACATTCCTTTGCAGTTGGTCAAGGCCAACCCGGCGATGGGCATGGGCGCGATGCAGGGTGTGAGTTACATCCAGCGCGTGAACACGCAAGGCGGTGTGGCGCCCGCTGCAATGTGTGGCGCGGCCACACTGGATCAGAAACAGATCGTGAAGTACACGGCTGACTACATCTTCTGGCGCGCGGTGTGATTTTGAATCCATTTCAAAACTGACCGCGTATCAGTCATACAGCACTCGCTGTAACCCAACCCGGAGATGCATCATGAACAGGAAATTTACTCAATTGGCCAAGGCTTGCCTTTTGGTCGTCGCAACAGGCAGCGCCATGGCGTCAAGCCACCGCGAGGCACCTTTCATCACGACCAGCCCCAAAGTTGACGGTACCGATTTTTATATGTTTCGCAGCTACGAAGGCATTGCGTCCAACGGCACGGGTGGTCGTTCCGACTACGTGACGCTGCTTGCCAACTACCAGCCTCTGCAGGCGGCCTACGGCGGTCCCAACTACTTCTCGATGGACCCCAACGCCCTGTACGAGATTCACATCGACAACAACGGCGACGCCAAGGAGGACCTGACCTTCCAGTTTCGCTTCAAGAATGCACTCAAGTCGATTCCGTTGACCATCGGGTCGGCCAGTGTCCCGATTCCCTTGATTCAGGTGGGCGCTGTCAGCGCCCTGAACGACGCCAATTTGAACGTGAATGAAACCTACACCGTCAACATGGTGCGTGGTGACCGCCGCAAAGGCACGAGCAGTGCCGTGACCAAAACGGGTGGTGGAGCCACCTTCGAGAAGCCGGTGGACAACATCGGCATGAAAACGATTGCCGATTACGCTACCTACGCCGGCCAACATATTCATACCGTCACCATCCCCGGCTGCCCGGCTGGCAAAGACCAGGGTAAGGTTTTTGTGGGTCAACGCCAGGAAGGCTTTGCCGTCAACCTGGGCGCCATTTTTGATTTGGTGAATGCACCGGCTGCGGTCTTACTCGATCCAGCCAACAAGGATGCGGCTGGCATGGGCGGCAAGCATGCGGTCCAAAAGACCAATATCACGACGCTGGCCCTTGAGGTTCACAAAGACTGCCTGATCGCCTCTGGCGAGCCCGTGATCGGTGGTTGGACGACGGCCAGCCTGCGCCAGGGTCGTCTGCTCAACGGCAGCCCGACCGCGGGTAACGACAAGGCCGAGAAAGCTGGTGGGGCCTGGGCGCAGGTGTCACGCCTGGGCAACCCGCTGGTCAATGAGGTGGTCATAGGCCTGCCTGACAAAGACAAATTCAATGCATCGAGCCCGAAGGATGACGCCCAGTTTCTGACCTATGTCACCAACCCGACGTTGCCCGCTTTGCTGGGCGTTGTTTTGGGCGCCACAGTGGCCCCGACCAACCTGCCGCGCACGGACCTGGCGACCACGTTCCTGACGGGGATCACGGGTGTCAACAAACCCGCGGTCAATCCCAAGCCCTCTGAAATGCTGCGTCTGAACACGGCGGTGGTACCGGTGCCGTTTGCGGGTCAGAACCGTTTGGGTGTGGCGGGCAATGCCCTGGCGGGCGGTACCGACAATGCCGGCTTTCCCAACGGTCGCCGACCCAAAGATGACGTGGTGGACATCGCACTGGTGGCCATGGTGGGCGGTTTGTGTGTGATCAATGGCGATAACGATGCCCTCAAGCTCAATAGCGTGCCCGGTGTAGCTGGCGTGACGTCTGCCTGCAAGCCGTCGAGCGTGCCCTTGGGCGCCAGCTCCGCCAACATCCATGATGCCGTCGACCAGGCCACCGTGCCTTTCATGTCGACCTTCCCGTACCTGAACACGCCCAACGCGGGTTCCTGATCCACGTCCCAAAGGAGAAATCATGAACAAGTGCATTTCGAAAATGGTGCTTGCTGCCGTGGGCAGCACGGTGCTTCTGGCGGGTTGTGGGGGCGGTGGCGGTAGCGCTGCTGATGCTGTGATCCCGGGCGTGGTCCAAAACGTGACGGCGGTGACCAGCTATATCAGCAAACTGATTGCAGGCACGTCTGAAAACGGTGACCAGATCGATGTCAATTTGCTGACGCTGGCAGAAAACGATGCCGATGATCCGATCGCTGTCGTTGTTGACTGAAGACCTTGGGTGCGGCCCGGCCATCAGTAAAGCACTGGCGACCGGGCTGTTTCACCGGGAGAAAAAATGCAAAATATTTCAAAATGTCTGGCAGCCGCACTGTTCCTTCTGCATTGCAGCGCATGGTCGGTGACCGCCATGGAGCCCGCGCGCGATGAGGATGTGCTGGACGTACTGCCTGCCATCACACGTAGCCGACCTGCCCGTATCCCGGTAAGCCGCAAGACGGCCGACCCTGCTGCGGCGGCGCTGGCGGCACACCAGGACATTGCCATGGCCCGTCAGACGGGGGAAACCCGCTATTGGGGCCGGGCTCAGGCGGTTTTGGCCCCCTGGTGGGATCAGGCCACGGCCCAGACGGAGTTGGCCGTCTTGCAGGCCACGGTCCAGCAAGGTCGGCACGAGTTTGATGCCGCCCGACAAATTCTTGTTGCCGCGTTGTCGCGTGCGCCCGGCCATGCCCAGGGCTGGCTCAACCTGGCCGCGCTGGAGCGCCTGTCGGCCCGCTATACACCGGCCCTGGAGGCCTGCGTCGCCGTAGCGCGTGCCGGGCAGGGCTTGTATGCCAGCGCCTGTCGCCTGGAAACCCAATCTTTGTTGGGTGAACATCAACTGGCCTTGCAAGGACTGCATAACCTGCTCTCCCAGCCCCTGACGGCAGAGCAGCGCAGCTGGTTTTTGTCGTTGTTGGCCGAAAGCCAAGAGCGGGCCGGGCATGATGGCCTCGCGGTGCAGGCCTACCAAAAAAGTCTCAAGCTGCAAGCAGACTTGTACACCGCCATTGCCTACAGCGACTTGTTGCTTCGTACCGGGCAGCCTACCCAGGCGCTTCAGGTCTTGTCCAAATTGCCTGAAACGGACGCGGTGCTGCTGCGCCGGGCCACCGCCTGGCGCCGGTTGGGTGACGTGCAGTGGATTGCCGCACGCACGGCGTTACAGGATCGAACCGCGGAGCTCATTCGCCGGGGCGACGATCCTGCGTTGCACGGTCGTGAACTCGCCCTGACGGCCCTTTGGCTGGATGACAACCCAAACCGTGCGCTGGTTCTGGCGCGCAGCAACCTGCGGTTGCAGCGTGAGCCGCTGGACTGGTGGGTAGCGATCCAGAGTGCCCGCCTGGCCAGCGATGCGGTGGCACTGGCGGAGATCACCGCTGCGATTCAGGTCGTCGGATTGAACGACCTGCGCTTGACTGCCGTGCTGCAAAGTCCGGCCTCCAAAGACAACAAGGTGACGAAATGATGCGTGCCCTGATCTTCCTCATGTCCGTTGTCTTTTTCAGTGCAGGCACGGCGCAGGCCCACAAGGGCAGCGACGCCTACCTGGATGTTCAGCAAGTGAACGACAGTGCACCGCCTGCCAGTGTGGCTGAACCGGCGACAAGCGCCTATCGATTCACGCTGGCCGTTGCCATCAAAGACCTGGACCAAGTGCTGCCCCTGGATGCCAACGCTGACGGACGGGTGACCTGGGGTGAAGCCCGGGCGGTCATGCCGCAGGTGTTGTCGCTTTTGAATGAGTCGGCCCAACTTGCCCTGCCTGTGGAGCCATCGGCAAGCGGCAAGGCTGCGACGACAGCCTGCCACTTGGATTGGACGTTCCATGGTGCCGAGCGTCGCGGTGACGGGGCTTACCTGCGACTGGCTGCGCAAACCCAATGCGCCGCAATGACCCCACTCGCCTTCCGATACACCTTGTTCAGGGAGCAGGACGCCACCCACCGCTTGCTGGTGGCCGGTCGCCTTGCGGGTAAAGACCTCTTGACCACGGCCAGGCCACAAGACGCCGCCAGTCTGGTGTTGACACCAGGGCGCAGTGGCGCGGTCAGCGCCGTGCTCCCGCCATCATCGAACCGGTGGGCGGCCCTGCGGGACTACGCGGCCATGGGCACGCACCATTTGCTGGAAGGGTATGACCATCTTGCCTTTCTACTCGCACTGGTACTGCCCTTGCGCCTGCGGCTTGGACGATCGGCCAGCAGCGGTGTCTGGGTGTCGTTGTTGCGGACCGTAACCGCCTTCACGATCGGCCATTCCATCACGTTGATGCTGGCCACGCTGGGCTGGACGCAAGCGTCCCCCGCGTGGGTTGAGCCTGTGATTGCCTTGTCCATTGCGGTCACCGCCTTGCTGAATTTGCGCCCGGTGCCCTGGCTGCGCACCGATGTACTGGCCCTTGCATTCGGACTGGTGCACGGATTCGGATTTGCCGGCTTGCTGCTGGAGGCGGCTGCACCTGATGGTTTGTTGCCTTGGGCATTGGCGGGTTTCAATATAGGCATTGAGGCGGGGCAATTGCTGGCCGTGGGTCTTTGGGTGCTGCTCTCGCAAGCGCTGGTGGACAAGATTTGGTACACCCGTGTGGTCGTGCGCGGCGGCTCGGTGCTGCTGATGTTGCTGGCAGCCTGGTGGTTTTGGCAGCGGGTGAGCTGAGAGGGGGCTGACAGAGCAATCACATCGCTTACACTGCTCCCTGCCCGGGGTGCGCTATGGATGCGCTGAGATGGTCAACCAAACCCGCGAACTTGATCCGGTTCATACCGGCGTAAGAAGAGCCAGACTGCAGTGTCATTGCCCCATTACCCGCCTCATGCCGGGTATGTTTTCTCCGGGTCTTGTGCAGTCCTCCCTGTTCGCGTGATTGGCTGATTGTTCCCCGGTGCAATCAGCCACACCATCAGGAGACAAAGCGATGAATGCACCCGACAAATTCAGCCAGTTGATGAGCCTCACGCGTGAGCCTTTACCGGCTTCACGCAAGATTTACGTGCCCGGCTCGCAAGCCGATATCCAAGTGCCGATGCGTGAAATCATGCAAAGCAATGGCGAGGCTGTGGTCGTGTACGACACCTCCGGTCCCTACACCGACCCCAACGCCACCATCGACGTGCGCCAGGGCCTGCCTTCCGTGCGCAGCAGCTGGGTTGAGGCGCGTGGTGACACCGAGTCCTACACCGGTCGCACGCCTTTTGCGCTGGATGATGGCCTGAAAAACGGCGAGACCGAGACGCTGGCTTCCCTGCGCGCCCAGGCGGCTGGCCTGCAGCGCACGCCACGCCGTGCCAAAGCTGGGGCCAACGTCTCGCAAATGCACTATGCCCGCCGCGGCATCATCACCCTCGAGATGGAATACGTGGCCATTCGCGAGAACCAGAAACTCGCATGGATGGAGCAGTACCTGGGCAACGCCGAGCGTGAAAAACGCCTGGCAGGCAACAGCTTTGGCGCCAGCATCCCGAAAATCATGACGCCCGAGTTTGTGCGCGATGAAGTGGCCCGGGGCCGCGCCATCATCCCCGCCAACATCAACCACCCCGAAGTGGAGCCGATGGCGATTGGCCGTAACTTCCTGGTCAAGATCAACGCCAACATCGGCAACTCGGCTGTCACGTCGAGCATTGAAGAAGAGGTCGAAAAACTGGTGTGGTCCATGCGCTGGGGCGCCGATACCGTGATGGACTTGTCCACTGGCCGCAACATCCACACCACGCGCGACTGGATTCTGCGCAACTCGCCGGTGCCCATTGGCACCGTGCCGATTTACCAGGCGCTGGAAAAAGTGGGCGGCGTCGCCGAAGACCTGACCTGGGAAATCTTCCGCGACACGCTAATCGAGCAAGCCGAGCAGGGCGTGGACTATTTCACGGTTCACGCGGGCGTGCGCCTAGCCTTCATCCACCTCACCGCCAACCGCATGACCGGCATTGTGTCGCGCGGCGGCTCGATCATGGCCAAGTGGTGTATTGCGCACCACAAAGAGAATTTCATCTACACCCACTTTGATGAAATGACCGAAATCCTGAAGGCTTATGACGTGAGTTACTCGCTGGGCGACGGCCTGCGCCCCGGCTCGGGTGCAGATGCCAACGACGAAGCCCAGTTTGCCGAGTTGCGAACCCTGGGTGAACTCACCCAGCAAGCCTGGCAGCAAGACGTGCAGGTGATGATCGAAGGCCCCGGCCACGTGCCCATGCACATGGTGCAGGCCAACATGACCGAGCAGCTCAAGCACTGCCACGAAGCGCCGTTCTACACCCTCGGACCGCTGACCACCGACATCGCGCCCGGCTACGACCACATCACCAGCGGCATTGGTGCCGCCATGATTGGTTGGTTTGGCACCGCCATGCTGTGCTACGTTACGCCGAAGGAACACCTGGGATTGCCGGATCGCGACGACGTCAAAGTGGGCATCATCACCTACAAGATTGCCGCTCACGTGGCCGATGTGGCCAAGGGCCACCCCGGCGTGCGGGCGCGCGATGACGCGCTGTCCAAGGCGCGCTTCGAGTTCCGCTGGATGGACCAGTTCAACCTGTCACTCGACCCCGACACGGCGCGCAACTTCCACGACGAAACCTTGCCGAAGGACTCCTCCAAGGTGGCGCATTTCTGCTCCATGTGCGGTCCCAAGTTCTGCTCCATGAAGATCTCGCAAGAGGTGCGCGACTACGCCAAGATCAAGGGCGTGAGCGACGAGCAGGCGCTGCAGTCGGGTATGGAAACCATGTCGGAAGAGTTCAAAAAAGCAGGCGGGGAGATTTACATTCCCATCAACAAGGCGCAGTGATCAGCTGGGGGCACCTCAGTCCCCCTCGCGGCGCCATACGAGCGCCAGTGCCTTGCATTTTTGCCAGACACTGACGTGTTCGTCGGAGAGTACATCCAGAAAATCCGACAAGCGTTTTGATTTGGCCATCGTATAGACCGTCAGCGCTGTGGTCAGTACAAAGACGATGGCAAAAATAAGCAGCTTGCGGCTCGCGGGCGCCTCGGCCTCGGCCAGCAAGTTCATGCCCAGAAAGCCCGTGGTGACCGTGCCGATCAGGCCAAAGATGGTGACCACGGTGAGCCGCACCACGGTGTTGGCCTGGCGGCGCAGACTGTCGGCTTCCAGATACTGGTTCATTTCGGCAATGCGTTGTTTGACCTCGGTGTACAGCACATCGATTTCAAGGTGGTTGGCGCATATGCGAAACAGGGCGCGTACCTGCGCCTGTTCAGACACCTCATGGAACCAGTAACGGTGGGTGAAGCGCAAAAAGCCGGCAAAGCTGTCGCGTATGGTTCGTTTGAAGCGGCGCACGCTGGCAGCGTCGGCAATGTCAAGGTTTTTCAGGGCTTCGGCCAGCCGGTCCGAAAACATCAGCAACGCCGCTTTTTGGAAATGTGCAATCAGGAACAGCAAGAAGTGCTGATGCCGGAACTGGGCCAGCACGCCCCGGTCCCTGCACACAAAAAACGGACTGTTCGCATCGCCCACCACCAGCAGCGAGTGTCCGCTGCATAAATACCGCGTGTGGGGCGCCGTGCCGCCTGCGGCCCAAAAACGGTCATAACAAAAGCGTTTTTCGAAATCTGCGAGGTGGGTGTCGGCATAGGGCAGGCCAGTGTCATTGCTGGACATGGCCGGCCCCGTGACCAGCCCGAGGCGAATGAAATCATGGCGGCTCAGCGCTTGCGGCTTGTCCAGGGCCAGAAAAGCCAGTTGTGGCATTCGGTAGTACTCAATCTGGCGGTAGCGCAGTTTTCCTGGCTGGTCGGAGTGGTCGCTCACCAGGGGTTCGAGCAGCCACGCCCAATGCGCGGCAATGCGCGGCGCACGGTGGCGGCTGACGTGGGCCATGAAGAGGTCGCGCTGGTTGGCGTCAGAGCGGGCCAAAACCTGGCCCCCGGCGCCCAGCCACTCGGCGCTGAACAGGCAGTGCTGGGCGTTACCGTCAGCGTCCCAGCTGGCGGGGTAGCCCCGGCCAAAGCGGTACAACAGCTCTTGCGCCTGAGGCAAGGTCAGGTCGTTGGCGCTGACTTCGACGTTGAGCAGCACCAGGTCCAGGTCAAGGAAGAAGTAAAGGTCCACATGGACGATGTCGAGCGTGATGGGGGGCTCGCCCGGGCGCAGTACCGCACGCACCGCGCTCACATCACTGCGACGAAAGACCCGCATGGGTGAGCCTGCGGCTGCACCGCTGCCTTTGGGGCTGCGCCCTTCGCCGTATAAAAACCGCTGCACATAGGGCAGGAAGGTCACAAACTCGTTGTAATGGCGCTCATGAAAACGACCGGTGTCGCCGGTGTACTCGTCCACCACCTCACGCCAGGGGGAGGTATCGCCCATGTCCGCCAGCATCTGCCACGGCTTGGCGTGTTTACCCTCGGACCCCCGCACGGGCATCAGGCGCAAGGGCCATAACAAGACTTGACGAAACTGCCGCACGCAGGGGGGAGTGGACTCAATGGACATCAAAACTAGCCTCTCAGCACAAAGTGGCGAGAGTGTACGGGAGTCCTGAAAATATTGAGAAATAGTTGATGAAATAGGCCTCTAGCCCACATAGAACATAGATAGTTAGCTATCTAAATAATAGTGTTCGGCGTGGGTATGGACGCGGACGTCGCCGGTATCAACTCGTCCCAGAAGCGTGCCTCAAATAGCCAGGGTGGCGCTGCGTGATCCAAGCCTGCGGCAACCCGGGTTAAAAACAGCGCACGGGGCATTTCTCGCGCGCCCATGGAGGCCAAATGCTGTGTTTTTTGTTGGCAGTCAATCTGCGCAATGCCATGGTGGCGACAAAAACACACCAGTGCCGCCAGCGCGATTTTGGAGGCATCGGTGGCCCGGCTGAACATGGATTCGCCAAACACGGCCTTGCCCAGCGCCACGCAATACAGGCCGCCCACCAACTCCCCATTCACCCAGGTTTCGATGCTGTGCGCAAAGCCGCTTTGGTGGAGCTTCACATAGGCGTCAATCATGTCCGGCACGATCCATGTGCCACCTTGCCCCTCACGCGGACTGCTGGAGCACGCTGTGATGACTTCCTTGAAGCAGGAGTCGATCCGGATTTCGCATTGCGCAGATTGCCGGAATTTTTTGAGTGTTTTCTTCAGAGAGGGATGCAGCCGGAATGTGGCCACATCCAGCACCATGCGCGGGTCAGGGCTCCACCACAGCGTGGGTTGCCCTTCGCTGAACCACGGGAAAATGCCGTGGCGGTAGGCCTGGCGCAAGGTGTCCACATTCAACACCCCGCCCGCGGCCAGCAAGCCGGGGGCGGGTGTGTCCTGCCCCCAGGCCAGACAGACCGGAGGGAAGGTCTGATGGGGCTCAAGCCAGGGCAAGGGCGGTTGTGGAGTGGGCATGTCGGTGTGTTGGTTTGATTCGCGTTTCCCTGGCGTTTTTCTGGCAAAAATCATTGCAAATCTATCATGTGGTGATTGATTTACATGGATTTTCATAGCCGCAGTCCGTTTTTTGGGTGTGGGGTAGCGAATCAGGTCAACAGAAGTCTGATGCTTTGAGTAATGAATGTTTTGACAAGCAACTCATCAGTGATGCAAAATACACACATAAAAGTGTGTACAAGAGGTTTTTATGCAAACTGCAATCAGTCGTGTGTTTATGAATGGCAACAGTCAGGCTGTCCGCATTCCCCTGGAGTTCAGGTTTGACACCAGTCGGGTTGAGATTTTTCGCAATTCGGATGGCGACTTGGTACTTCATCCCGTACCCACTGAGCGAGGCGCTGCCTTGCTGGATGCGCTAAGCGCATTTGATGATGAGTTCGTGGCTTTGCTGGATGCCGGAAAAAACGAGCCACCACTCATGCAGGACCGGGAGTCGCTGTGAAATACATGCTCGACACCAATATCCTGATTTATCTGATCAAGAACAAGCCGCCCGCCGTTGCCGACCGCGTGAATGCGCTAGGTAGTAGCGCCGAGTTGTGTATGTCGTTTTTTACCTTTTCCGAGTTGCTCATGGGCGCCGAGCGCAGTACCCGCAAACCGGACGTGCTGCGCCGTTTAGACGCGCTCACCCGAGTGGTGCCGGTGCATTACGGTGTTAATCGAGCTGTTTGTGAACATTACGCGGTGCAGTTCACGCAACTGCGCGCGGCTGGCACGCCCATCGGCGCCAATGACCTTTGGATCGCCTGTCATGCGCTGGCCGATAACTGCACACTGGTGACCAACAACACCCGTGAATTTGAGCGTGTGGCAGGGTTAACGCTGGAGAATTGGGTGGAAAACGCGGGATGATGAAGCGTCGCAAAATTATTTTTGACGCATGAAAGGGATAGATCGTGATTGAAATCCGGGTCTTATTTTCCTGGGGAGCTATTTTTTGAATTTTGGGTTGCCTTGTTGAGTTTCTCCCCGAGTGCGTTCAAACGTTCAGCTGATTTCAGTGTCTCTGCATTCAATATTTCTGCGCGAGCTGGGTCGGCCGGTGAAATTTTGGATGTGCCCTCCTGCACCACTGACTCCATGGCCAGCGCTTCAATAAGAAACTCTGTCAGACGCCTGAGTTCCTGGAGGAATTCATTGCGGGGATCCTCAGCGGAAAACCATGCATGGGAGAGGTCCGCCAATACCTTGCGGTAGGCAGGAGCCAATACGGTGCGGGTTTTTGAGTCAAGGTCCAGTTCCGTCATGCGACCGCTTTTGACTTGTTCCTGAAACTGTTGCATGAGTTTGGAGGCCTCCTCAAAGCGCTTGACGCCTCTGTCAAATGCCACGGCACCAGCAAAGAGGCGTTGCATGTCGATATGGGCCGGAGGAGCAGACAGCGCGATGGTGGCTGACAGGCCTATCGCCGCGGCCAGGGCTACAACACTGCGTCGCTTGATAGTTGCGGCATAGTGCTGTATATCAAAACGTTTCGGCAAGATGTAAGCCATTACGCAGCCTGCAAGCAGTCCTCCAATATGGGCACCGTTGTCAATTCCAGTGTGGGTGAAGCCTTGCGCCAGCGAATAGAAGACAAAGAATCCCATGCCAGTGAGGTTTTGCTTGCCGAAAACTTTGGGTAAGGTGTCACGGTGCTGATAAACCGCAATCAGCAATGCCCCGGCAATTCCGAACACTGCGCCGGAGGCGCCCACGGAGACAGCTTTCTGCGCGGAAAAATGCAGACTCAATGCGCTTCCAGCGATGGCTGACCCCAGGTAGATCATTAGATAGGGTCGATGTCCGTAGATGCGCTCCACCGTTTGCCCAATACTCCACAAGCCAAGCATGTTCATGGCCAAGTGCATGAGGCCACTGTGCAGAAAGGTCGCAGAGACCATGCGCCACCATTGATCCCTTTGCACTTCGGACGCCGCGTTGCCGCCCCAATGAAGCAGCAATGCGGCTGAAGGTGTGGTGATATCGGCACCCTGGATCACCATGAGCAGCCATAACGCCACATTGGTACCTACCAGGGCATAAGTTACCCAAGTTCGTGGCGCCAGGGCAACGAGTTTTTCCCTGAATTCCCGCTCTTGGGTCAATGTATTCGTCACGATGACGCCCGTGTGGGTCTTGCGCAAATGTTGAACCACCATTTCAAGAAGTCGCTCTTGTTCGGGCGCTGAATAGCGCACCAGCGGAATGAAGGGTCCGCGGCGACGACTGAGCCAGGAGCCAGCAGTGGAGTTCTTGCCAGCAAGCAATCCCAGATGGAGCGCGTTGCCATTTCCGATAGGCTCCACCCAGGCATTAGCCACATCCCTCCAGTGGTAGCTTTTCTGTTTGCCCCAGAAGTTAAAGGATTCGATGCCCTGCGAGCTCAGCAGCACCGGGGAGCGGTCACGCTTGAGTTGGCGGCGAAATGCGTAGTCCAGGGCTCCTGCGAGCGCGAGGCCTATGACCAACCATCCTCGGCTGCCCAGCGTATCGCTGGTGATCGCCACGAAAACGACAATGACCAAAGCCAAGACCCAAAGCCATATTCTTGCCCTGAACCATGGACTTTTCTGCGTCGGCTGAAATGACTCAACCACGTGCTGAGTCGGCATGAAATCGTTCATTTTTCTATTCCCCTGTATAAATTTTTTACTGACTTTGGATTTTTTGGAATGTGGCTCCCGCTTGTTCCGCGCAGTTTGCTACTTGATTTACAGCGACCGGATTGATTGCCTATGCGAACGGTGTTGTGCAAAGCGCTTGTAGCGCGAGCACCGTGCGCCAGTTTCTGGTGGTGGCAGGGACGCCGAGTGCCCGCTCGAAAAAGCCGTTGTTCAATTTTGTCTTGCCATAGCCGTGCGGACAGTGCAACAGGACGGTATTTTCCACGAGGACCGCACGCTTACCCTCGGCCGCAGGCAGCTTGAGCGCCTTGAAGGCCGCCTGTGAGACCGGTTCAAACAGGAGGGTGCTATGAAACAGCGTCTCTTCACCGCCGGACTTCGGCCACAAGGGATTCGAGTTGGCGATGAGCGCCAGGTCTTTTGCCGAGAACACCAGAACCGAAACATCGTGTCCGAAATCTTGCGTGATGCTTGTTTTGATTTTGGTGGTCAGCGTGGCCACATCGCTCTGATCAGTACGGAAAACGATATTCCCGCTTTGCAAATAGGTTTGAACGTCCCGAAAGCCCAGGCCTGAAACGCTGTCTCGCAAGGCAGACATGCGGATGGGGTTCTTCCCCGAGACATTGATGCCGCGCAACAGTGCGACGTAGGTTGTTATGTTCATCGGAACTGGAGTCTGAACTTAATATCTATCGGTCAGTCCTGTGAGTGAATTGTTGGACATCAAATGCGTTTCCCTTGCCAAGGTTGCACTGTTTGCATTTGGCTTCGAGGTTGTCATCGGTTGTTTCTCCGCCTTTTGACCAAGGCAAAATATGATCAACGTGCAGTTCAACACCAGGCTTCACTAATGGACTAGCACCGCAAGCCTTGCACCGAAAGCCATCCCTGACAAAGATTCGGAACCTTTGACGGTCTGTTATTTCTCGCCGAGTTCGGCGCTTTGTCGCGGTATTTTCTACGGGCGAACTTGCTGTACCTTGCTCTTGTTGAGTTTGTTCTGGGACGTCTGTATTTACCCAAGTTACAAACTTGCCAAGTGCTTTTGACCATGAACCAAATCGGTTTTCATATGTTCCAGCGGAGAACCGGGAGCCAGGCGCTTTAACCTCGTCGTATCTGGGTTGTCGTCCCAATGCGATCCAAAGTGACTTGATGTTTTCGAAGAGTTCATCTTCGGTAATTCCAATTTTTGATCTGCTCGGTTGCAGGTTCGCCAGTTTCAACGCCTTAGGCCACGATCCAAATCTCCGCTGAATAGTGCTCGGATAGGCTCTTCCTCTCTCTTCGTATTCGGCCATTGTGATCGTCTCTTTGCCAAGCGTTTTGGCGCTACGACGCATGTCTTCCAACAGATCTTCGTCGGGCGCGCCTCGGAGGGTTTCTTCTAATTCAAACTTCATGTTGACCCGGCCTGACCAACGAAATGTTGACTGTATGGTTTGCGGTGGTTTACTAGCCATTCTGGCCTGTAGCCCCCGTATCAACTGCACATCCAGCTATTTAATTAAGAGCAATTCAAACCGGCCGCCATGCAGGAAATAGAAGCCCTTCAGCCCAGCCGCTTCAAATGCCGTGCAATCTGCAGCCGCACCTGATTCGGTGCCGTGCCACCCAGAATGTCCCGCGCATTGAGCGAGCCGCGCAAGGACAGCACCTCGTACACATCTTTCTCGATGGAGGGGTTGAATTCTTGCAGCACCGCCAGTGGCAGCTCCGACAAATCCACCTGATGCGAGATGGCGGCTTTCACGGCGTGCGCCACGGTCTCGTGCGCATCGCGGAAGGGCAGGCCTTTTTTGACCAGGTAGTCGGCCAGATCAGTCGCTGTGGCGTAGCCTTTGAGGGCGGCGCGCTCCATGGCTTCGGGCTTGACGGTGATACCGCCTTCCTTGACGCCGGTGGCGGCGTTGAGCTGTCCGCCGACCATCTCGGCAAAGATGCGCAGAGTGTCTTTCAGCGTGTCCACGGTGTCAAACAGCGGCTCCTTGTCTTCCTGGTTGTCCTTGTTGTAGGCCAGCGGCTGGCCCTTCATCAGGGTGATCAGGCCCATCAGGTGGCCGACCACGCGGCCGGTCTTGCCGCGTGCCAGCTCGGGCACATCGGGGTTTTTCTTCTGCGGCATGATGGAACTGCCGGTGGTGAAACGGTCGGCAATCTGGATGAAGCCGAAGTTCTGGCTCATCCACAAAATCAGTTCTTCGCTGAAGCGGCTGATATGCACCATGCACAGGGAGGCGGCGGCGGTGAATTCAATGGCAAAGTCACGGTCGCTCACGGCGTCCAGGCTGTTCTGGCAGACCTGCGGCAGGCCTTTTTCATCAACCATGCCCAGGGTGGTGGCCACGCGTTCGCGGTCCAGCGGGTAGCTGGTGCCCGCCAGCGCGGCGGCGCCCAGCGGCAGGCGGTTGGTGCGGCGGCGCACATCGTTCATGCGCTCGGCATCGCGGCTGAACATCTCGACATAGGCCAGCATGTGGTGGCCAAAGCTGATGGGTTGTGCCACTTGCAGGTGCGTGAAGCCGGGCAGAATGACGTCCACATTTTTCTCGGCCACCTCGATCAGCGCTTTTTGCAGGTCGGTCAGCAGGCCGCCAATCAGGTCGATCTCGCCGCGCAGCCATAGCCGCACGTCGGTGGCAACCTGGTCGTTGCGCGAGCGGCCGGTGTGCAGGCGTTTGCCGGCAATGCCCACCAGCTGGGTCAGGCGCGCCTCGATGTTCAGGTGCACGTCTTCCAGATCGAGCTTCCACTCAAACGCGCCGGATTCGATCTCGGCGGTGATCGTCGCCATGCCGCTTTGAATGGCGCTGTGGTCTTCTGCCGTGATGATGCTTTGTGCCGACAGCATCTCGGCGTGGGCCAATGAGCCGGCGATGTCAGCCTGCCACAGGCGTTTGTCAAAAAACACGCTGGAGGTGTAGCGTTTGACCAGATCGCTCATGGGCTCCGAGAAGAGGGCGGACCAGGCTTCTGATTTCTTGTCGAATTGGTTTTGTGACATGTCAATGGATGTCCGCACACGTGGCGTGCCGGAGCGGGAGTTAGGGTTGGAGGGGCGGCAACAAGATCATCAATAATCGGGCAGGGACCGGGCTTCGGTCGACTGTGAACCTCTTATTGAATTAATGAAAGACACCCAAATTTTATCGGCCTTCCAGGAACTGGCGCCCGAGCCTGCGGCAGCCGCGCCGACGCGGGTGCTCGTCTTCGACGCCTGCCATGTGGGGGTGGTGCTGCGGGCGGTGCTGTTTGTCGAGTCGGTGGTGGCCGTGGGGGCGATGTTTGGGGCTGGCACTTTCTTTGACTGGCTCACCCGCCTGTCGGTCCTGACCGGGGGCGCCTTGCCGGCCACGCTGGTGTGGCTGATTTCGGCCTGCAGCCTCAAGAAGGCACTGGCGCGCCTGAATTCGACGGCCCAACAGGTCGCGGGTATGGCGCTGGGGGCAGTCGCAGGCCTCTATGGCTGTGGGGTTTTGTACATGGTCGGTTTGCTGGAGACGGCGCCCTGGTTCGCATGTGCGTTTGGCGGGGCTTTGTTGTCGGCTGCCCTGGTGGCCGCCCTGGTGTTACGGGCCAGGGGCACCACGCCAGCGGCGACCGCCGCGCGCTTGAGTGAGCTGCAGGCGCGCATTCGGCCGCATTTTTTGTTCAACACGCTCAACAGCGCGATTGCCCTGGTGCGCGCCGAGCCCGCCAAGGCCGAGGCCTTGCTGGAAGACTTGAGTGACCTGTTTCGCCATGCCCTCATGGAGCAAGGCGAATTCGTCACGCTGGCGGATGAAATCATGCTGGCACAGCGCTATCTGGCCATTGAGCAGGTGCGGTTTGGTGAGCGGATTCAGGTGGAATGGGTGCTGGACCCCCGCGCCTCAGAGGCCAAATTGCCCCCGTTGTTGCTGCAGCCGCTGGTGGAAAACGCCGTCAAGCACGGTGTGGAGCCCAGTGCCGAAGGCGCACAGATCAAGATTTCCACCCAGCGCCGTGGCTCGGTGGTGGTCATCAAGGTCACCAACACGGTGCCTGCGGGGCAGGGCGAGCCGGGGCACGGCCTGGCCCTGGCCAACGTGCGTGACCGCTTGAACCTGCTGCATGACGTACAAGGGCAGTTCCAGTACGCCTGCAAAGACGGAATTTTTCATGTGCGCATTGAGGTGCCGGCATGAGCATGACAAAGGAGACCGCATGGGTTTGAGCGTACTGATCGTGGACGATGAAGCGCTGGCCCGCATGCGCCTGCGTACCTTGCTGGGCGATTGCACGGCACCCACGGCTCGTGTCGAGGCCGAGGCCGCCAATGCCACCCAGGCCATCGAGTGGCTGCAACGCCAAACGGTGGATGTGGCGCTGGTCGACATCCATATGCCGGGTGCGGATGGTTTGGCGCTGGCCCGCACTCTGCAAACCTTGCCCAATCCGCCAGCGGTGGTGTTTGTCACCGCCCATGCCGAGCACGCCGTGCAAGCATTTGAGCTGGAAGCCGTGGACTATTTGACCAAGCCCGTCCGGTTGGAACGCTTGCAAGCCGCGCTACAAAAAGTAGAGCGCCTCCTGCAGGTAAACCGTGCGCTAGAGCCCGATTTACCTGAAGAGGTCTTGATTATTCAGGATCGGGGCCGGACCGAACGGGTGCCCCTGGCCCAGGTGGTTTACCTCAAGGCCGAACTCAAGTACATCACCGTGCGTACCCGGGCCAAAAGCTATATTTTGGAAGGCTCCCTGAACGAGCTGGAGGACAAATACCCGGCCCGTTTCATGCGCATTCACCGCAATGCACTGATTGCCCGGCGTGCCGTGCGGGCCCTGGAGAAGCACCGCGACCCGGAGGAGGGCGAGGGCTGGGCGGTGCGGCTGGACGGGGTGGAGGAGCTGCTGTTTGTCTCGCGTCGGCAGCTGGCTGCGGTCCGAGAGCTGGTGGCCGCATGACGACAGATGACACGGCGCTGCTGGCCAACGACTATTTCACCGAGCAGGAGGGCGTGCGTTTTGCCGGTATCCACCTGCTGGTGGATTTGTGGGACTGTGAGTTGCTGGACGATCCGCTGGCCATCGAGCGGGCCTTGACACAGGCTGCGCAGGACGCGCGGGCGACGGTGCTGAACACCAGCTTTCACCGGTTTTCGTCGTCCGGGGGGGTCTCCGGTGTGTTGCTGCTGGCAGAGTCGCATATCTCTATCCACACCTGGCCGGAACGCGGCTACGCGGCCATCGATATTTTCATGTGTGGCAACTGCAACCCGCACCAGGCGGTTCCGGCCCTTCAGGCCGCGTTCAAGCCAGCGCGAATGACGTTGAACCCGCACCGGCGGGGTGTCACTTGACCTGACGCGTTAACCCGTGTTGCGCAGACCGGCCGCAATTCCGTTGATCGAGATGTGAATGCCACGCTGCACGCGCTCATCAGCCTTGCCCGCCCGGTAACGGCGGACCAGCTCCACCTGCAGGTGGTGCAGGGGGTCGATGTACGGAAAGCGGTGGCGGATAGAGCGCTGCAAGGCTGCGTTGTTGGCCAGGCGCTGTTTGTCCCCGGTGATCATGCCCAGGGCGTCTGCGGTGCGGTGCCATTCGGCCTCGATGGCCGTGAAGATTTTCTTGCGCAGGCGGGCATCACTCACCAGCTCGGCGTAGCGGGACGCCAGCGCCAGATCGCTCTTGGCCATCACCATGTCCATGTTGGAGAGCAGCGTTTTGAAGAACGGCCACTGCTTGTACATCTGTTGCAGCATGGCCAGTTTTTGCTTGTGGGCGTCTTTGCCGGCCACTTTGTTCGAGCCGGTCTCATCCTGGCTCAGGAACTGCGCTACTGCAGAGCCAAAACCGTACCAGCCTGGCAAGGTCAAACGGCATTGACCCCAGCTGAAGCCCCAGGGAATGGCGCGCAAGTCTTCAATCTTTTGTGATGCCTTGCGGGAGGCCGGGCGGGAGCCAATGTTGAGTTCGGCAATTTCACGGATGGGCGTCGAGTCAAAAAAGTACTCGGTGAAGCCCGGGGTCTCGTACACCAGCTTGCGGTAAGCCGCCATGCTGCTTTGGGACAGTTCGGCTGCCGCGGCCAGGAAGGGTTTGGTGGCTGATTTGGTGGGCTGCAACAAGGTGGCTTCCAGTGTGGCGGCCACCAGGGTTTCGAGGTTGCGCCGGCCAATCTCCGGGTTGGCGTATTTGGAGCCAATGACCTCACCTTGCTCGGTCAGGCGAATCTGCCCGCGCACCGTGCCCGGGGGTTGCGCCAGGATGGCCTGGTAGCTGGGGCCGCCGCCGCGTCCCACCGTGCCGCCCCGGCCATGGAACATGCGCAACTGGATGGCGCGCGTGCCTTTGGTGTCCAGTGCGAGCTGGTCAAACAACGCCACCAGCGCAATCTCGGCGCGGTACAACTCCCAGTTGCTGGTGAAAATGCCGCCGTCCTTGTTGCTGTCCGAGTAGCCCAGCATGATGTCTTGTTCGCTGTACTGGTGATTGGTGCTGCGTGTGACCAGTTCCTTGATGCCGGGCAGGGCGTAAAAGTCTCCCATAATGGGCGCCGCGTTGCGCAGGTCTTCAATGGTCTCGAACAGCGGCACCACAATCAGGTCGCACACGGCCTGCGTATCCAGGGTGCCGCGCATCAGGCCCACTTCTTTTTGTAGCAGCAGCACTTCCAGCAAGTCGCTCACGGTTTCCGTGTGGCTGATGATGTAGTGGCGAATGGCCTCGGCACCAAAGCGCTCACGCATGTCTTTGGCGGCCTCGAAAATGGCGATTTCACTTTGCGCGTGATCCGAGTACACCGTACCCATCACGCGCAGGGGGCGTGCGTCATTGAGCAGCTTCATCAGCAACTCGCGCTTGGCCAGTTCATCAAGCTGTTCATAGCCTGATGTAATGCGCGCCACCGACAGCAACTCGGCCACCACGGCTTCATGCTTGTCCGAGCTTTGGCGCAGGTCTACCGTGGCCAGGTGAAAGCCAAACACTTCCACCGCCCGAATCAGCGGATGCAGGCGTTGCGCGACCAATGCAGCGCCGTGATGGGCCAGCAGGGAGGCCTCAATGACGCGCAAATCAGCCAGAAACTCTGCTGCACTTTTGTAGGCGTTTTGGGGCACTACGGCATGACGCGCGGCTTCGCCGCCGGTCAAGTCGTGGAGGGCGGCCGCAAGTCGGGCGTACATCCCAATCAGGGCGCGCCGGTAGGGCTCGTCCTTGCGATGCTCGTTGGTGTCTGGTGAGCGCGCGGCCAGGGCCTGCATCTCGGGCAAAAATTCCACCAGCATCGCAGAGAGTGACAGCTCTCCGCCCAGGTAGTGCACCTCGGTCAGGTAGTGGCGCAGTGCCACGTCGGCCTGGCGGCGCAGGGCGTGGGTCAGCGTCTGGGCGTTGACGTTGGGGTTGCCGTCACGGTCGCCACCAATCCACTGGCCCATGCGCAAAAAGCTGTGCACCGGGTGCTGGCCCAGTTCGCGCTCCAGGTCGGCATAGAGCTTGGGAATTTCGCGCAGGAAGGTTGATTCGTAGTAACTCAGCGCGTTCTCGACCTCGTCGGCCACCGTGAGTTTGGTGAAGCGCAAGAGGCGGGTCTGCCAGAGTTGCAGCACACGCGCGCGCATTTGTTCTTCGTTGGCGGCCAGTTCGCGCGGAGTCAGCGCGTCTTTGTTGGCGTTGACGGAAGCTGCCTTCACCTTGATGTCGTCACGCACGGTGAGCAGTTGGGCAATGTCGCGCTCGGCGTCCAGAATGCTCTTGCGTTGTACTTCGGTCGGGTGGGCTGTGAGTACCGGGGAGACAAAACTGGTGGCTAGCGTGTCTGAAATGGTCTTGGGCGAAATGCCGGCCCAGCGCAAGCGCGACAAGGCCACCTCAATGCTGCCTTCCTGGGTGTCACCCGCGCGCTCGTGAATGGCGCGACGGCGAATGTGGTGGCGGTCTTCGGCCAGATTGGCCAGGTGACTGAAATAGGTGAAGGCACGAATCACGCTGACGGTCTGCTCCCCCGTCAATCCCTTGAGCAGCTTTTTGAGCGCTTTGTCGGCCTCATGGTCGGCATCACGGCGAAAGGCGACCGACAGCTTGCGGATCTGTTCGATCAATTCGTAAGCGGCAACGCCCTCCTGCTCGCGGATGACATCACCCAGAATGCGCCCCAGAAGACGGATGTCTTCTACCAGCGGGCGTTCGTTGTCTTTGGTGCGTTTGGCGGACTCGGATTTTGGAGGGGTGATCATGGTGGTTTGGATGGAGGGTGGCTTAAGGCGGCGGCCCCAGCCATGCTAGCATTCTCCGTCCTCCAAGATTACTAACCGGTTACGTATTTGAGCGCCTGCGCATGAGCAATTTGACAATCACAATAGCAACCCGAGAGAGTCGCCTGGCCCTGTGGCAGGCCGAGCACGTCAAGGCTCTGCTGGAGCAGCGCGGACACCAGGTCAGTCTGCTGGGCATGACCACCAAGGGCGACCAGATTCTGGACCGCTCGTTGAGCAAGGTCGGTGGCAAGGGTCTTTTTGTGAAGGAACTGGAAGTTGCGCTCGAAGAAGGCCGTGCGGACCTGGCCGTGCACTCGCTCAAGGACGTGCCGATGGAACTGCCTGAAGGTTTCTGTCTGGCCTGTGTGATGGAACGCGAGGACCCGCGCGACGCGTTTGTCTCCAACCGCTACGCGAATCTGGCCAGTCTGCCGCAAGGTGCCGTGGTGGGCACATCAAGCCTGCGCCGCATGGCCCTGTTGCGTGCCTTGCGACCTGATCTCAAAATTGACCCCCTGCGTGGCAACCTGGACACGCGTTTGCGCAAACTCGACGACGGGCTGTATGACGCCATTGTGCTGGCCGCAGCCGGTTTGAAGCGTCTGGGTCTGGGCGAGCGCATTCGTGACACGTTTGAACCCAGCGTCATGCTGCCTGCTGCCGGACAAGGCGCGCTCGGTATTGAAGTTCGCAGCGCCCGCCAGGATGTGATCGATGCACTCGCACCCCTGGCGCATGCCACCAGCTGGCTGGCTGTTGCGGCTGAGCGGGCCGTGAGTCGGGCGATGGGGGGCAGCTGTTCCATGCCCCTGGCCGCTTTTGCCACGCTCTCAGGCGACTTGCTGACCATTGACGCCGCTTGGGGCGATCCTGACGGAGTGCTGGAATTCGTCTGCGTCCGGATGACTGCGCCGGTGACCGATATCGCCAGCGCCACCGCGCTTGGAACTCTGGTCGCGACCGATCTCCGTGCCGGTGTGGTTGCCAAAGGCGGTTCCCTCGCGCCGCCGGGTGAGCCTCAAGGCAACACCTGACCATGCGGGTCATCGTCACCCGCCCCGAGCGCGAGGCTCAACGCTGGGTGAATGACCTCGTCAGCCTGGGCCACGATGCCGTGGCCTTGCCCTTGATCGAGGTCGGGCCGGCCGCCAGCCCGGCAGACATGGATCAGGCTTGGCAGCATATTGACGCCTATGCCGGGGTCATGTTTGTCAGTGGTAATGCTGTCGATTATTTTTTTGAATCAAAACCGGCTGTAGCCCCCGATTACCGTGCGGATAATGCTATCAAAAATAGAGCATGGGCGACCGGACCAGGAACCGCCAAGGCCTTGCTGCGTGCGGGTGTTTCGCCCGACCGCCTGGATGTACCGGCACAGGATGCCGGACAGTTCGATTCTGAAGCGCTGTGGCGGGTGGTCGGTGACCAGGTCAAGCCGGGCGACCGCGTGCTGATTGTGCGCGGCGGCGACAGTGCCGGGATGACCGGCGCGGGCCACGGTTCGGGGCGGGAGTGGTTTGCCAACCGCGTTCGCCAGGCCGGAGCGCAGGCTGACTTCGTCATGGCGTATCAGCGTCGCGCACCAGAGCTCGGCCAGGCGTCACGGGAGCTGGCGCGGCGCGCGGCCGTTGACGGCTCGGTCTGGCTGTTCAGCAGCACGGAGGCTGTGGCCAACCTCACCACCCTGTTGCCCGCGCAGAAGTGGTACCTGGCGCGCGCGGTGGCCACCCACCCACGCATTGCGCTGGCCGCGGAGAAAGCCGGTTTTGGTGTTGTTTGTGAGTCACGTCCGACGCTGCCCGATGTACTGGCCTCGATAGAATCACTGGGATGAACTCCGACCCCAGCACTGACCTGCCCGCTGCCACTGGCGCAGGTGTTTCCTTGCCAGAGCCCAAGAAGGCTGAGCCTGTGGGCGTCAGGCCTGTCGAGCCAGCCGCTCCTGCGGTCGCGCGCCGAGGGCTGTTTTGGGGCTTGGGTGTGGCGTCAGTGGCCGCCCTGCTGGCCAGCGGCCTGCTTTGGCAAAAACTGTCGACCATTCAGGAGCAACTCGCGCGCCAGAGTGGTGATGCCACGGCCAAGTCGGTGGAAGCGCGCACGATGGCCAAAGAGTCTCAGGAGTTAGCCCGTGAGACCGCGGCCCGCGTCGCCGTTTTTGAAGCCCGTTTGAGCGAGGTGTCCCTGCAGCGCACACAGCTGGAAGAGCTGATGCAAAGCCTGTCCCGTTCACGCGATGAAAATCTGGTGGTAGACATCGAATCAGCCATCCGTCTGGCACAGCAGCAGGCGCAACTGACCGGCAGTGTGGAGCCCTTGCTGGCCGCACTTCAAAGCGCCGATCAACGCGTGATCCGCGCGGCCCAACCCCGTCTGACACCGCTGCAGCGTGCCATAGCGCGCGACATTGACCGCATCAAGACGGCCACGGTCAGTGACACGCCCGGCCTGCTGGTCAAGCTTGATGAGTTGGTTCGTCTCGCTGATGAGCTTTCTGTAGCGAATGACGTTGCGGCGGCCAGTACCATCGATGCCTTGAAGCGCCCCAACGCGGCGTCCATGCCTACCTGGTGGCAACGTGGTCTGCAAGTGGTTCGTGACGAAGCACGCGGTCTGGTGCGGGTCAGTCGCATTGCGCAGCCGGAAGCGGCGCTGCTGTCACCAGAGCAGTCGTTCTTCCTGCGGGAAAATCTGAAACTCAAGCTCCTCAATGCCCGCCTGGGCTTGCTGGCACGACAGCTGGAGTCGTCGCGTGCGGATCTGGTGGCTGCCTCGCTTTCGTTGAGCAAGTATTTCGATCCGGCTTCGCGCAAAACGCAGGCGATGGCCGTCTTGCTGGAGCAAGTGCAATCGCAGCTGAAGACGCTTCAGTTGCCCCGCGTGGACGAAACGCTGGCGGCGCTCACCACAGCTGCGGCGGGACGCTAGTCATGCGGGCCGCTTTGTGGTTTCTGGGCCTGTTCGGCATGGCGGTGGCCATTGCCCTGTTTGCAGGTAACAACCAGGGCACGATCACCGTGTTCTGGCCCCCGCACCGGGTGGACTTGTCTCTCAATCTGGTCCTGTTGTTGCTGGCGCTCTTGTTCCTGACGCTGCATGTAGCCCTGCGCGCCCTGGCCGCACTTTTTGCCATTCCCGGTCATGCGCGGTCCTGGCGCATTCAGCATCAGGAACGAGCCATGCATGTGGCCTTGCTCGATGCCTTGTCGCATTTGGTGGCCGGTCGGTTTATTCGCGCAAGAAAAGCGGCCGAGGTGGTTTTGGCCCGCGAGACGGCCTTGACGCGCAGTGGCGAGACCTTGGCCTATTCCGGACATTTGCGTTCATTAGCCCATTTGCTGGCCGCTGAAAGCGCACAGGCACTCCAGGACAAAAGTGCCCGCGAAGATCATTTTCGTCAGGCGCTCGAACACGCTTCCCGGCGGGATGCCCAAGGTACCCGAGAAGGTGTTCAGTTGCGCGCCGCCCGCTGGGCGATCGAGGATCGGGATGCGCAAGCCTCGCTTCAATGGCTGGATGAACTTGCGCAAGGCGCTTCCCGCAGAACCATCGCCTTGCGCCTGCGCCTGAAGGCTTCACGCATGGCCCGCCAGACGCGGCTGGCCATGGAGACGGCGCGCTTGCTTGCGAAGCATCGTGCTTTTTCAGAGGTGGCTGCCCAGGGGCTGTTGCGCGGACTGGCGCTGGAGCTGGTCCTGACGGCCCATGACCCCGATCAGTCGCAAAACGTGTGGAATCAACTTGATGCGGCTGAACGCCTGATGCCCGAGGTTGCGATTGAAGCGGCTCAGCGTTTGATGACGCTCGGAGGCAGTGTCGAGGTGGCTCGGAACTGGTTGCTGCCGGTCTGGGAGCGCATGGTGACCCAACCCGGTGCTTTGACCGAAAGTCAACGCATTGACCTCATCCAGGCGCTGGAGAGTGGTTTTGCGCTGGCTTCCGGTGCACCGGAAGCCGCTTGGTTGACCCGTATCGAGAACGCCCAACTGGCCAACCCGGGTGATGCGCCCATGCAATACCTTGCCGGTATCACCTGCATGCGTCTTCAGCTCTGGGGCAAGGCACAACAGTTGCTTAAACAGGCCTTGCCCAGGTTGCAGAACACAGGGCTGGAGCGCAATGCCTGGAACGCACTGGCCGAGTTGGCCGAGCAGCGCGGTGACGCAGGCGCCTCGATTCAAGCCTGGAAAAACGCCGCCAAGGCGTGACACGTTCGGGTTTCGAAACTATTATGGTGCCACTATGAGTACCTTGATCGAACATATCCTGAAACTGACCGATCACCGCGATCGGGATTTGCTGGAGTTAACGCTGTCCAAGGCGTTGATTGACCTTCTTCCCGTTCAGCGTATCGTGATTGCGCGCGTCATGAGTGAGGAGGGCGAGCAACGGTGGCTGGAAGTGGCCCGCCTCGATTCAAAAGGAGGCGGAAAATTGATCGATCCCATGCGTGTGGACTTTCAGACGTTGCCCCGGATGGAGGATGCCTCCGACCGTCTGAAGTGTTTGCAGCGCCGTGACATCGTCGAAATCGCGTGGGCCGGACCCGATGGTCCACGGATCAACATGCTGCCTTTGTTTTCGGATTCGCGTAAAGACGATGAAGGCGTGATCGAGGTGCATTCGGAAGGCGTGTTAAGCGTTGACGAACTGTTGATCATCGAGCAATTGCGCCGCATCTACCGCAACATGTATTCCCTGCTGGAATACAGCGACCGCGATGCGCTCACAGGCTTGCTCAATCGCAAATCATTGGATGATGCCTTTTATAGCGCCGTTCTGGAAGAGCTTGACGGCGTGACAGGTGAGCCCAAGACGACAGGTATGCCTAAAGGGCTTGAGCAGGAGCGTCGCCACCGTGTGCCCGCCAATTACTGGCTGGGTTCGGCAACCATTGACAACTTTGGGCTGATCAACGATCAGCACGGGCACTTGATCGCGGAAGAAGTGCTGTTGCTGGTTGCTCGCGTGATGAACAACACGTTTCGTACTTACGACCGGATCTACCGGTTTGGTGGCGAGTACTTTGGGGTCCTGATGCATTGCCCTGATGAGGCCCTGGTCTTGGCCGCTTTCGAGCGGTTTCGCGCCAATGTTGAAAAATTCAATTTTCCCCAAGTCGGCAAGGTCACGGTGAGTTGCGGTTTCACCAGTGTGATGGCGGACGATTCTCCCAGTAGTGCGCTTGAGAAGACGGAGCGGGCGGTTGATTTTGCACAGAGAAGTGGTCACAACAAGGTGTGCAGTCATTTGGGACTGGTGCGCAGGGGCTTTTTTGGCGATGTACCCAAAGTGGGTGGTGTTGATCTTTTTTGAGCGCATTGACGGTCGAAAAAAAGGGCACCTGGGTGCCCTTTTTTATGCATGCCCAATTGATTGGGCATCTGTCTGACTTACTGAGCCTCTTTTTCCTCAAAAGGCAGTGTTACGTTGCGCAAATCACGTTTCGTCTCGACCATGACCAACGGGCTGGCGTCCACCTTGACTGCTGCCGGGCGCTCGCGAGGAACGCGGACCGCCTTGGGTTCGGCCGCGATGGCGGCCTGAACTGCGGCGATTTTTTCCGAGTTGGAGTTCACCCAGCTCAGGCCTGAACTCTGGGCCACTTGTGCCAGTTCATCCAAAGGCAGAGTAAACGGCTGCAGTTTGGGCATGCCCGATGTTGGCGCGGCAGAAGCTGCGACCGGCGCTTGCACGGGCTTTGGCGCAACGGCAACCGGTGCAGGTACAACCGGTGCTGTCAGCACTGGAGCGGCCTGGGTTACAGGGGCCACAACGGTCACTGGCGCTTCCGTTGGAGCCGGCGCAACCGCGGCTACTGCGGGTATCGGTGCAGGTGCCTGCGTGTCCGCGCTGGCCGTGAAGTACGACTTGCGTGGCTCGGCAGCAGCATCTTCTTGTTGCGCTACAGGCAAAGCCTGACTGTCACGCGCGGGGCGTTCCTGCCGGTCACCTTGCTCGGTGCGCTCACCGCGGGGTGCACGGTCACGGCCATAACGGTCACGAGACCGTTTTTCACGTGGTTCCGAGCCTTCGGTGCGGACAGCGGCATCACCCGTTGCAGCGCCCTGCTCGGCGCCATGGACCGCTTCCTGTGACGTGCGGTCAACCGGCGTTGTTGGCAGGTCAGCATGGGTTGCTGAGGTGTTTCCTGTCACTTGGTCGGCGTGCACATTTTCATCTGGACGGCGATTGCGCTCAGGACGACGCTCGTTTCGGCCTTCAGCGCGCGGCTCACCGCGCTCGCCTGGAGCGGCTCGGTCGCCGTTTTCAGGGCGCTCTGCACGGCTGCGTTCTCCACGTTCACCCCGGTTGCGACCTTCGCTACGCTCTGGATTGCGTGGCGCACGTTCTGGGCGTTGCTCGTTGCGCGGTGCGTCCTGTCCGTCGGCTGAAGCTGGTGCCAAACCGGCTCCGGCTTCTGCCATCAGCGGTTTTCCTTCGGCATCGAATCGTTCGCGCTGACCTTGGGCGGGGCGGTCGCCACGACCACCTCGGCCGCCACGACCGCCACGGCTTTCGCCGCGACCGTCGCCACGCCCACCACGTCCACCACGGCTATCGTCGCGACCTTCGGGGCGGGCTTCGCCACGGGGTTCGTTGCGACGTGCTCCGTCACGGCCACCACGACCCTCGCGTTTGTCTTCCTTGGCAACTTCTGGCACCGGTTTGACGGGGACCGCTGGTGCAGCCTCAGACGCGGGGCCAAACAGCTTTTTCACCCAGCCGAAGAAGCCCTTCTCTTGGGCGGCAGGGGCGACCGGCGCAGGTACGGCCTGGACGACGGGACGCGGCGCTGCCGCCGCGGTGGGCTTGATCTGCTCGGGCTTGGGAATAGCAGCAGGAGCAGGGGCATCCGGCAGCACGCCCTTGATGATGGGTGTCTGCTTGTTGGTGGGCTCCTGCGAGCGACGGGTGACCGAGGTTGGGTCTTCCATCTCCTCCGCCATCTTGTAACTGGCTTCAATATTGTCCAAGCGTGGGTCGTCGTGTTTCAGACGCTCAAGCTTGTAATTGGGCGTTTCCAGTGTCTTGTTTGGCACCATCAGCACGTTGATGCGCTGCTTGAGCTCAATCTTGGCAATTTCCGTACGTTTTTCGTTCAGCAGGAAGGACGCCACTTCGACCGGAACCTGGCACAGCACCGAGGCGGTGTTGTCTTTGAGGGACTCTTCCTGGATGATGCGCAGAATTTGCAGGGCGCTGGACTCGGTGTCACGGATGTGACCCGAACCGCCGCAGCGCGGGCAGGGAATGGAGGCGCCTTCAGACAGGGCAGGGCGCAGGCGCTGGCGGCTCATTTCCATCAGACCAAATTTGCTGATGGTGCCGAACTGCACGCGAGCGCGGTCTTGCCGCAGCGCATCACGCAGGCGGTTTTCGACGTCGCGGCGGTTGCGGCTTTCTTCCATGTCGATAAAGTCGATCACGATCAGGCCACCCAAGTCGCGCAGGCGCATCTGGCGCGCCACTTCGTCAGCAGCTTCCAGGTTGGTGCGGGTCGCGGTTTCCTCAATGTCGCCGCCTTTGATGGCGCGGGCCGAGTTCACGTCGACCGACACCAGCGCTTCAGTGTGGTCAATCACGATCGCACCGCCACTGGGCAACTGCACGGTACGGGCGTAGGCCGACTCGATCTGGTGCTCAATCTGGAAGCGGCTGAACAGTGGGGCGTCGTCACGGTAACGCTTCACGCGGGCGGCGTGTTCGGGCATGACGTGGGCCATGAACTGCTGCGCCTGCTCATACACGTCGTCGGTGTCGATCAGGATGTCGCCAATGTCGTTGTTGAAGTAATCGCGAATCGCACGAATCACCAAAGACGATTCCTGATAAATCAGGTAAGCGCCTTTGCCACCTTTGGCCGCACCGTCAATTGCGGTCCAGAGCTTGAGCAGGTAGTTCAAGTCCCACTGAAGTTCAGGCGCGCTACGGCCAATGCCGGCAGTGCGGGCAATGATGCTCATGCCATTGGGGTATTCGAGCTGGTCCAGCGCTTCTTTGAGTTCTGCCCGGTCTTCGCCTTCAATACGACGCGAAACACCGCCGCCGCGTGGGTTGTTGGGCATCAGCACCACGTAACGGCCAGCAAGTGATACGAAGGTGGTCAGGGCCGCGCCCTTGTTGCCGCGCTCTTCTTTTTCAACTTGAACCAGCAGTTCCTGGCCTTCCCGAATGGCATCCTGAATGCGGGCCTGGCCGACGGCCACACCTTGTTGGAAGTACTGGCGGGATATTTCCTTGAATGGCAAGAAGCCGTGGCGGTCTTCACCGTAGTCCACAAAACAGGCTTCGAGCGAGGGCTCGACCCGTGTCACAACAGCCTTGTAGATGTTGCCTTTGCGCTGCTCGCGCCCTTCAATTTCAATTTCGTAGTCGAGGAGTTTTTGTCCATCAACAATGGCCAGGCGGCGTTCTTCAGCCTGCGTGGCGTTAATCAGCATCCGTTTCATGGGTAGCATCCTTCAATTCAATAACCAACATGCTCTTGACGAGCTTTTGATGCCAGAACTGACGCTTTGAATTGAGGAGGAATTGCCGGAGAACCAGAACTTAAACGATAAGTCTTGGCGTAGGCGCGTGGAGGGGAGCGAGGATGTTGGGTTGTGGGAGTGCTATAAAACTAATAGCTGGTTGCGCCCGTCGTGCGGAGGCTGATGGCCAATCCATGCCAAAACACGGTGCGAAAACGCACCGTTGGCATATTTGAATCAGACTCATCAACACAAACATCTCGCTTCATTCCGTTCACAGACTGGCTGCCTGCGAACTTTGGGTATTCCGTATCAGTATTTCAACGCGTCGCCTTGACCGTTCGTTTTGCAGGCCACCCAAGCATCTGGCTTGTGGTTTGCGAACATTGCGCCCGGCGGCATCGACCTACTGGCGACGCTGGTCATGGCGGGTGAACTAAACTCAACCCTAATTACGATTTAACTGTCAGTTAAATCAACCACTTACAGCCCATCGCTAGTGAAACACATTATAGGGGTCAATCCAGCCCCACCGGTACCTCAAGTTAAAACGGTCCTCGTTGACGAAGACTCTGCGGGTCAGCGCCTGGACAATTTCCTGATGCGTCATCTCAAAGGGGTGCCCAAAACCCACGTCTACCGCATCATCCGCAGTGGCGAAGTGCGGGTGAACAAAGGCCGGGCGTCTGCCGATTCGCGGGTCGAAGCGGGTGACCAAGTGCGCTTGCCTCCGGTACGCATATCAGAGCGCGTGGCTGAAAAAGCCGAGGCGATGGCGGTCAGCATGCGAAGCGCCCCGGCGCGAGACTTTGTCATTTTGTTCGAGGATGATCACCTTATTGCCATTGACAAGCCCTCCGGTGTGGCGGTTCATGGCGGCTCGGGCGTGAGTTTTGGGGTGATTGAGCAATTGCGCATGGCCAGGCCACAAGCGAAATTTCTGGAACTGGTGCACCGGCTCGACCGTGAAACCAGCGGCATCTTGCTGATTGCCAAGAAAAGAAGCGCGTTGACGAACCTGCAGGACCAGTTTCGAGAGCGCGAAACGGGCAAAACCTATCTGGCGCTGGTGGCGGGCCGTTGGCCTGCCAACAAGAAAGTACTGGACAAGCCGTTGCACAAGTATTTGTTACCTGATGGTGAGCGGCGTGTCAAGGTCGTGTCTCGGGAGGATCCCGACGGCATGCCTTCCGTGACCCTGGTCAAGGTCCGCGAATCAACCGCCGCCGCCTACACCTTGCTGGAAGTGACCATCAAGACTGGCCGTACCCACCAAATCAGGGTCCATCTGGCCAGCGAGGGTTTTCCGATCGTGGGGGACGATAAATATGGCGACTTTGACCTGAACAAGACGCTGCTTCGCCCCGGAAAACTGCCGTCCCTGAAAAGAATGTTTCTTCATGCCTGGTGCCTGCAATTCAACCACCCCGCCACAGGCGAGCGCGTGGAGTTGCAAGCCCATTTACCTGCTGAACTTGAGGTGTTTGCCAAACATGCTGCTCCCACGCCAACTTGATGCATCCATGCCCCGGCAGTTTGATCTGATCGCGTTCGACTGGGATGGAACCCTGTTTGACTCCACGGCCATCATCACCCGCTGCATTCAACATGCCGTGCGCGATGTGGGCGGGGCGGTTCCAAGCGACCAAGACGCGTCTTACGTGATTGGAATGAGTCTGATGCAGGCCTTGGCCCATGCGGCCCCCGACGTGCCGGAAGATCGTTACCCCGAGTTGGGTGCCCGCTACCGCCACCATTACACGATTCACCAGAACGACATCAGCTTGTTTGACGGTGTCCTGGATATGCTGGTTGATTTGAAATCCCGCCAGCACTGCGTGACTGTGGCGACCGGCAAGAGCCGCCATGGCCTGGATGAGGCTTTGGAGGCGGTCGAGTTGCAAGGCCTTTTTGATGGTTCCCGTACGGCTGATGAAACAGCGGGCAAGCCCCACCCGCGCATGCTGCATGAACTTATGCGCGAATTTGGTGCCGAGCCTGAGCGCACCTTGATGATCGGGGACACCACGCACGACCTGCAAATGGCCCTCAACGCGGGCTGTTCGAGCGTCGGTGTGAGCTATGGTGCCCACGATCCTGGCGCATTTCAGGCGCTCAATCCCCGCTTTGTCGCGCATTCGGTTCGCGAGTTGGATGACTGGCTTCGCGTGCACGCTTGAGTCATTGCAACCCGGCCATGACCCAGATGATTCCACTTTGCAACTCGGTTGAATTGGTTAACAGCGGCGACGCAGTTCCGTTTGACGTGATGTATGGCGGGCAAACCTGTACGGCATTTGCGGTTCGCTACCAGGGGCAGGTTCATGCGTACCTGAATCGTTGCGCGCATGTGCCCATGGAAATGGATTACCAGCCCAACCGGTTTTTCGACAGCACCGGCCATTGGTTGATGTGTGCCACCCATGGCGCCATCTATCACCCACAAACCGGTGCTTGCCGTGGCGGCCCGTGCCGGGGTGGTCTGGTCAAGATAGGCCTTTCCGAAATGGATGGCGTCGTGCACTGGCATACTGCCTTCAACCTGAAACCCGTAGAGTTTTAAATGACCGAACCTTTTAAGTCCGAATCATCGGACAATTCCCCTGATCCGGTTTTTATGCCAAATCAGGCCAAGGCCCCCGTCGAACGTGCGGAGGGTGCTATAAATAGTGAAGCAAGCCATGGGTCTTTTGATGGTGCTGGTTGGGAGCGTGCCACGCTTGAAAAACTGGCTTTTGCGGCCCTGAATGAACAACGGACGGCACGTCGCTGGCGAAACTTCGTCCGGCTCGCCTGGTTGGCGTTCTTTATCTTCATGGTTTGGTTTGGAGTCAGCCATAACGGCGTGCCCAAAGATGGCTTGCTGCCCCACACGGCTGTTGTAGAGATCAAGGGCGAAATTGCGTCAGGCGCTGACGCAAGCGCCGAACTGATCGTGGCAGCCATGCGCGGCGCCTTTGAGGACGCAGGCTCACAGGCGGTGGTGCTCCTGATCAATTCGCCCGGTGGCAGTCCAGTGCAGGCAGGCATCATCAACGATGAAATCACGCGGCTCAAACTCAAATATAAAAAACCGGTTTATGCGGTCGTTGAGGAGTCATGTGCGTCGGCGGCGTACTACATCGCGGTCGCTGCGGACAAGATATTCGTCGACAAAGCCAGCATTGTGGGCAGCATCGGGGTGCTGATGGATGGCTTTGGTTTCACCGGCTTGATGGAGAAGCTGGGCGTTGAACGCCGTCTGATGACAGCAGGTGAAAACAAGGGGTTTCTCGACCCATTCAGTCCACAGACCGAAAAACAGCGTGCTTTTGCACAAACCATGCTGGACCAAATCCACAAGCAGTTTATCGACGCGGTCAAAGCGGGGCGTGGAGCGCGTTTGAAAGAAACGCCTGAAACTTTCAGTGGTCTCTTCTGGAGTGGTCAGCAGGCTATTGAGCTGGGTCTGGCGGATCAACTGGGTAATTTGGACTACGTGGCCCGTGAAGTGGTCAAGGCGGAAGACATCATTGACTACACCCGCCGCGAAAACGTGGCCGAGCGACTGGTCAAGCGTTTTGGCGCCTCCATTGGCGAAGGCGCCATCCATGCCATGAAGGCGATCCCGGCACTGCGGTAAGTATTCGTTATCGGCCCAGGGCAAACACGGCCGGGGTCGAATTGTCCAGTGTTGACGCCTTTTGTCGCCAGGCTTTGATGGTTTCGCTCCGACACACTCCGCGGGTGAGTGTCAGTCCACTGCAGACAGCCAGCCTGGTGTTCGGCTGCATTATTTTCAGTAGCGATTGCATCATGGCCGCATTGCGGTAGGGTGTCTCTATGAAGAGTTGTGTTTGTCCTGTCTTCAATGCCAGGGATTCCAAGTCCCTGATCCGCTGGCTGCGCTCTGTCGGGTCTTGTGGCAAGTAGCCGACAAAGGCAAAATTTTGTCCATTCAGCCCGCTGGCAGCGAGCGCCAGCAAGAGCGAGACGGGGCCTGTCAACGGGATGACTTCAATGCCCAGGTCATGCGCCGCCCGGACCACCGAGGATCCGGGGTCCGCTACAGCCGGCATACCGGCTTCACTGACCAAACCGATGTCATGTCCTTGCAACGCGGCGTCCAGCAGGTGGCGTGCGTCGAAGTTGCCGGTGTGATCCCCTTTTTTATGTACTTCACGCGGCAATTCCTGAATGTGCAGGGCCTGCACCGGACTGCTCAGCGGAATGAGCTCATTCACGCGTTTCAAATAGGCGCGAGCCGATTTGGCGTTTTCGCACACCCAGTATTGCAGTTGTGCGGCGACTGTTAGCGTGCCCCACGGCATGGTGTTTTGCAGATTGACGTCGCCGTCGCAGCCAAAGTCCAGTGGGGCAGGCACCAGATAGAGCCTGCCGGTGACATCTTGCGCTGTGGGTGTGGTGGTGTGAGTCATATTCATAACACCTGAATGCCCGCGGCCTGGATCATGCGAAAGGTGCGAATCAATGGCAGACCCACCAAGGCGGTCGGGTCGTCGTTGTCAATAGACTCCAGCAAAACGATACCCAAGCCTTCGCTTTTGGCGCTGCCAGCACAGTCATATGGCGTCTCCGCCAGCAGGTAATGGTGAATTTCATCGTCAGAAAGATCGCGGAATTTCACTTTGACTTGCGCCAGGTCCATTTGCGCAAACCGGCTTTCCTGGCACACCACGGCGACGGCTGTTTGGAAGACAACCGTTTTTCCACGCATTTGCTGCAACTGCAGCACGGCGCGGGCGTGGTCGCCTGGTTTGCCAAGGGCTTGGCCATCCAGGTCTGCAACCTGGTCGGAGCCAATGACCACGGCGGCTGGAAACTGCGAGGCCACGGCACGTGCTTTGGCCATCGCAAGTCGACAAGCCAGCTGCATGGGGGTCTCGTTGGCTTGAGGTGTTTCGTCCACGGCCGGCGAAATAACCTGAAATGGAATTCGCAATCTCGTGAGGAGTTCGCGGCGGTAGGGGGAGGTAGAGCCCAGGATGAGAATTCGGTTGGTAGATTCAGACATGCCGTGATTCTCTTACACTGCGTGCATGAAACAAGAGTCTCCCCCCACCCACATGGACGTCAAGGCGTTCGCGCAGTCATCAAGTGAACTTTCCGGTGGCGATTTGCTATCTAAATATGAGCGCTTGATGCAGGAAACCCAAGGGCTTGGAGCTGAGCGAGTTCTTGATTGGTCGGTTCGCGGCGAGTTTCGAGCCGACGAGGCCGGCGCGGAGCAGGTTTGGTTGCATCTGGATACCGAGGTGAGTTTGCCGTTGACGTGTCAACGTTGTCTAGGCCCTGTTGATGTGGCTGTGCATGTGCATCGGTCATTTCGTTTTGTGGCCAGTGAAGAGGCGGCAGAGGCACAGGATGACGAGTCCGAGGAAGATGTCTTGGTGTTAAGTCGGGATTTCAACCTTTCCGCTTTGATCGAAGACGAGGTGCTGATGGAGTTGCCCGTCGTTCCACGGCATGAAGAGTGCCCGGGCAGCATCAAGCTTGCAGTGGCGGATGCCGGTTTTGAGAAGGCTTCAGCAGAGAAGCGCAACCCTTTTGCGGTTCTTTCCAAGCTGCAGGGCGGAAAATCCAGCTAGCCTTGTTGAGGTGCGCTATAATCATAGGCTTCGCGTGGATTGAACTCTGCGCGTTCCACTAACCCAAGATGTTGCGGTCTTCGCGACATACACGTCAAGGAGCAGATCATGGCTGTCCAACAAAACAAGAAATCACCTTCCAAGCGCGGTATGCACCGTTCGCACAACGCTTTGGTGGTGCCCGGTATCGCGGTTGAGTCCACCACGGGTGAGACTCATTTGCGTCACCACATCAGTCCCAACGGTTTTTACCGTGGTCGCCAAGTGTTGAAGAATAAATCTGAAGCCTGATCGTTTCGTTTAGGCCAAGGCCCGAAGCTACCATGTCCGTAGCGTCGGGCTTTTGTTTTTGTGCGTCTGGTTTTTGCTTGCATTTTGTCTGAGTTCACTGGTTTTTCATGATCACAATCGCTGTTGACTGCATGGGGGGTGATCATGGTCCGATCGTCACTTTGCCTGCCTGTCGAAATTTTCTGGATCGGCATCCTGGCGCGCAATTGCTGATGGTGGGTTTGCCCGAAAGCCTGAGTGCGTTTTCCCATCCTCGTGCCACTGCGATTGTGGCCAGTGAAGTGGTGGGTATGGATGACCCGCTGGAGGTGGCCCTTAGGCGCAAAAAGGATTCTTCAATGCGCGTAGCCATTCAGCAGGTCAAGGATGGTTCTGCTCAGGCTGCCGTTTCAGCCGGCAACACAGCCGCATTGATGGCCATATCGCGCTATCTGCTCAAAACCCTTGATGGAATCGACCGGCCTGCGATAGCCGGTCAGATTCCCAATGCCAAAGGTCAGGCTACCACGGTGTTGGATATGGGGGCCAATGTTGACTGCACTGCCGAGCATTTGTTGCAATTTGCGGTCATGGGTTCGGCTTTGGTGTCGGTGCTCAATGGCAATGACAATCCAACAGTGGGTTTGCTCAATATTGGTGAAGAAGCAATAAAGGGTAATGAGGTTATTAAAAAAGCAGGTGAATTGCTCCGATCTGCCTCTAAAGCGGGTGATTTGAATTTTTACGGAAATGTCGAAGGAAACGATATTTTCAAGGGCACTGCGGACATCGTGGTGTGTGATGGATTTGTTGGCAATGTGGCCCTGAAGGCCAGCGAGGGTTTGGCGACGATGATTGTCAACTTCCTGAAGGTTGAGTTTTCGCGCAATATCTTCACGAAATTGGCAGCAATTGCTGCTTATCCCATCATATCGGCGCTCAAAAATCGGATGGATCACCGTCGCTACAACGGTGGTGCACTGTTGGGTTTGCGCGGTCTGGTTTTCAAGAGCCATGGATCCGCCGATGAGTTGGCGTTTGAGTACGCCCTGGCGCGGGCGTATGATGCTGCCAGAAATAACTTGCTAGACCGCGTTCAAGTTCGAATTGCTCATGCTGCGCCACTGTTGGTCGCTGGCGGTTCATTCGTCCAGCCTGACGCGGTCGCACTTGCCTGATTAATGAAACTTTATTCTCGAATCACGGGTACCGGTAGCTATCTTCCACCCCGTCGACTGACAAATGCTGATCTGGCTGCCGAACTCGCCGCCAAAGGGGTTGAGACTTCTGATGAGTGGATTGTCGAACGTACCGGAATCCGGGCTCGCCACTTTGCTGCTGCTGAAGTTTGCAGCAGTGATCTGGGGCTTGAGGCTGCGAAAAATGCATTGCAGGCAGCTGGGCTCCAAGCTTCTGATATTGATCTGATCATTGTTGCCACTTCCACGCCTGATATGGTGTTCCCGTCGACGGCGTGCATTTTGCAGAACAAACTGGGTGCCAATGGCTGTGCCGCTTTTGATGTGCAAGCCGTTTGCAGTGGTTTTGTTTACGCATTGACGGTTGCTGATGCGATGATCAAGACCGGTGTTGCCAGCAAGGCTCTGGTGATTGGTGCGGAAGTTTTTTCACGCATTCTTGATTTCACGGACAGAACCACCTGCGTTCTGTTTGGAGATGGCGCTGGGGCGGTCGTTCTGGAGGCGTCTGAAAAGCCCGGAATTCTGGCCTGCGATATTCATGCGGATGGCAAACATGTCGGAATCCTGTGCGTTCCCGGCCATGTCTCGGGTGGGCATGTGTTGGGTGATCCATTGTTGAAAATGGATGGGCAAGCGGTGTTCAAGCTTGCTGTGGGTTTGCTCGACGGCGCGGCTCGGGCAACGCTGACCAAAGCGGGAAAGACCGCTTCTGACATTGACTGGTTGATTCCTCACCAAGCCAATATCCGGATCATGCAGAGCACGGCCAAGAAGCTGAAGATGTCAATGGACAAGGTCATTGTGACCGTGGATCAGCATGGCAACACATCGGCTGCCTCGATTCCTTTGGCGCTGGACAGTGCTGTCCGCAGTGGCAAAGTCAAACCCGGGGAGGTGCTCATGCTAGAAGGTGTGGGTGGTGGCTTCACCTGGGGCGCGGTGCTACTGGAACTGTAGCTTTAAGTAGTTGCTCAGCTTGCGCTGTAGCCATATTTAAACCATAACTCTGACGCTATCAGCATGAAACCTTTCGCTTTTGTTTTTCCTGGGCAAGGCTCCCAGTCTGTTGGGATGCTCGATGCCTGGGGTGATCACCCTGTCGTGCTTGAAACCCTCAAAGAAGCTTCAGATGCATTGGGCGAGGATTTGGGTCAACTCATCAAGGAAGGGCCCAAGGAGGCGCTGTCATTGACAACCAATACCCAACCGGTGATGCTGGTCGCCGCCGTTGCAGCGTACCGTGTCTGGATGGCTGAAACGGGTATCGCGCCAGCGGCGGTCGCCGGGCATTCTCTGGGTGAATACTCCGCCATGGTGGCCGCGGGTGTCTTGACCCTTGCCCAAGCAACCCCTTTGGTTCGCTTCAGGGCCAAGGCCATGCAGGATGCTGTGCCCGTGGGGGTCGGGGCCATGGCCGCAATCCTTGGTATGGAAGCTTCTCGCGTGATTGCCGGATGCGCTGAAGTCACCGCAGGTTTTGGTCCGGACTCTCTTGAGGTCGTGGAAGCTGTCAATTTCAATGATCCTGGACAAACGGTCATTGCCGGGAGTAAAGCGGCTGTTGAGAAGGCCTGCGAAGTACTCAAAGCCAACGGCGCCAAACGGGCCTTGCCTCTTCCGGTCTCTGCGCCATTTCATTCAATTTTGATGAAGCCGGCAGCCGACAAGTTGCGCGAGCAGTTGGAGGTGGTTTCTTTTTCATCTCCTCAAATCGTGTTGATCAACAACATTGATGTTACGGTCGAAGTCGATGCCGATCGTATTCGCGATGCACTTTACCGTCAGGCATTCGGGCCTGTTCGCTGGGTGGAATGCGTGAAGGCTATCAAGGTAAGGGGAATCACGGCCGTGGTCGAATGCGGCCCCGGCAAAGTCTTGGCCGGTATGGTGAAGCGCATTGATCCGGAATTAAGTGGCACGGCACTGTTTGATCCAAGCAGTCTGGCCGATGTAAAAACCGTCCTTTTGGGTGCCAAAGATGAGTGAAGTGAAGTTTGAAGGTCAGGTTGCGTTGGTCACGGGTGCATCCCGTGGCATTGGCGCAGCCATTGCGCTGGCTTTGGCCAAGCAAGGATTGAAGGTGATTGGCACTGCAACTTCCTTGGACGGGGCAGAAAAAATTGGACAAACCTTGTCGGTCTATCCTGGCTGCGCGGGCAAGATGTTGAACGTCAATGATGCTTCATCAGCAGAAGCGCTGATTGGCGACATTGTCAAAGAGCATGGGGGGTTGCAGGTGTTGGTGAACAATGCAGGCATTACGAGGGACAACCTCGCCATGCGCATGAAGGATGACGAGTGGGATGCCGTGCTGGACACAAACCTCAAAGCTGTATTTCGCATGAGTCGTGCGGTAATGCGCACCATGATGAAACAACGGTATGGGCGCATCATCAGTATCACGTCTGTTGTCGGCGCCTCAGGCAATGCAGGGCAGGCCAACTATGCTGCGGCCAAGGCGGGCGTGGCAGGCATGACCCGTGCACTCGCACGTGAGTTGGGATCGCGAAATATCACGGTCAACTGCGTCGCACCGGGTTTTATTGACACCGATATGACCGCAAACTTGCCGGAAGAACAGCACAAGGCCTTGTTGACCCAAATTCCCTTGGGTCATCTTGGTAGTCCTTCAGACATCGCTCATGCCGTGTCTTATCTGGCCTCACCGCAGGCCGCCTATGTGACGGGACAGGAGTTGCACGTCAACGGCGGCATGTTCATGTAAGCTTGTCGAAGCATTAAATCAAGCCGATTGGTCCGCTCGGCAGCCGGATTGGGGAATAGCTCCGAACCCCGGCTAAAATTGCGGATTCATTCACAACCCTCTGAGGGAACCCATGAGCGATATCGAAGCACGCGTTAAAAAAATTATTGCCGAACAACTCGGTGTGGAAGAGTCACAAGTTACCAGCGAAAAAGCCTTCGTGGCCGATCTGGGCGCTGACTCTCTCGATACAGTGGAACTGGTCATGGCTCTCGAAGATGAGTTTGGCATTGAGATTCCAGACGAAGACGCAGAAAAAATCACGACAGTGCAAAACGCTATCGACTACGCCAATACACACAAAAAAGCGTAACGTTGGCTTTGCTCGGCGCGCAGGTGCCGATGCATTTGCTGTGATGCGGGCTGTGCTGGCATACACAATGTCTCGGCCCAGTCCGCAAACCGGGCTTCATGTCACTCTGAAGTGGCTTTTTAAGACGAACTACTGACTGCAAATTCCTATGTCCCGTCGTCGTGTTGTTGTAACTGGTTTGGGTTGTATCAGTCCCGTGGGCAATACGGTTGCTGACGCATGGACCAATCTGCTTGCTGGCCAGTCTGGCATTGCTCAAATTACCAAATTTGATGCCTCAAGTTTTGCCTGCAAAATTGCGGGTGAAGTCAAGAATTTCGATCTGGAGTCATACATCAGTGCCAAAGAGGCGCGGACGATGGACTCCTTTATCCATTACGGCATCGCAGCTGCCAGCCAGGCCGTTGCTGATGCCAATCTACCCACAGGCGATGCCTTGGATGACGATTTGGCGACTCGTATCGGTTGCGTGATGGGCTCGGGTATTGGTGGATTGCCAATGATCGAGAACGTTCACACTGAATATATGCAACGGGGTGCCCGCCGGATTTCCCCATTTTTTGTGCCGTCGACAATTGTCAATATGATTGCCGGTCACGTCTCGATCCGTTTTGGGTTCAAAGGGCCCAACATAGCGATCGTGACGGCTTGCACCACTGGCTTGCATTGCATCGGTGAAGCAGGGCGCATGATCGAATATGGTGATGCCGATGTCATGGTGGCTGGCGGTTCAGAAGCAACCGTTTCGCCCCTTGGTGTGGGGGGCTTCGCGGCGATGCGCGCATTGAGCACCCGTAATGATGATCCGCAAACGGCCTCTCGTCCTTGGGACAAGGATCGTGATGGATTCGTGCTCGGCGAGGGGGCTGGGGCCATGGTGCTGGAAGAATACGAGCATGCCAAAGCCCGTGGCGCAACCATTTATGCTGAGTTGGCCGGTTTTGGTATGAGCGGGGATGCAGGTCATATGACCGCTCCCAATATGGACGGGCCTCGCCGTGCCATGCTGAGCGCTATGCGCAACGCCGGTGTCAATGCCGATCAAATTGATTATTTGAATGCACATGGCACATCAACGCCTTTGGGTGATTTGAATGAAACCAATGCGATCAAGGCGGCATTGGGTGATCACGCGAAGAAGACAGTGGTGAATTCGACCAAATCCATGACCGGTCACTTATTGGGCGGTGCTGGGGGTATCGAGTCGGTATTTACTGTGCTTGCACTCCATCACCAAAAGAGCCCACCCACCATCAATATTTTCAACCAGGATCCAGAATGCGATCTGGACTATTGTGCCAATACGGCGCGCGATATGAAAATAGACGTAGCTTTGAAAAATAATTTTGGGTTTGGTGGCACCAATGGTTCGCTAGTTTTCAAGCGTGCGCCATAGGTATTCCTCGTCCTTCCATCAGACACTCGAAAACTGAGTTATTCCAGTATGCATAGCGCCCCAGCGGTCAGTTACCCGGTGGGGCGTTCGTCATTTCAGGTGGCGCTGATTGTTTCTGCCCTTTTGTGCGGCTCGGTGGCTGGTGGGCTTTGGATATTTCAAGGCAGTCCGCCGGTCTGGATGCAAGTGTTGTTCGTCTTGGTTTTGTCGAGCGCATGCCTGTATGCCGCTGTCGTATGGTGGCGAACGCCTTCGGGAGTACTGCGATGGAGTGGGCTAACTTGGGCTTGGACTACCTCAATGGGTGCGGTCAATGGTGCTGTAACCGTTCATCTGGATGTACAGTTTTGCTTGTTGCTTTGTATCCAGGCTGACGATGGTGCAAAGGTGTGGCTTGTACCGGAACGCCATGCACGGGATGTGCTTTGGCGTGATCTGCGCCGTGCGGTGTTCTCTCAGCCAAGTCAGCCCGACTCTCCGCGCGTCCAATTTGGCGTTCAGCAAGCTTCTTTGGCCGACAAAGCATGAGCGAGGGGCCAACTGGAACGCCGTTGTCACCAGAGTCAGCGGTGGCTGATACCAGCGACACGATGCTGGTGGAGCGCGCTGTGTCGGGAGATCAACACGCGTTTGAATTACTCGTCATTAAATATCAGCGACGGATACAGCGGCTGATCGGCCGCATGGTGCGTGACGTGGATCTGGTGGAAGATATAGCCCAGGAAACATTCATCCGGGCCTATCGGGCGCTTCACCAGTTTCGCGGAGATGCCCAGTTTTACACCTGGCTGTACCGTATCGCCATCAACACGGCCAAGAAGTTTTTGCTTGAACTCAAACGCGATCCCACCATTTCGGAAAACGCCTTTAAATCAGATGATGGCAGTGATGAAACTTCTTGGGCTGGAAGTGAACCAACCATGAGCGAAACGCCTGAAACGGTACTGGCGGCCAAAGAGGTTGCCATGACCGTGAATGCAGCACTGGAAGCGTTGCCTGAGGATTTGCGACAGGCCTTGACGTTGCGGGAGATCGAGGGTTTGAGCTATGAAGACATCGCTGCGTTTATGAGTTGTCCTATTGGAACGGTGCGTTCCCGGATATTTCGGGCTAGGGAGGCGATATCTGCCAAAGTGAAGCCCATGTTGGAAAAGCAGACTGGCAAGCGCTGGTAGTACTTGGTGAAACTAGGAAATGAAGACGCAAGAAGCTGTAATTGATCCTGAGCTTGTCTCGGCACTCGCCGATGGGCAATTGCGGGGAGACGAATTTGCCAATACTGTCGACTATGTCGGAGCGTCTGAAGAAGCGCGCTTGGCGTGGCAAACCTACCATCTCGTAGGAGATGTCATGCGTGCGGGTGAGTCAATGACTGTTCGGGTCGACTCGGAGTTCATGGCCCGGTTGCGGGTTTCGTTAAAACAAGAGGCACCGCTACGACTTGACCAACAATTATCAGGGTTGCCCGCTGTGCATGCAGTTCGGGATGAAAAATCCAGTTGGGTCACAGCGATGCAGGAAAGCGCTAACGATGGCCTGTTTCGTTGGAAACTGCTGGCGGGCGTGGCATCTGTAGCTGCCGTGTCAATGATTGCCTGGCAGGCAATAGGTGGCGCTGGCTTACAGATGCCCCAACTTGCTGGCATGAATGCATTGACGGCCAGCCCGGTCGCAGCAGTGGATGTGACAACGCTGCCTTTGCCCATTGCGCCCAGCGATCAGGCACAAGTCATGATTCGTGACCCGCAACTCGATGCCTTGCTGGCGGCGCACAAGCAGTTCGGTGGCACATCCGCGCTTCAAATGCCGGCAGGTTTTCTTCGCAATGCCACATTTGAGGGAGATGTGCGTTGATGCATACGTTCAAGAAACGTGCTGTGGCAGCGCTGTTGATTGCCGCCAGTGCCATGGGAGTTGCTCAATCAAGACCACCTGCGGCCCCTCCAGCCATCGTTGACAGCCGTGTGAGCGAACGCAGTGTCATTGATTGGCTAATGCGTATGCATGAAGCTTCCCGCAAACGTGCTTACATTGGCACTTTTGTGGTCTCTGTGGGTGGAAGCATGTCCAGTGCCCGTATTTGGCACGTTTGTGATGGTGATCAGCAGATGGAGCGTGTCGAGTCACTGACCGGTACGCCAAGGTCTACATTTCGACGCAATGACCAAGTTGTTACTTTTCTGCCCGAGAGCCATGTGGCCGTGGTGGAGAAGCGTGAGTCATTGGGCTTGTTTCCCAATTTGTTTCAATCTATTGATGCGTCTATCGGTCAGTTCTACCAGGTCAAGGTAACAGGGAGTGAGCGTGTTGCCGGTTATGACGCCGATGTGGTTCAACTGCGCGCGGAGGATAGCTTGCGTTTTGGATACCGGGTCTGGACCGAGAAAAAAAGTGGACTGGTGGTGAAGTTGCAGACACTTGACGGCAATGGCTTGGTACTAGAACAGGCCGCATTTTTCGAGTTGCAACTGGATGCTCCGGTCAGTATGCCCAAACTGAACCAGATGATGGGTAACACCGAAGGTTACCAAGTTGCACGACCGGAGATGGTGAAGACAACTGCGGCGGTCGAGGGCTGGGTTTTGAAGACTGATGTTCCGGGATTCAAACCCATGAGTTTCTACAAGCGGCTGGTGGGCGTCGCCACGGCGCCGAACCACGAGAACACCTTGCAGTGGGTGTTTTCGGATGGTTTGGCATCGGTATCGCTTTTCGTTGAAGCTTTTGATGCGGGGCGGCATGGCAAGCCGGGGAGCTTGGCCTTTGGCGCAACGCACACACTCACACGGCGAATTGGCGACTGGTGGCTTACGGCTGTTGGTGAGGTGCCGGCACAGACGCTGCAGGTATTTGCCCAGGGGCTTGAGCGGAGAAAATAAAGCCCCATGTTTCAACGCATCTCAATTTGTTTTTCAAAGAAAGGTCGATGATGATTCAAGTCGATTGGAAGAAGTTGCATTCTTTTGTCCTGACGGGCACATTGGCAGTGGCAACCTTGGTTGCCCTGGTGCCGGTGTCTCCTGCCATGGCGCAAGTGCGCACGTTGCCAGACTTTACAGACTTGGTGGACCAGGTGGGGCCCTCTGTGGTTAACATCCGCACGCTTGAGAAAGTGACCGCAAAGAACGGTGCGAGCGGCCCTGGCGAAGAAGAAATGCTTGAGTTTTTCAAGCGGTTTGGTTTGCCGATGCCCAATATTCCGCGCCAGGCGCCGCGTCAGAACCGACCGCAGCCTCAAGACGACGAGCAGCCCCGGGGTGTGGGTTCGGGATTCATTCTCTCGGCGGATGGGTTGATCATGACCAACGCCCATGTGGTTGAAGGTGCTGACGAAGTGGTGGTGACGCTGACCGACAAGCGAGAGTTCAAGGCGAAAATCATCGGGGCTGACAAACGCAGCGACGTGGCGGTTGTCAAAATTGAGGCGACTGGTTTGCCTGCTGTGAAGGTGGGTGACGTCAGTCGTCTGAAGGTGGGTGAATGGGTCATGGCTATTGGTTCCCCATTTGGACTCGACAACACAGTGACTGCGGGCATCGTGAGTGCCAAGCAGCGTGATACGGGCGATTACCTTCCCTTCATCCAGACGGACGTGGCTATCAATCCGGGGAACTCAGGTGGGCCCTTGATCAATATGCGTGGGGAAGTGGTGGGCATCAACAGCCAGATTTATTCACGCTCTGGTGGTTCCATGGGTATTTCATTTGCGATTCCGATGGACGAGGCGGTTCGTGTCAGTGAACAGTTGCGTGTGTCCGGGCGCGTCACGCGGGGACGCATCGGGGTTCAAATCGACCAAGTCACCAAAGATATTGCTGAATCTATTGGCTTGGGTAAACCCATGGGCGCGCTGGTGCGTGGCATTGAGTCTGGGTCACCTGCAGAAAAGGCTGGCGTGGAAGCGGGTGACATCATCACCAAGTTCGAGGGCAGAGTGGTGGAAAAGTCCAGTGACCTGCCACGCATGGTCGGTGGAACCAAGCCGGGCACCCGTAGCGCGTTGACCGTATATCGTCGCGGGGCTTTCAAGGAGTTGATGGTCACGATTGCGGAAATCGAGGCGGACAAGCCAGTTAAAAAGGCATCGGACAAAGAAGAGAAGCCCAAAGCCTCCGCGGTGGGACAGGTGCTTGGGTTGGCCGTCAGCGAGTTGACCGAAACGCAAAAGAAAGAACTCAAGATCAAAGGGGGTGTGAAAGTGGACGCCGCCACTGACGCTGCCGCGCGTGCGGGTATCCAGGAGGGCGACGTGATCATCCAGATCGCCAATGTGGAGGTGGCCAACGTTCGCGCGTTTGAGGCTGCCTTGGCAAAAATTGACAAGAACAAGCCTGTCAACATTCTGTTTCGCCGGGGTGAATGGGCGCAATATGCGCTGATCAGGCCGCTCAAATAGACGCTTTTACCCATCAAAAGGCCCTTAAGCAGACTCAGGTTTAAGGTCTTTTGGATCGAAATCCATCGAATAAGCAGGTCCAGAAATATTTTTTGAACTTGCTTTATTTTGAATAGATGTTTGTGACTACTAACTTTAAATATTCGTAATTGCTGTTTTGGTTAGAATGGGCTCTGATCAGCAGCGATTCGCGGCATATAGAAAGTGTTGCAGTCCACGATACGGGATGAATTGGAAAACCCCACAGGCGGTCCACAGTTCACCCACAAGTTGTCCAGATGTTGATCCATAAAATTGTGAATAAGTTGTGTATAAAGTTCTTGTTGCTGCACCGCAACGACTCATGGTGACTGTTTGTTGGGCTGTACGTTTTGGGCTTTTTGCCTACAATGAAGTTCCAACCTTCGCAGTTGCCAATGATTGTTGGTTCAGGGCGCGTCAGAATTTGACGCGCCCTTTTTTCTTGTTCCCTCGTTTTAATTCAATCACTTAAGTGTTCCCGTTGATGAATCACATCAGAAATTTTTCGATCATTGCGCACATTGATCATGGCAAATCCACTCTTGCGGATCGTTTGATCCAGCGTTGCGGTGGCTTGCAGGCGCGGGAGATGGAAGCGCAAGTGCTTGACTCGATGGACATCGAAAAAGAGCGTGGGATAACCATCAAGGCCCAGACGGCCGCACTCAAATACAAAGCACTTGACGGCCAGGTTTACAACCTGAATTTGATCGACACGCCGGGGCACGTGGACTTCTCGTATGAGGTGAGTCGATCGCTTTCTGCGTGCGAAGGCGCGTTACTGGTGGTGGATGCAAGCCAGGGGGTTGAGGCTCAAACGGTGGCCAATTGCTACACGGCTCTTGAGTTGGGCGTAGAGGTGGTGCCGGTGCTCAACAAGATGGATTTGCCCAATGCCGATCCTGACAATGCCAAAGCTGAAATTGAAGATGTGATCGGTATTGATGCCGCGGATGCGATTCCGTGTTCCGCGAAAACTGGTCTGGGCATCGACGAGATTCTGGAGGCCGTCGTGGCTCGGATTCCGGCCCCTAAGGGCAACCCCAACGGGCCGCTGCGCGCCATGATCATCGACAGCTGGTTTGACAGTTATGTCGGTGTCGTGATGCTGGTGCGTGTGGTCGATGGTCGCCTGGGCAAGGGTGAGCGTATCAAGATGATGGCCACGGGCACAACCTACAACGCTGACAACCTCGGAGTCTTCACGCCCGCCAATGAGTCGCGTGATTCGCTGGAAGCCGGTGAAGTGGGCTACATCATTGCGGGTATTCGCGAACTGCAGGCGGCCAAGGTGGGTGACACCATCACGCTGATCAAGCCCGGTACGGGTGGTGCGGCGTTAACTGCGACCGAAGCATTGCCAGGATTCAAGGAAATACAGCCGCAGGTGTTTGCCGGCCTGTATCCAACCGAGGCCAATCAATATGAAGGGTTGCGTGACAGTCTTGAAAAACTCAAGCTGAACGACGCTTCCTTGCACTATGAGCCAGAGGTTTCGCAAGCGCTGGGCTTTGGTTTTCGCTGCGGTTTTTTAGGCCTTCTGCACATGGAGATCGTGCAGGAGCGGTTGGAACGTGAGTTCGACCAGGACCTGATTACCACCGCCCCCAGCGTGGTGTACCAGGTGGTGGCGGTCGACGGCACGGTGAAGATGGTTGAAAACCCCTCCAAGATGCCCGACCAGGGCCGTTTGGACGAGGTCCGTGAGCCGATTGTCACCGTGCACCTGTACATGCCGCAGGAGTATGTGGGCGCGGTGATGACACTGGCCAACCAGAAGCGTGGCGTTCAGATGAACATGGCCTACCACGGTCGCCAGGTGATGCTCACGTACGAGATGCCGCTGGCCGAGATTGTGCTGGACTTTTTTGACAAGCTCAAATCCGTGTCACGCGGGTATGCCTCCATGGACTATGAGTTCAAGGAGTATCGGGCCGCCGATGTGGTGAAGGTGGACATCTTGCTCAATGGAGAGAAGGTGGATGCCCTGTCCATCATCGTGCACCGTTCGCAGTCGCAATACCGCGGCCGGGCCGTGGTGGCCAAGATGCGCGAAGTTATTTCGAGGCAGATGTTCGACGTGGCGATCCAGGCGGCCATTGGAGCCAACATCATTGCGCGTGAGACAATTAAAGCGCTGCGCAAGAACGTGATCGCCAAGTGTTACGGCGGCGATATTTCGCGTAAACGCAAGCTCCTTGACAGGCAAAAAGAAGGCAAAAAACGAATGAAACAAATTGGCTCGGTTGAAGTGCCGCAGGAAGCATTCCTGGCAATTTTGCAGGTGGACGGTTGATGCAATTCCTGACCTCCCTCATTCTGGTCGCGTTCGTTGGTTATGCCGGTGCCTGGTATTTCGGCATGGTCGAAGGCAACTTCGCGCTGCTGCTGTTTTTGGCCACCGTGGTGACCGGCCTTTACTGGTTGGCAGAGCGTTTTTATTTTCTCCCACAGCGCCAAAAAGCAGCCGCACGGCTTGAGGCCGAGTCGGTTCAGCGTCGCGAAGAACTGGCCCGGCAAGGTATCAGCCAGGTCGATGTGAACGTGTCTGAAGCCCGGGGTCGCATCCTGGCACAGCCTTGGTGGCTGGATTGGACTGCGGGCTTGTTCCCAGTCATCATTGCCGTGTTTTTTTTGCGTTCCTTCCTGTTTGAACCGTTCAAGATACCCTCGGGCTCAATGATCCCGACGTTGCTGGTTGGGGATCTGATCCTGGTGAACAAGTTTCACTACGGCATTCGTCTGCCGGTGATCAATACCAAAGTCACCGAGGGCAGCAAGCCCGAGCGTGGTGACGTGATGGTGTTTCGCTATCCCCCCAAGCCTAGCCTGGATTACATCAAGCGGGTGGTGGGTGTGCCAGGTGACGAAGTGGCCTACCTGAACAAGCGTTTGACCATCAACGGCAAGGCAGTTAACACGGTCGTATTGCCGGAGTTCTTTGACGAAGACGTGATGCGCTACTTCAAGCAATATGAAGAATCGCTGGGTACGCACAAGCACAAGTTGCTCAATGACGATGACCGTCCTGCGTTCGTGCCGGGCACTGACGAGTTTGCATTCAAGCAAAACTGCACTTACAGCGTCGAAGGCGTGGTGTGCAAAGTGCCGGAAGGCCACTATTTCATGATGGGGGATAACCGCGACAACTCCCTGGATTCTCGTTACTGGGGTTTTGTGCCTGACAAAAACATTGTGGGCAAGGCGTTCTTTGTCTGGATGAATTTCAGCAGTCTCAAGCGCATCGGCTCGTTCAATTGATATGGCTTTGACCTCCGAAGGAAAAAAGATGAAGGTTCAGCTCAAGTCCCGGCAGCGCGGCATGTCATTTTTCGGGTTGCTGTTTTTTGGTGGTCTGCTGGCCGTGCTCGGTGTCATTGCGGCACAGATCGTGCCCACAGCCATCGAGTACCAGGCGGTTGACAAGGCGGTGAACAAGGCACGCGAAGGCAACTCCGTTGCCGAGGTGCGCAGCATTTTTGACAAGGCCGCGCAGATCGACGCGATCAATTCGATCTCGGGCAAAGACCTTGAAGTGACCAAAGAGGGCGACAAGATCGTCGTTAGCTTTGCCTACGAGCGCGAGATTCACCTGACGGGTCCGGCCTACCTGACCCTCAAATACAAGGGACGTTCGAAATAATGCGTCTGGACCGAGATTCAAGAGATATGAGAGAACCCCACGCGTGAATGATGGCTTGATAGCGTTGCAGCGACGTCTGCAGCATGAATTTTCGAAACCCGCTCTTTTAACCCAGGCCGTCACACACCGCAGTTTTTCGCTGGATCACAACGAACGGCTGGAGTTTTTGGGTGACTCCGTCCTGAACCTGGCGGTTTCGGACCTGTTGTATTCCCGTCTGAGCGCACTGCCCGAGGGTGACTTGTCCCGCGTGCGGGCCAATCTGGTCAAGCAGGATACCTTGCACCAGTTGTCCGTTGAACTCGGCTTGCCTGATGTGATTCGCCTGGGCGAGGGGGAGTCCCGCTCGGGTGGGCAGAAGCGGCCGTCGATACTCGCCGATGCGCTGGAAGCGGTGATTGGGGCTGTTTATCTGGATGCCGGCTTCATCGCCGCGCAAAACCTGGTGCATCGTCTGTTCAAGGCGGTGGAGATCAATGCCGAGATGGAAGCCATCGGCAAAGACCCCAAAACCGAGTTGCAGGAGTGGCTCCAGGGGCGCAAAATGAAATTACCCTTGTACCGGGTGGTGGCAACGCTGGGGGCTGCCCATAAACAGACGTTTGATGTTGAATGTGAAATCATCGAGCTCAATTTTTCAGAACGCGGCATTGGCGGTTCGCGCCGTGCCGGAGAACAGGCCGCAGCTGCCGCGATGCTGCAAACCCTCAAGGCAAAGGCCAAGTAATGACTGCTCCTAAAATAATAGCTACTCCCGCAGATTCCACGGCGCCTGAAGGCCAAAATGATCTTGAAAGCATGCTCAAAGGCATGCGCACGGCCGCGCCTGCAAGTGCGCCGGTTGAAGGTCAGCGTTGCGGCCTGATCGCCATCGTGGGCAAGCCCAATGTGGGCAAGTCCACCCTGATGAACGCGCTGGTCGGTCAAAAAGTCAGCATCACCTCACGCAAGGCGCAAACCACGCGCCACCGCATCACCGGTATCCACAGCCAGGGCCTCACCCAGTTTGTGTTCGTCGACACGCCGGGTTTCCAGACACGACACAACAACGCGCTGAACCGCTCACTCAATAAAACGGTGCAGGGCGCCGTGGGCGATGTGGACTTGATCTTGTTTGTGGTCGAAGCCGGCATGTTCAACCAGGCCGACGCCAAAGTTTTGGCGCTGCTCAGCAAAGACATTCCTACCTTGCTGGTGGCCAACAAGCTGGACCAGGTCACGCGCCGTGCCGACATTGCGCCGTGGCTGCAGGAAATGCAACAACGCCACTCCTTTGCCGAGTTCGTGCCGATGTCGGCCAAGAACGCCAAGGACATTGAGCGCATGCTGGGCATTTGCGAAAAATACCTGCCCGAGCAAGCTTGGTGGTACGCCGAGGACGAGTTGACGGACCGCAGCGAAAAGTTTTTGGCCAGCGAGACCGTACGCGAAAAGCTGTTTCGCCTGACGGGCGACGAGTTGCCCTACACCTCGACGGTTGTCATCGACAAGTTCGAGGAAGAAGCCGGCCGTGGCAAGCAAAAGCGCTTGCTGCGCATTGCCGCGACCATCGTGGTGGAGCGCGATACGCACAAGGCGATGGTGATTGGCGACAAGGGCGAGCGTATCAAGCGCATCGGCATGGAGACCCGCGTCGAGTTGGAAAAAGCGCTGGACTGCAAGGTATTCATCGAGATGTGGGTGAAGGTGCGCTCTGGCTGGGCTGATGACGAAGCACGCGTCCGCTCCTTCGGCTACCAGTGAAATTGTTGGCCTGATCTCGCGTGGCCACCAAGCGCATTTCTGACGAACCTGCTTACGTTCTTCACCGCTACGACTGGAGCGAGTCGAGCCTGATTCTGGAAGTCTTCACCCGCCACTACGGCCGCATTGCGCTGGTGGCCAAGGGCGTGAAGCGTCCCAGTTCCAGTTTTCGCCCGATCCTGCTGCCCTTGCAGCCTCTGCATGTGTCGTTTGGCGGCGACGCCGAAATTCGCGCCCTCAAAGCGGCGGAGTGGATGGGGGGCCATGTGATGCCCACGGGTGACGCCCTGATGTCGGGCTACTACCTCAACGAATTGCTTCTGAACCTGCTGGCACGGGATGATCCGCACCCCGGTCTGTTCGATGTGTACGCCAACGTGGTGCAGGTGATTGCCTCCGAACATGGCGAGGCCCTGCAGTCTGCCCTGCGGGCCTTTGAGTTGCTGCTCTTGCGCGAGATTGGCCTGCTGCCCATGTTAGACGCCCAGACCATGACCATGGCGGAGCTGGACCGGGAAGCCCGCTACAGCCTGGTGCCGGAAGGTGGTCTGCGCCAGACCAATGCCGCGGACCGGGCCAGCCTGAGCGGTGCGCAATGGATCGGTCTGCAACGCTCTTTGCGTGATGGTGCACCATTTACTGCCACCTTGCGGGCCTGCTCGGAGGTGATGGCCGAGCTCAAACCCCAGCTTCGCACGCTGCTGAATTACCATTGCGGCGTGCGTACCCTGCGTACGCGGCAAATGATGATCGACCTGCAATCCTTATGAACAAGACCTTGCTTTCCGTCAACCTGAACAAAGTGGCGCTGGTGCGCAACACCCGTCATCTGGGCATTCCCAGCGTGACGCGGGCGGCGACCTTGTGCCTGGAGGCCGGGGCCAACGGCATCACCGTGCATCCACGCCCCGACGAGCGCCATATTCGCGCCAGTGACGTGGGCGACCTGGCTGCATTGATGCAAGCCTGGCCGGACCGCGAGTTCAACATCGAAGGCAATCCGTTTCAGAACCTGATGGACTTTGTGCGCAATTTCCGCCCGCATCAGTGCACCTTTGTGCCCGACTCTGAAGGGCAATTCACCAGCGACCACGGCTGGAACCTGGTGCACGATGCCGACCGACTGCGTCCCCTTATTGCCGAGGCCCAGAGTCTGGGCGTGCGCGTCAGCCTGTTCATGGACGCTGATCCTGAGGTGATGGCGGTGGCCAAAGCCGTGGGCGCCGACCGCGTGGAACTGTACACCGAGCCCTATGCGGCCGCCTGGGGAGCGCCAGCGCAGGCGGCCCAACTCGAGCGCTTTGCCCAAGCGGCCCAGGCGGCGCTGGATACCGGTCTGGGGGTCAACGCCGGCCACGACCTGAACCGCGACAACCTGGCCGCCTTTGTGGGCCAAGTGCCGGGTGTGAGCGAAGTGTCCATCGGCCACGCCCTGATTGCCGACGCGCTGGAGATGGGCTACGGCGCCACCGTGCTCGCCTATCTGGCCTGCCTCTCCGACTGAACCGCTGGGCCTCTGGGTGTGATTTACGGTATTGGCACCGACATTTGTGATGTGCGCCGCATCCGCGCCAGCGTTGCGCGTCATGGTGATCGCTTCGCACGCAAGATCCTGAGCGACGCGGAGTTCGACACCTGGAAAGCCCGTGGTGCCCGTTGGCCCGAGCGCGGCATCCAATACCTGGCTACCCGCTTCAGTGCCAAGGAGGCCTTCAGCAAGGCGATTGGCTTGGGCATGACCATGCCCATGACCTGGCGCGCGTGCGAGATCGGCAAGCTGCCCAGCGGCAAGCCCACCATCGTGCTGCATGGCGCCCTCAAAGACTGGTTTGACGCCCGGTCCTTGAGCGCCCACATCACCGTGACCGACGAAACCGACTACGCCGCAAGCTTCTGTGTGGTTGAGGTTTTGGATAAAAAAGGCCTGTAGCCCACGTAAAATATGCGCAAGCAGCTACTGAATCGATAGCAAAAAGAATTCTTTGAAAGTACCTTCATGATCCAGCATGCCCCCCTCATCATCGACATCGCCGGCCTGAGCCTGACCAAGGTGGACCGCCAGCGCCTCAAACACCCGCTGGTGGGTGGCCTCATTTTGTTCGCGCGCAACTGGGAAGACCGGGCGCAACTGGGCAAGCTGTGCGCCGATATCAAGAAAATCCGGCGCGACCTGCTGATTTGCGTGGACCACGAAGGCGGTCGCGTGCAGCGCTTCAAGACCGATGGTTTTACCCACCTGCCGCCCATGCGCGCCCTGGGCGAGATGTGGCTCCAGGACGGCAAGGCGGGCGAGGGCGCGGGTGCCATGAAGGCCACCAACGCGGCCACGGCGTGCGGCTACGTGCTGGGGGCCGAGTTGCGCGCCTGCGGGGTGGACTTCAGCTTCACGCCGGTGCTGGACCTGGACTTTGGCGAGAGTGGTGTCATTGGTGACCGGGCTTTTGCGCGTGACCCGCGGGTGGTCAGTTTGCTGGCCAAGAGCCTGATGCAAGGCTTGCTGCAAAGCGGCATGGCCAATTGCGGCAAACATTTTCCCGGTCACGGCTTCGTCAAGGCCGATTCGCACACCGAGATTCCCGTGGACAAGCGCAGCCTCAAAGCCATTCTGGCCGACGACGCCGCCCCCTACGAGTGGCTCAACAGCACGCTCTCCAGCGTCATGCCGGCGCACGTGATTTACCCCAAGGTGGATGCCCGCCCGGCCGGCTTTTCAGACAAATGGCTCAACTACATCTTGCGCGGTGATCTGGGCTTCACCGGCGCCATCTTCAGTGATGACCTGTCCATGGCCGGTGCCCGCCTGCTGGATGGCCAGGAGGTGAGTTACACCCAAGCTGCCGTGGCGGCGCTGAATGCCGGTTGCGACATGGTGCTGCTGTGCAACCAGTCCCTGGACGGTGGGGCGGCGGTGGACGAATTGATCAACGGCCTGACAGAAGCCCAAGTCAAAGGTGACTGGGAGCCGCTGGACGCCAGCGAAGACCGTCGCCTGGCGCTGTTGCCCCGCACACCTGCCACACCATGGGATGACCTGATGGTCCAGCCCGCGTACATGCACGCCATGGGGCTGCTGCCTTGAGCGGTGACTGGGTGGCGGTCCGGTCGCGTTAGGGCGAGCGATGCAAGCGGGGCGACGACAGGGCTACGATCATGTCGCTGGTGGCTGCGTCGATGTTGGGGTGCTTGGCCAGCAACTTGCCCGCCGACAGCAGTGTGCGCAGGTCTTTGAGGTCTTTGACGGTGGGGGCAACCTTGATCTGGGCCAGGGCCGCCTCGCTGTTGCCACCTTGAATCAGGGCGGCCACTTTGGTGGCCCACAGGCTGTGACGTGACATGGCGGAACTCCTGAAATAAATCTATAAGCCATTTTGGCATACAGCCCCCGTCTATCCTGCGCAAGCAGCTATTCTTTTTATAGCATTCAATCAATTTCCGGAAAATTTGCAATGCGTGACTCATTTTTGATCGTGGTGCTGGCCATGTTGTCCATGGTCGGACCGCTGGGCATTGATACCTATTTGCCCTCGTTTCCCGCCATTGCCAGTTCGTTTGGCGTGTCCCCCGTGGTGGTGCAGCAAACCCTCAGTGTTTACCTGTTGTGCATGGCCAGCATGATGCTGTTTTATGGAACGTTGTCGGATTCGTTTGGCCGGCGTTCGGTGTTGCTGGTGTCGCTGGTCCTGTTCTCGGTGACGTCGTTTGCAGCCGCCTTTGCCCCCAGTGCCGGTGTCCTGATTTTTTTGCGGGCACTCCAGGGCCTGGCCGCGGGGGCGGGCGGCGTGGTCGGCCGTGCCGTGGTGCAAGACCATTTCAAGGGGCACGATGCGCAGCGCGCCACGGCCATCATGATGATGGTGTTTGGCCTGGCCCCTGCCATTGCGCCGGTGGTGGGCGGCTGGCTGGAGACCATGCTGGGCTGGCGGTCGGTGTTTGTGTTTTTGGGCGGATTTGGTGTGCTGATGCTGGTCATTTGCTACCGCTATCTGCCTGAAACATTGCCCACGAACAAGCGCGCCCCCTTTGCGCTCGCTCCCATCGCCCGCAATTACCTGCGTTGCGTCAGCCATCCGCAGTTTGTCCTTATGTCCTTGAGCATTGCCTTTATCTTTGCCGGTGTGGCCTTGTACATCGGGTCGGCAGCGGCGTTTGTGATGGGCATCCTGCACCAGCCGGAAACTGCGTTTGCCTGGCTTTTCATTCCCATGATTGGCGGCATGGTGCTGGGCTCGGCGGCTGCCAGCCGCCTGGGGGCCCAGGTGGCGCCGGGGCGCTTGATTGCGGCGGGCTTTGCCATCATGGTGGCGGCGGTCGCGCTCTCCGTGGGCTACACCGGTTACTTTGTGGCAAAGGTGCCGTATGCCGTGGCCCCCATCTTCATCTACACCTTTGGCCTGGCGCTGGCCATGCCCGGCATGTCGGTGCGCACCCTGAACCTGTTCCCTGACATGAGCGGCCTGGCCGCCTCCATGCAGGGCTTCATCCAGATGTTTTTGTTTGCCCTGGTGTCGGGCCTGGTGTCACCGCTGTTGTTTGACAGCGCCCACAAGCTGGCCATGGGCCATGCCGTGGCGGTGCTGATCGGCATCGTGTTGTGGGTGGTAGCCATCCGGGCGGCAAAATCCCGATAATCACGCCCGACTTCGCACATACAGGTTCTCCATGAAATCCAGATCAACCAGCGGTGGCTTGGTTTACTCCACCGACAGCGGGCGCATGTGCCCCCATTGCCGCCAGGCCAAGGCCGATTGCCGCTGTGCGGCACTGGCGGCGCGCCCGACAGGTGACGGCATCGTACGCGTCTCGCGTGAAACCAAAGGCCGCGCGGGCAAGGGCGTGACCCTGGTGCGTGGCGTACCGCTGGATGCGCTGGCGCTGGCAGTCCTGGGCAAGCAACTCAAAACGGCTTGCGGCTCGGGCGGTACTGTCAAGGACGGTGTGATTGAAGTGCAAGGCGACCACTGCGACCGGGTCATCGAAGTGCTCAAAGCCCAGGGCTTCACCGTCAAGCGGGCGGGCGGCTAGCCGTGAACCCCGAAGACTTGCAACTGCTGGTGACGCGCACCATGCCTTTTGGCAAATACAAGGGGCGTCTCATTGCCGACCTGCCGGCCGATTACTTGCTGTGGTTTGTGCGCGGCGGCGTTCCCAAGGGCGAGATTGGGCGCTTGCTGGCGCTGATGCACGAAATTGACCACAACGGCCTGTCGGATCTGCTCAAACCGCTGCGCCAGCGTTGAGGCGCAGGCCGGGCGCACCGCCTCATGCGTTCAAACCAGGCGGTCACGTCGCGCCAGAGCGGGAAACAGGCGCAGCCAGGCGGCGGCCACCAGCATCGTGCCGATGCCTCCGGCCACCACGGACGCCACCGGGCCAAACAGGGCGGCGGTGGCGCCGGACTCAAACTCACCCAACTGGTTCGAGGCGCCGATAAAAATGGAGTTTACGGCCGACACCCGGCCCCGCATCTCGTCCGGTGTTTCCAGCTGCACCAGCGTCAGGCGTGTCACCACGCTGACGGTGTCCGTTGCGCCCGTGATCACCAGGGCCAGCAGCGAGAGGCCGAAATGCGTGGACAGGCCAAACACCACCGTGGCCAGTCCGAACATTGCCACGGCCGCCAACAGGCGGTGGCCGACCTGGCGTTTCAGCGGCCAGCGCATGAGGACCAGTGACATGACCAGCGCCCCGATGGCGGGTGCCGCCCGCAGCAGCCCCAGCCCCACAGGCCCGGTGTGCAGGATGTCGCGCGCATAAATCGGCAGCAACGCGGTGGCGCCACCCAGCAACACCGCAAACAGGTCCAGCGAGGTCGCGCCCAGCAACACCTTGCGATGCCAGACAAAAGCCACCCCGGCAAATACTGTGCTCCAGGTCGCTGCGAGCGTGGAGGGGCGATGCGGGTAGCGCACGGACAGGGTGAGTGCGCCTGCCAGCATCAATAAAACCATGCACGTGACATACACCGTGGTGGCCCCGGTGGTGTAAAGCACCCCCCCCCAGCGCAGGTCCGCAGATGATGGCGGCCTGCATGCCGCTGGAGCTCAGCGCGATGGCCCGCTGCAGCAGGTCTTGCGGCACCAGCAGGGGCGTCAGCGCCTGTTGCGCCGGCATCTGGAAGGCCCGCGCCAGGCCCAGCAACACCGACACACCCAAAATCAATTCGCGGGTGGCAAAGTGCCCCTGGGTAGCGGCCACCAGCAGCACCGCGACGCCGGCCTGCAAAAACATGCAGGCCGCGAAGATGCGCCCCCGGTGCAGGCGGTCGGCGGCGTGGCCCGCAGGGAGCGTCATCAAGAGCGCAGGCACGAACTGGAACAGGCCCACCAGCCCCAGGTCCCAAGCGCTGGAGGTGATGTCGTACATGTGCCACGCGACCGCCACCATGAGCATCTGGTTGGCGGTCACCCCGGCCAGGCGGGCCAGCAGGAATTTGACGAATTGGCGTTGGGAGAACAGGGCTGAAAGACGGGTGTGGGGCATGGGGTCATCTTAGCAACGGGGGGCGGCATTTTTTGCTGGTGCATGGCCCGTGGGCGGTAGCTGTGGCTGTGGCAAAAAATCATCCGGTCGCCAGAGTAATATCAGGGCGAAATAACAACCGCGACTGCGGGTGGCAGGGCCATCGGCAGGGGCAAGGGATTGCATTTGAAAAACGATTACGAAATTCTTGCGCAAACCACGGACGAGATTGACAACCCGGCGTCATGGGCACCGTCGCTGGCATTTCTGAAGGCCACCATTGCAGCCTTGCTGGTGGGGGCATTGGCCTCCCTGATCGGTTTGTTTTTCGTGGCGCCACAGCAAACCTCGCGTGCCATCGGCCCGGTGATGGTGTCGCTGGTGGCGGTGGTCGGGTGGTATTTTCTGTCGCGTGGCAAGACGCAAACCACCATCATCGTGATGGCCTACGGCATTTGGACCGTGGTGACCGGCATCGCCTTGTTCACCGATGGGGTTCATGCGCCGGTGATCATTGCCTACCCGTTGATCATTCTGATGATCGGGTGGCTGATCAGTCCACGTGCGGCTGCCAGGGTGGCCGGACTGACGGTGGCACTGACTTTTGGCATGATGTATGCCAAGACCCATGGTTTTTTGCCCGATCCCGTGTTCACGCCGTCTGCGATGCACGGCATCGATCAAACCATCGTCTACGTCCTGTCCGCTATGCTGATCGCCATTTTGGTGCGGGCCTATAAAAGTCGGCTTCGGGAATTGAGCGCCATTGGCCAGGATCTCGTCCAACGCACCCTGGATCTGGAAGCGCGCAAGGAAGAGTTACATCAGGCGCAGGCGGTGGGCCATGTCGGCAGTTGGTTTTATGACATTACCACCGACTCGGCCCGCCTGTCGGTCGAGACCTGCCGCATCTTCGCGTTGCCTGAGGGGAGCGCTGCCAACCGGGCCGCCTACCTCGCGCGCACGCATGCGCAAGATCTGGACGCGGTCATGGCTGCCTGGCGGAGTGCTCTCGAAAGCGGTGTTTTTGACCAGGAGCACCGTATCCAGGTGGGCCATGCCACTCGGTGGGTTCGCATGCGGGCTGAGCTGGAGTGTGGTGCCGATGGCACACCGGTCCGAGCGGTGGGCATTGCCCAGGACATCACGGCGCGCAAGCAAACCGAGGCCGCACTCAGCCAGAGCCAGGCCGAGTTGCAGGCCACACTGGATGCCGTTCCTGACTATTTATTCGAGTTTGACCTGGAGGGGCGCTGCCACAAGTACCATGCGCCGCGGGTCAGTGCTTTGGCGCTCGCACCCCAATGCCTGCTTGGCGCGCTGGTCTCCGACGTATGGCCTGCCGAGGCCTCGGCGGTTGTGATGGCGGCCCTTCAGCAGGCCGATGTCAGTGGGCATGCGCGTGGCATGGAGTTTTCGTTGGCGTTGCCCTCCGGTGCCATTTATTTTGACTTTTCAGTGGCCCGCAAGGCGGGGCCGGAGGGCGAAACCCCCCGCTTCATTGGTCTGGCGCGGGACATCACGCAGCGCAAGCGGGCCGAGTTGGCCATGCGGGAGAGCGAAGAGCGCTACCGGGCCATGATCGAGTGGTCACCCGAGGCCATCATCGTGCACCGCGTGGGGCACATCCTGTATGTCAACCCCGCCGCGGTCAAATTGTTTGGCGCCAGGGACGCGCAGGACCTGATCGGCAAAATGACCCACGAGCTGATTCACCCTGACTTCCTGGAAGGACAGGTGTCGCGGATGAAGAGCCTGATCGAGAACATCGCCATTCCTCCGATCGTGGAGTCGCGTTTCCTCCGGCTGGACGGCAGCGCCATTGACGTGCAGGTGCAGGGCACGTCCATTGTTTATGACGGCGGGCCGGCCCTGCATGTGTCGATTCATGACATCACCGAGCGCAAGGCGATGGAAGACCAGGTTCGCCAGCTCGCCTTTTATGACCCGCTGACCCGGCTTCCCAACCGTCGTCTCCTCAATGACCGTCTGAAGCAGACCCTGGCTGCCAACAAACGAAGCGGCTGCCATGGCGCCCTGCTGTTCCTGGACCTCGATAACTTCAAGGCCTTGAACGACACCCATGGCCATGGCGTCGGTGATTTACTCCTGATCGAGGCTGCAGTTCGCCTGAAAAACTGTGTGCGGGAAATGGACACCGTGGCACGCCTTGGCGGCGACGAGTTTGTGGTGATGCTCAATGAGTTGAATGTGGACAAGGCGGAGTCCACTGCGCAGGCCGCCGTCATTGCAGAAATCATCCGGGCCACCCTGTCCGAGTTTTATGCGCTGACGGTCACCGATGTGCATCTCTCGGAGTACCAGATCCGGCATCTTTGCAGTGCCAGTGTGGGCGTGGTGGTCTTCAACAGTGAGCAGGGAAGTCAGGACGACATCCTCAAATGGGCCGATACCGCGATGTACAAAGCCAAGATCGATGGCGGCAACCTGGTCCGGTTTTAGGCGTCCTCAGGCCGCATCTAGCGCGGCCAACCCCCACAGCCGCGTGCCAGACACCTCCAGATGCGTCAGGTACATGCGCACCTCGAACTCCAGCTGGTGGTAGCTGGGTTCCATGTAGGTGCAGAGCTTGTAGAAGGCCTTGTCGTGGGCCCGCTCCTTCATATGGGCCAGTTCGTGCACCGTGATCATTTTCAGGAACTCGGCGGGCGCCTCCTTGAACAAGGTGGCGATGCGGATTTCACGTTTTGATTTGAGCTTGTTGCCCTGCACCCGCGAGATCGTGGTGTGGGTGCCCAGCGCGTGCTGCACCACGTGCAGTTTGCTGTCAAAAGCCACCTTCGACAAAGGCTCCGCACCGCGCAGGTAGGCCTGCTTGAGGTCCTGCACATAGTCGTACAAAGCCTTGTCGGTGCGCACCCCGTGGCCGCTGGGGTACTTATTCTGCAGCCACTCGCCCAAGCGCTTGTCAGCCACCAGTTTTTCAACCTGCGCGAGCGTGTCAGGGGAATAGCCCTGCAAGTACTTCAGTGTTTTTGTTGCTACTGAATTCATAGCTGCTCGCGCACGGTACACGGGGGCTGCAGCCCTATTTTCCTTAAGATTCCCGGCGCAGGGCCGGGAACAGGATCACGTCACGGATGCTGCTGCTGTCGGTCAACAACATCATCAACCGGTCCAGGCCGACGCCGCAGCCACCGGTGGGGGGCATGCCGTATTCCAGCGCGCGGATGAAGTCGTGGTCGTAGTACATGGCTTCGTCGTCGCCGTCGTCCTTGGCGGCCACCTGGGCGTGGAAGCGGGCGGCCTGTTCTTCGGCATCGTTCAGCTCAGAGAATCCATTGCCGAACTCGCGGCCGGTGATGTAGAGCTCAAAGCGCTCGGTCACGCCGGGCTTGTGGTCGCTGGCGCGCGCCAGCGGGGAAATCTCCACCGGATGCTCGCAGATGAAGGTGGGTTGCCACAGCTTTTCTTCCACGGTTTCTTCAAAATACATCACCTGCAAGCTGGCCAGCGAGCGGGTGGAGAGCTTGTTTTTACCTTCCGACAGGCCGAGTTTGCGCAGGGCGTTGATGAGCCAGGCGGCGTTGTCCACTTTCAACCCGCTGCCGTCCTCCAGCGCTTCAGCGGCTTCGGTGTACTTGCAGATGGCTTCATGAATCGTCAGGCGCTCGAACGGCTGGGTCAGGTCCACCGCCTTGCCACCGTAGGTCAGTTCCAGGGTGCCGACGGCTTTTTGGGCCGCGTCACGAATCAGGGCCTCGGTGAAGGTCATCAGGTCCTGGTAATCCCAGTACGCTGCGTAGAACTCCATCATGGTGAACTCGGGGTTGTGGCGCACCGAGATGCCTTCGTTGCGGAAGCTGCGGTTGATCTCAAATACGCGGTCAAACCCACCCACGATCAGGCGCTTCAGGTACAACTCTGGCGCAATGCGCAGGAACATCTGCTGGTCCAGCGCGTTGTGGTGCGTGGTAAACGGCTTGGCGTTGGCACCACCGGGGATGGGGTGCAGCATGGGCGTTTCGACTTCCAGAAAGTTGTGCGCCACCATGAATTCGCGAATGCCGCTGACCGCTTTGGAGCGGGCGGTAAAGCGCTTGCGGGCATTTTCGTCAGTCATCAGATCGACATACCGCTGGCGGTACTTGACCTCCTGGTCGTTCATGCCGTGGAACTTGTCGGGCATGGGGCGCAGGCTCTTGGTCAGCAGGCGCACGCTGGTGGCATGGATGGAGAGTTCGCCGGTTTTGGTTTTGAAGACCTTGCCTTCGGCGGCGACGATGTCACCCAGGTCCCAATGTTTGAAGCTGGCGTACAGCTCGGCGCCAACGTCTTCACCCTTGATGTAGATCTGGATGCGCCCGGTGCTGTCTTGCAGCGTGGCAAAGCTGGCCTTGCCCATGACACGTTTGAGCATCATGCGGCCGGCGACTTTGGCCACAGCGCCTTGCTCCAGCAGGCCTTCAGGCGTCTGGCCCGCGTGGGCTGCAAACAGTTCGGCGGCGTGGTCTGAGGGTTTGAAATCGTTGGGGAACGCAATGCCTTTGCCCTCGGCCTGGTTCTGGCGGATGGCCTTGAGTTTTTCGCGGCGCTCAAGAATCAGCTGGTTTTCGTCCTGGGGAGCTTGGGGGGTGTTTTGGTCAGACATGAGGGCGCGATAGTAAGGGAAGCGGGGGAATCATTGAGCGGCCTTTTCTGGCCGAAAACAGTGATTTTAAATGGCCGTAGACCGGTCGCTATGATGCGTTGAGATTTACACCCGAAACCTATGCTTTACCAAATCATTTTCCTGTTGCTTGAGGTTGTTGCCGGTGTGCTGGGCGGAGCCTGTTTGCTGCGCCTCTACATGCAGTACCAACGCATTCCCATGTCAGCGCGTTCGGGCAATCCACTGGGGCGCTTTGTGTTCGCATTGACGGATTGGCTCGTGTTGCCCTTGCGGCGGGTCGTGCCTGCGGTGGGGCGCTGGGACCTGGCCAGCCTGGTGGCGGCCTACGTGCTGGAACTGGGGCAGTTTATGCTGTTGTGGTTGCTGGCCGGGGCGGGCGAGGGCCTGTTCGCCGTGCCTATTCTGGCGGCCTTTGGCCTGGTGCGACTGGCGATTTCCGGCATGACTGGCCTGGTCATCGTTTACGCCGTGTTGTCCTGGGTGCCGAACCGTTCACCGATGTCGGATGTGATTGAGCGGCTGTGTGCACCACCCCTCACGCCCATCCGCCGTTTGCTGCCGCTGGTGGGTGGCATTGACCTGTCGCCTCTGGTGTTGTTGGTGTTGCTGCAGGTGGTGTCCATCGTGCTGGGCCACCTGCAGGGATTGACGCTGCTGTCAGCCTGACCCGGCTGCAACCGGTCAGATGACCGCGTCAGCGGGCTGGCGTTGCAGCATGGCCAAGGTGTTGGCCACCGTTTTGCGCAGTTCGCGGCGGTCGCTAATGAAGTCGATCGCCCCTTTGGTCTGTAAAAATTCGGCACGCTGAAAACCTTCAGGCAGCGTCACCCGCACCGTGGATTCAATGACGCGGGGGCCGGCAAAGCCAATCAACGCTTTGGGCTCGGCAATCACCACATCGCCCAGAAACGCAAACCCGGCACTGACGCCGCCCATGGTGGGGTCGGTCAGGACGCTGATGTAGGGCAGGCCCTTTTTCGCCAGTCGTGTGAGCGAAGCATTGGTTTTGGCCATCTGCATCAGGCTCAAAAGACCCTCCTGCATGCGGGCGCCACCGGTCGAGGTGAAGCAGATAAACGGTACTTTTTGTTCGATGGCCGCATGCACGCCGCGGACAAAACGCTCACCCACCACCGAGCCCATGCTGCCGCCCATGAATTCAAATTCAAAGCAGGCCACCACGACGCTGATGCCATGCACTGCGCCGCCCATGACCACCAGGGCATCGGTTTCTCCGGTGTTTTCCAGCGCTTCTTTCAGACGCTCGGGGTACTTGCGGCTGTCCTTGAACTTGAGCGCATCCACGGGCAACACTTCCTGCCCGATCTCGAACCGGCCTTCGTTGTCCAGAAACACGTTAAGCCGCGCGCGGGCACCGATGCGGTGGTGGTGACTGCAGGTCGGGCAAACGTTCTGGTTTTGTTCCAGGTCGGTCTTGTAGAGCACGGTCTCGCAACTCGGGCATTTGATCCAGAGACCTTCCGGCACACTGCGCCGGTCAGCCGGGTCAGTGTGTTGGATCTTGGGGGGTAATAGTTTTTCAAGCCAGCTCATGGGCGTACTCCGCTAGTGAATATGAATTATGAATCCAGTGCCGTGCGGATTTCGCGCAGAAAATTCTGGGCCACCGGGGCAACTTGTTCTCGGGGTTGTTCATCAATCAGCTGAATGATCTTGCTGCCAATCACCACTGCATCGGCCACCTGGCCAATAACACGCGCTGTGGCCGCGTCACGGATGCCGAAGCCGACGCCCACCGGCACACTCACATGCTGGTGAATGCGCGGCAGCATGGCTTGCACCGCGCCGGTGTCCAGTGCCCCCGAGCCAGTGACGCCCTTGAGCGAGACGTAATACACATAGCCACTGGCCACCCGGGCCACTTGCTGCATGCGTTCGTCGGTGCTGGTTGGGGCCAGCAAAAAGATCAGGTCCAGGCCATGGCTTCTGAGTTCGGCGGCAAAGTCCTCGCACTCTTCGGGTGGGTAGTCGACGATCAGCACGCCGTCCACGCCAGCGGCTGCGGCATCCACCACAAAGGCGCTTTTGCCGTCGTGACGGTCATGTTTCTGGTTGTAGCGTTCCACCGGGTTGGCATAACCCATCAGCACCACGGGTGTGCTTGAGTTTTGTGCCCGAAATGCACGCACCATGTCCAGCACCTGGACCGTACCAATGCCCTGGGCAAGCGCTTTGTCACCGGCCTTCTGAATAACGGGGCCGTCCGCACTGGGGTCCGAGAAGGGGACGCCCAGTTCGATCACATCGGCGCCGCCTGCCACCATGGCGTGCATCAATTCAGGTGTGACATCTGCGAAGGGGAAACCCGCGGTCACATAAGGAATGAGGGCCTTGCGACCTTGTGACTTCAGGTTGGCGAAAGTGCTTTCGATGCGGCTCATTTCACGACCTTTATGATGTGCGGTGTTGTGTTCAAGGCGGCGGTTTCGCCCCCTTTGACGGACTGCCCCTTGCAACTGGGGCGGCAGTAAAAATCGGCGTTGCTCAGGTCCGCCACCGTGCCAATGTCCTTGTCGCCGCGGCCTGACAGGTTCACCAAAATAGACTGGTCCGGGCGCATGGTTTTGGCCAGCTTCATGGCATGGGCCACGGCATGGCTTGATTCGAGCGCCGGAATGATGCCTTCGGTGCGGCACAAGTAGTGGAAGGCTTCCAGTGCCTCCTTGTCGGTGATGCCCACGTATTCGGCACGGCCAATGTCTTTGAGGAAGGCATGCTCGGGGCCTACGCCCGGGTAGTCCAGTCCGGCGCTGATGCTGTGTGTCTCGGTGACCTGACCGTTGTCGTCCTGCAGCACATAAGTGCGATTGCCGTGCAACACACCCGGACTGCCCAGTTGCAAGGACGCGGAGTGGCGGTGGGTGTCCATGCCTTCACCCGCCGCTTCCACGCCAATCAGACGCGTGTTCTCATGCTGGATGTAGGGGTGGAAGATGCCCATGGCGTTGCTGCCGCCACCGACACAGGCCACAACCGCGTCAGGTTGTGAGGTTTTACAGCCTTGCCGCGCGAGCATCTCGGGCATTTGAACGAGGCATTCGGTTCCGATCACGCTCTGGAAGTCACGCACCATCATGGGGTAGGGGTGCGGACCGGCCACGGTGCCGATGATGTAGAACGTGTTGTCAACGTTGGCGACCCAGTCGCGCATGGCTTCGTTCAATGCGTCTTTGAGCGTTTTGCTGCCGCTCTCGACGGGCACGACCGTGGCACCGAGCAGCTTCATGCGGTAGACGTTGGGGCTTTGGCGCTTGACGTCTTCGCTGCCCATGTACACCACACATTCCAGGCCGTAGCGGGCGCAGATGGTGGCGGTGGCGACACCGTGCTGGCCCGCTCCGGTTTCGGCAATCACGCGGGGTTTGCCCATGCGTTTGGCCAACATGGCCTGGCCAATGGTGTTGTTGATCTTGTGCGCGCCGGTGTGGTTCAAATCCTCGCGTTTGAGGAAAATCTGTGCACCGCCCTGTTCACGGCTCATGCGGTCGGCATGGTAAATGGGAGACGGTCGGCCAACGAAGTGCGCCAGTTCGTAGTTGAATTCAGCGACAAAGGCTGGATCAAACTGGTACTTGGCGTAAGCATCCTTGAGTTCGTTGATGGCGTGCGTCAGTGTTTCGGAGACAAAGCTGCCGCCATAAATGCCGAAATGACCACGGGCGTCAGGTTGTTGATACTGGAACATGTTTGTTGATCTCTACAAGTTGCCTGTCTGCGGCTCGAACAGCGGCGACAAACTGATTGATTTTTTCGGGGTCCTTGATGCCTTTGTTGCCTGGTCCGGACATCTCCACCCCCGAGCTCACATCAACGGCCAGTGATTGACACCGTGGCCGTACCTGCAAGATGCCGTCGGCCACGTTTGCAGCATTCAGCCCACCACTCAAGACGAGGTGAGCGTTGACGTTTTGAGGCAGAAGTGACCAATTGAATGTTTGCCCACCGCCACCATACCCGTCGACGTGGGCGTCGAGCAGGATGGCCTGGGCTTGTGAATAATCTTGGGCATATTTTACGAGATCGAACTGTCCACCCGCATTTCCCAGCGGAATGCGCGCGGCCCGCAGGTAAGGCCTGGCGCCCTGGTGCGTGGCTGCCAGGCACTCCACGGGACTTTCATCACCATGAAACTGAACGCTAGCCCCCTGAATATGAGCGCAGGCAGCTATGATATTCGTAGCACTGTCATTGACAAACAACAAGACCGGTGTCACAAAGGGCGGCAGTCGGCGTGCCAATTCGGCAGCCCGCTGAGGCGAGACGTAGCGCGGGCTTTGGGCATACAGCACAAAACCAATAGCGTCCGCACCAGCGGCCACGGCGGCGTCGACGTCGGACTCCCGCGTCAGGCCGCAAATCTTGATCCGGGTTCGTTGGGCAAAATGGGTTTCAGACATCATGGCAGTCCATCAAAAGCGGGTGTGCGGTCGGGCAGGCCCCAGTGGGCGGCATAGCGGGGTCCAAGAAAATACAGTCCATCGGGCGAAAAAGTAGGCGCTGCGGCATCACGGTCACGTTCCAGCATCACCTCCCGCACCCAATCCGGCGGCTTTTTGCCTTGACCCACGACGATCAGGCAGCCCATGATGTTGCGAATCATGTGGTGCAAAAAAGCGCTGGCTTCAAACTCAAACCGCCAATAGGCACCACGGCGGCTGACTTCGATGCGCTCCAGTGTCTTGACGGGTGACAAGGCCTGACAAGCCGAAGCCCGAAATGAGGTGAAGTCATGTTCACCAATCAGATGCGACGCAGCTTGCAGCATCAAATCCAGATCCAGGGGGCGGTATACCCAGCCAACACGGCCATCGTCCACACTGGGTCTCACGGCCGACTCAACCAATATATAGGCATACCGGCGAGACAGTGCGCTGGCCCGGCAATGAAACGCATCGGGCACCGCATGTGCCCATTCCACGGCAATATCCCGTGGTAAAAAAGCATTGGTACCCCGTACCCATGATGATGCGGCACGTTCAAGCGGGGTATCAAAATGGACCACTTGCATCAAGCCATGAACGCCTGCATCGGTACGCCCGGCGCACAAGGTGGACACCCGGTGCAGCGTGAATTTACCCAATGCCGCTTCGAGTTTGTCCTGAACAGTCAGGCCGGAAAGCTGGCTTTGCCAGCCCTGGTAGGCTTGTCCGTTGTAACTGATGCCAAGTGCCAACCTCACGGCGAATTCAGGACGTCGACGTCATAGCTTGCTCAGGGCTCGTTGTGCCTTGGCTTTCATCTCGCCGGAGGCCTCCGAGATCACCTCTTCGATCAAGGCGCGCGCGCCGTCGTCGTCACCAATGGCACTGAATTCTTCGGCCAGGGCCAGCTTGGTCGCCAGTGGATCTTCTATCAAACCGGGCTCGGTCACGCGGTCGGTTTCCGGTTTGTCTTCGAGTTCCAGCGACAGGTCGCCAAGGTCGAATTCCAACATGCCCAAATCGGTCGTGGGAGCCTCGTCTGGTTCCAGGCCGGGCAACGGTGCTGGCGCCGTGGCGCCAAAGCTGTTAGCCGCCTGCACCTTGAATTCTTCGAGGTCGCCCGATATCGCAGGCAGGTCGTCCATGTCCAAATCGAGATCGGGCAGCGACGGTGCGACTTCTTCGGTTTTGGTTTCTGCTTGCAGGGTGCCAAACGGTCCTATCTCTTGGGTCGGCATCTCGAATTCCAGGCTGTTTGCTGGCGGCGTGGCCTGCTCGTAACTGGTCGTCGTCTCGCTGATTGAAGTGGCGGGCACGTCGTCAAGAGAGAAATCCAGATCCAGATCGAGATCAATCGATCCTGCAAGCTGCGGTTCGGTGGCTTGAATGACCGTGGGCGTGCCAGAGACGTCTGCCTGGCTTGTGAAGTCAAGCGCGGCCGGTTGTGACGGCGTTTCACCGCTGTTGCCGGGCTGTCCACCGGGTTGGTATAAGGTGTTGTCGGGGTCGATGCTCAGGCCGAGTTCACAGACACGTTCCCAGTCGGAGCCTTCACCGCTGGTAAATTTGAATACTTCAGCCGCCGTACTCTCAAAGGCTTTGGCATCCCGGCGCTTGGCAAAAATCTCAAGCAGTTTTTGATGGATGGCCAAACGTCCTGGGCTGGTGCGCAATGCGGCTTTGAGAATTTCCTCGGCCTGCAGGTCGCGACCATAAGCCAAATAGACATCGGCCTCTGCGACCGGGTCAACGTCATCGACCGCATCAAGCTGGCTCGGTGTGTAGGCCAGGGAAGAACTGCTGGTAGAACCGTCGCTGGTATCAACACTTTGCCCTCCACTGGCACCAAAAAAAGACTCAGGTTGCAGCCGACTTTCAAGAAAGGAGCTGTCAACTTGTGAATTTTCCTTTTTGCGTTGGCGGTACCGGTATATCCCAAACCCCGCCAGCAGTGCAATCAATCCTGCCGCACCAGCAGGCACCAAAGGGTCTTCGATCAGGCCGTCGATCAAGCTGGGTTCAGCTTGCGGAGCGACAACAGGTGCGACGCGCTTCGGCGCCGATGCCACCGATGCAGCGGCTACCGCGGGCGACTCGATGGGGGCAGGCGCGGCTGCACTGGCAGGCTGTGCCGGTGCAGCATCAGCAATCACCGGGACCATCGTTGCAGGAGCCGAGGCGGCGGCAATAACCGTTACAGCGGCCTTGGGCAGGCTGGCGGCTACCGCGCTGGAAGCGGCTCCGAGCTTGCTCAGGTCGCTGATGTTCTTGGCTATTTCGGCGGCACGTGCTGTCGACTCTTTGGCGCTGCGGTCCTGGGCAAGCTGGTCCTCGGCCGTTTTGCCTTGGGTCGTGCCTTTGGACAGGGTTAGTTTGTCGGGCGCGGCCGTAGCGGGTTTTTTGTCTTCAACCTTAGTCTGCAGGGATCCGCTGGCTTGTCGGTCTGCCGCGGCTACAGGCGTGCTGGGTGCGTTGCTCGCGAGTTTGCGGCGGAAGTCATTGAAGTCTTTGCTTTGGGCCACGATGATCTGGCTGGCTTCGCCAGCCGGCGTTGCCCCGGCTTGGTCAGTCGACGGCACATTCAATATGGCCCCGGCCTTGACGCGATTGACATTGCCATTCAGGAAGGCGTCGGGATTGGCGCGCAACAAAGCCACCAGCATCTGGTCGAGCGAAATATTGCCGGGCTTGGTGGCTGCTGCGATTTTGCTGGCCGTATCCCCTGATCTCACGGTAACTTGCCCTGACGTCGGGTCTGGAACCTTCACCGCTGCAGGTGTTGCAGGCGGTGGCGGCGCGGGTTTCCTTCTTTCAGGGGGTGATGTGGTCGCGGGGACTGATGGTTGTGCCGCAACCGACCTCGGTGCAGCAGGGCTGGCCGTTGGGGCTTGTGATGGCACTTGTGCCTGCGTTGGTGCTGCAGGTGCCGCCTGTTTCAGACTGGGCGGGTCAAACAGCATGGTGTAGTCGCGAACAATGCGACCCGATGCCCAACTGGCCTCCAGAATCATGTCCACAAACGGGTCATTGATGGCCCGGTCGCTGCTCAATCTTATATAGGCGCGGCCGTCAGCGCGCCTTTGCAGTGTTGCCTGCAGCCCCGACATGGCCGGGTTGTAATCGAGCCCGGCCGCCCGGAAGGATTCCGGAGAACCGACTGTCGCCTTCAAGGAGGCCGCTTCGTCACTGTTGATGTCCGGCACATCGATTTCCGCGCGCAAAGGCTCACCCAGAGCAGACAGTACCGTGAGGCGACCAAGCGACAGCGCCGCCGCGTTCGACCCCCATAGGCCGAGCAGGGTCGCTGCAGCGACTGCCAATGCGGTTTTTTGCCAGCGATGTGACTTAGCAATCAATTTGTGGACTCCGGTGTTCGGGCGGCTGGAAAAATATGTCTCATTATGCGCACATGTGCCTCGGTGCTTGAAACTTGAAAAAGTACCTTAACATCAATGCCTTAGGCTGACAAGCTGACAAAGCTTTTAACTTTGTCAGCTTGGCTGGGCATCATTTGGGCACAATTCTATGTTGCCACGCGACAACGGCCCGTCATGCTTGTGAAACAAGGCATGACGGGCCGTGGCAAAAGGCTCAGAAACGAATCAGGATGCGATCAGAATGCGCAGCATGCGTCGCAGGGGTTCAGCAGCACCCCACAGAAGTTGGTCGCCGATGGTGAACGCACCAACATAGTCTGACCCCATCGCCAACTTGCGAATACGACCCACCGGGATGGACATCGTGCCGGTGACTGCCACAGGGGTGAGATCACGAATCGTTGCTTCACGGTTGTTGGGGACGACTTTGACCCATTCATTGTCAGCAGCGATCATGGCTTCAATATCGGCCAGGGGCACGTCTTTGTTGAGTTTGAAGGTCAACGCCTGGCTGTGGCAACGCATGGCGCCCACGCGCACACAAAAACCGTCGACGGGAATTGCAGGAGAGCCAAAACCCTCACCCTGGCCGAGAATCTTGTTGGTCTCGGCCATGCCTTTCCACTCTTCCTTGCTCATCCCATTGCCCAGGTCTTTGTCAATCCAGGGAATCAGAGAGCCGCCCAATGGCACGCCAAAGTTGGCGGTTTCGGCCGCGGTCAGGGCGCGTTGTTTGGCGATGACCTTGCGGTCGATTTCCAGTATGGCACTTTTGGGATCGTCCAGCATGGACTTCACTTCCGCGTTCAGCGTGCCGTATTGCGTCAGTAGTTCGCGCATGTGCTGTGCGCCGCCACCGGACGCAGCCTGGTAGGTTTGGGTGCTCATCCACTCCACGAGCCCGGCCTTGTACAAGGCGCCAACACCCATCAACATGCAACTCACCGTACAGTTGCCGCCTACCCAGTTGTTGCCGCCTTTGGCCAGGGCATCCTTGATGACGGAAAGATTGACCGGGTCCAGAACAATCACGGCATTCTCTTCCATGCGCAGAGTCGAGGCGGCATCAATCCAGTGACCATTCCAGCCGGCGGCGCGCAGTTTCGGGAACACTTCACTCGTGTAGTCACCCCCTTGCGCGCTGATGATGATGTCGCATTTTTTTAGCGCATTGATGTCAAAAGCATCTTTCAGCGTAGTTTCGTTTTTGGCCTGGACGGGCGCTTTACCTCCCGCATTGGATGTGGAGAAAAAAACCGGTTCGATCAAGTCAAAATCGCCCTCGGTCTGCATGCGGTCCATCAAGACCGAACCCACCATGCCGCGCCAGCCTACCAAACCTACCAGATTGCCGATTTTCATTGTGATGTCCTCTTGGATTTTGAAATACTGTTTCAGATGGCGCTTACAAGGCCTTGACCACTGCAGCGCCCATTTCCATGGTGGTGACGCGGGTGGTACCTTCGCTATAAATATCTGCTGTACGCAGGCCTTGTGCCAGCACTGATTTCACCGCTGCCTCAATGCGCTGGGCGGCTGCTTCCTGGTTCAGGCTGAAGCGCAGCATCATGGCTGCACTCAGAATGGTTGCCAGGGGGTTGGCGATGCCTTTGCCCGCAATATCAGGCGCGCTGCCGTGGCTGGGTTCGTACAGGCCTTGGTTGCTGGCGTTTAAGGAGGCCGAGGGCAGCATGCCGATAGAGCCGGTGAGCATGGCAGCCTCGTCGCTCAGAATGTCGCCGAACATATTGCCGGTCACGACCACGTCGAACTTTTTGGGCGCGCGCACCAGTTGCATGGCTGCGTTGTCCACGTACATGTGGTCGAGCTCAACATCCGGGTATTCCTTGCCGACCTCGGTGACCACGTCCTTCCAGAATTGGAAGGTTTCCAGCACGTTGGCCTTGTCGACGCTGGTCACACGCTTGCTGCGTTTGCGGGCGGCCTGGAACGCCACGTGGGCAATACGCTCGATTTCGGGACGCGAGTAGCGCATGGTGTCGAACGCTTCCTCGGCACCAGGGAAATGACCGTCGGTGGCAATACGCCGGCCACGGGGTTGGCCAAAGTAGATGTCACCTGTCAGTTCGCGAATGATCAGGATATCGAGACCGGCGATTAGCTCGGGTTTCAGGCTGGAGGCGTCAACCAGCTGCTCGTAGCAGATGGCCGGACGGAAATTGGCAAACAAACCGAGGTTCTTGCGCAGGCCCAGAATCGCCTGTTCGGGGCGAAGCGGACGGTCGAGCTTGTCGTATTTCCAGTCGCCCACGGCACCAAACAGAATGGCATCCGCTTCCTTGGCCAGTTTGAGGGTGGCTTCAGGCAGGGGATGCCCGTACGCCTCATAAGCCGCACCACCTACCAGCGCCGTTTCCATCTCGAACTTCAGGTCGAGGGAGTTCAAGACTTGGACGGCTTGTGCCACGATTTCGGTACCAATGCCATCGCCTGGCAAAACTGCAATTTTCATGATGAGGTTGTTCGCTATTAAATTTGTAGCTATCTACGCAATCAGGGTGCGGGCTAGCCATGGTTTTTGTGCCAAACGCTCGGCTTCAAAGGCTTTGATCTTGTCGGCTTGGCGCAAGGTCAACCCAATGTCATCAAATCCGTTGAGCAAACAGTATTTGCGAAATGCCTGCACTTCGAATGGCAGCTCTTCGCCGCCCGGTTTGATGACCAGTTGTCGTTCAAGGTCGATCGTCAGCGCGTAACCGGGGAAGGCTGCGGCTTCATCAAACAGTTGGCTAACCTGAGCTTCACTCAGCACAATCGGGAGCAAACCGTTTTTGAAGCTGTTGTTGAAGAAAATATCAGCGTAACTGGGGGCAATGATCGCTCGAAAACCGTATTGGTCGAGCGCCCACGGTGCATGTTCACGCGAGGAACCACAACCGAAGTTTTTACGGGCCAGGAGAATGGATGCGCCCTCATACCGGGCCTGGTTCAGCACAAAGTCCGGATTGGGTTTGCGACTGGTGGGGTCTTGACCCGGAAACCCCGCGTCCAGATACCGCCACTCGTCGAACAGGTTTTGACCAAATCCAGTCTTGCGAATGGACTTGAGGAACTGTTTGGGAATGATCGCGTCGGTGTCGACGTTTTCCCGGTCCATAGGGGCTACCAAGCCTTTGAGCAATGTAAATTTTTGCATGATGATCTTGTCGTAAGGGCCAACTCAGACGAATTTTCGGACGTCGACAAAGTGGCCGTGGATGGCCGCCGCCGCCGCCATGGCGGGGCTCACCAAGTGGGTGCGCCCACCGGCACCCTGGCGACCTTCAAAATTGCGGTTGCTAGTGGAGGCACAGCGTTCACCAGGTTCCAGTCGGTCGGCGTTCATGGCCAGGCACATGGAACACCCAGGTTCGCGCCATTCAAAGCCGGCGGCGATGAAGATCTCGTGCAGGCCTTCGCGCTCTGCCTGCTCTTTGACCAAGCCTGAGCCTGGCACGACCATGGCCAGCTTGATGTTTTTCGCGACTTTTTGACCGAGCTTCTTGACCAACGCAGCTGCTTCACGCATGTCTTCAATGCGGCTGTTGGTACAGGAACCGATGAACACCTTGTCCACATAAAGGTCGTCCAGTGCCTTGCCGGGCTCCAGGCCCATGTAGACCAGCGCCCGCTCAATGGCGCCACGCTTGTTGGCATCTTTTTCCTTGTCGGGGTCAGGCACGCGGCTGTCAATGCCCAGTACCATCTCGGGCGATGTGCCCCAGGTCACTTGCGGAATGATCTGGCTGGCATCCAGTTCCACCACCGTGTCAAACTTGGCATTGGCGTCCGAATGAAGTGTTTTCCAGTACGCAACGGCCTGATCCCATTCGACGGCTGCCGCGGATTCATTGGCAGCGCTGTGCCCGGGCGCCAACGGACGACCTTTGACGTAGTCAATGGTTTTTTCGTCCACGGCGACCAAGCCAGCGCGGGCGCCTGCTTCGATCGCCATGTTGCACACGGTCATGCGACCTTCCATGCTCAGCGCACGAATGGCTGAACCACCGAACTCGATGGTGTAACCCGTGCCGCCTGCTGTGCCGATTCTTCCGATGATGGCCAGGACGATGTCTTTGCCACTGCACCCGCGCGGGAGCGTGCCATCCACCCGTACCAGCATGTTTTTGGCTTTTTTGGCCAGCAGGGTTTGCGTGGCCATCACGTGTTCGACTTCACTGGTGCCAATGCCATGCGCCAAGGCGCCAAAAGCACCGTGGGTGGATGTGTGGGAGTCGCCGCATACCACGGTCATGCCGGGCAGGGTGGCACCATTCTCAGGTCCGATGACGTGGACAATGCCCTGGCGCTTGGAAAGGAACGGGAAGTAGGCTGCCGACCCAAATTCCTGCATGTTCGTGTCCAGCGTCATGATCTGTTCTTTGCTGGTTGGGTCGGTGATCCCGTCATAGCCACGCTCCCAGCCTGTCGTGGGTGTGTTGTGGTCTGCCGTGGCAACAATCGAACTGACACGCCAAACCTTGCGGCCCGCCTGACGCAAGCCCTCAAATGCCTGGGGGCTGGTTACTTCATGAACCAGATGGCGGTCGATGTAAAGGATGGCCGTGCCGTCCTCCTCGGTATGAACAACGTGCTCGTCCCAGAGTTTGTCGTACAGCGTACGACCGTGCGTCTCGATGTTGGTGCTGACCATAAATTTTTCCTTGGCAATCCCCGATTTTATGCGGCGTGGTGAACGCCGCGCCGTCCAGACAAGAAAAAGCCCGCCGGTGTTGCCATCCGGCGGGCTTTTCGAATGGACTTGCTATTAACGCTGGTTAATAGGCAGTACGTCGCGACGCACAGACCCAGTGAACAGCTGGCGTGGGCGTCCAATTTTGTATTCGGGGTCGCCAATCATCTCGTTCAGTTGAGCAATCCAGCCCACGGTACGTGCCAACGCGAAGACCGCGGTGAACAAACCGACCGGTATGCCGATGGCGCGCTGCACGATGCCGGAGTAGAAGTCCACGTTGGGGTAGAGCTTGCGGGACACGAAGTATTCGTCTTCCAGGGCAATTTTTTCCAGCGCCATGGCCAACTTGAACAGGGGATCGTTTTCCAGGCCTAGCGAAGCCAAAACTTCTTTGCAGGTTTCCTGCATGAGCTTGGCACGCGGATCGTAGTTCTTGTACACACGGTGACCAAAGCCCATGAGCTTGACGCCGGAGTTTTTGTCCTTGACCTGCTCCATGAACTGGCCCACCTTGGAGATGCCACCCATTTTCTGGATGTCTTCAAGCATGTTCAGGCAGGCTTCGTTGGCACCACCGTGCGCGGGACCCCACAGGCAGGCAACGCCAGCTGCGATGGCTGCAAACGGATTGGTGCCGGAGCTGCCGCACAGTCGAACGGTTGATGTGGACGCGTTTTGTTCGTGGTCAGCATGCAACACGAAGATGCGGTCGAGGGCGCGTTCGATCACGGGGTTGACCACATACTCCTCGCAAGGTGTGGCGAACATCATGTGCAGGAAGTTGCCTGCGTAGCTCAGGTTGTTCTTGGGGTACATGTAAGGCTGGCCAGCGCTGTACTTGTAAGCCATGGCAACCAGGGTTGGCATCTTGGCAATCAGGCGGATGGCCGAGATCTCACGGTGCTCCGGATTGTTGATGTCGGTGCTGTCATGGTAGAAGGCGGACAAGGCACCCACCAAGCCGGTCATGATGGCCATGGGATGTGCATCGCGACGGAAACCACGCAGGAAAAACTGCATCTGCTCATTGACCATGGTGTGGTTGGTCACGCGTTTGGTAAAGGCTGATTTGGCCGCCACGTCAGGCAGATTGCCGTACAGCAGCAAGTGGCAGGTTTCCATGAAGTCGCAGCTGGTGGCCAACTGCTCAATGGGATAACCACGGTACAGCAACTCGCCTTTGTCGCCATCGATGTAGGTGATGGCGGACTGGCACGACGCGGTGGACAAAAAGCCCGGATCATAGGTAAACATGCCCGTTTGTGCGTACAGCTTGCGGATGTCAATGACGTCCGGGCCGACACTGCCGTTGTAAACGGGCAAATCGACACTGGGGCTGCCGTTACTGAACGACAGGGTGGCTTTGTTGTCAGCTAACTTCATTTTCGACCTTTCAACGGGTTTCTCTCAACATACTTAATACTTCGGAGACATCGTCTCGAACAAGAGCGGGGTCAACTTGAGCAAGCGATTTGCGTGCCAGATGCAGATCCAGCAGATCGTTGTCACTCAAATCCATTAAAACGCCCATACCTTGCGCCTGCTTGACGGTCAATGTGGCACCGAAGCGTTTGAAGAAGCGTTCGATAAAAATATCGTTCTCCAGCAAACCGCGGCGACAACGCCATATCAGTTTGCTGAGGGCTCTTTCATCGATTAACTCTTCAGAAGGGTTCATGGCAAAGCATTTCTCGCCGGTTAAACCGTGCGCAGAACCATCATTTCCTTGATCTTGCCGATGGCCTTGGTCGGGTTGAGTCCCTTGGGGCAAACGTCGACGCAATTCATGATGGTGTGGCAGCGGAACAGGCGGTAAGGGTCTTCCAGGTTGTCCAGGCGCTCGCCAGTGGCTTCGTCGCGGCTGTCGGCGATGAAACGGTAGGCCTGAAGCAAACCTGCGGGACCGACAAACTTGTCGGGGTTCCACCAGAAGCTGGGGCAAGACGTGGAGCAACTGGCGCACAAGATGCATTCGTAAAGACCATTGAGCTCATCACGCTCTTCCGGGCTTTGCAGTCGCTCTTTTTCAGGCGGTACGTTGTCGTTGATCAAATAGGGCTTGATCGAGTTGTACTGTTTGAAGAACTGTGTCATGTCGACGATCAGGTCGCGCACGACCGGCAGGCCGGGCAGGGGCTTCAGGACAATGGTGCCCGGCAGTGTCAGCATGTTGGTCAGGCAGGCCAGGCCGTTCTTGCCGTTGATGTTCATGGCGTCAGAGCCGCACACACCTTCGCGGCACGAACGCCGAAATGTGATCGTGGGGTCCTGTGCCTTGAGCTTCATCAGCGCATCCAGCAGCATGCGTTCGCTGCCATCAAGTTCTACCTCGATGGTTTGCATGTAGGGCTTGGCGTCGGTATCCGGGTCGTAGCGGTAAATCTGGAATGTACGTTTGGACATGGTGTGTTCTCGCTGATCTTTGGGGCTTGGTCTTAGAAGCTGCGCACGGTGAGTGGTATGGAGTCGACCGTCAGTGGCTTCATTTGCACGGGCTTGTAGGTCAGCGAGTTGTTCGCGCTGTGCCACAGGGTGTGCTTGTGCCAATCGGTATCGTTGCGACCATTGGGATGGGCTGCGCTGTCGCCATAGTCGTTGACAGAATGAGCGCCACGACTTTCACGGCGAGCCGCTGCAGATACGATGGTGGCTTGTGCCGCCTCAATCAGGTTTTCAACTTCAAGCGCTTCAATGCGCGCGGTGTTGAAAATTTTTGATTTGTCCTTGAGTCCGATGGTAGCCACTCGTTCACGCAGGGCTGCGACCTTGACGACGCCTTCGTCCATGCTGGCCTGGGTGCGGAACACGCCGGCGTGTTGTTGCATGGTGGAGCGAATGTCATCGGCCACATCTTGCGCGTATTCGCCCCCAGTGGCGTTGTCCAGGCGGGCGATGCGGGCGAGTGTGGCGTCAGCCGCATTGGCTGGCAGCTCTTTGTGGGTCTTGTTGGCTTTGTTAAATTCAACAATGTGGTTGCCCGCAGCGCGGCCAAATACCAACAAGTCCAACAAGGAGTTGGTGCCCAGGCGGTTGGCGCCGTGCACGCTGACGCAGGAGCATTCGCCGACAGCATACAAGCCATTGACAACTTCGCTCTTGTTGTCTGCGTTTTGTGTCACGACCTGGCCGTGGATGTTGGTTGGAATGCCGCCCATCTGGTAGTGGATGGTGGGGACCACGGGGATCGACTCTTTGGTGATGTCGACGTTGGCAAAGTTATGGCCAATTTCGAACACCGACGGCAGGCGCTTCATGATGGTCTCGGCACCCAGGTGGGTCATGTCGAGGTTGATGTAGTCCTTGTTGGGACCACAGCCGCGGCCTTCCTTGATTTCCTGGTCCATACAGCGAGAGACATAGTCACGCGGGGCCAAGTCTTTGTAGGCCGGGGCGTAACGCTCCATGAAGCGCTCACCGTTGCTGTTGCGCAAAATGGCGCCTTCACCGCGGCAACCCTCTGTCAGCAACACGCCAGCACCGTGCACGCCGGTGGGGTGGAACTGCCAGAACTCCATATCTTCAAGAGGAATGCCAGCCCGCGCTGCCATGCCCAGTCCGTCGCCGGTATTGATGAAGGCGTTGGTCGAGGCGGCAAAAATGCGTCCGGCACCGCCCGTGGCCAGCAGGGTGGTCTTGGCTTCAAAAATATGCACGTCACCGGTTTCCATTTCCAGCGCGGTCACGCCGACGACATCACCCGCCTCGTCGCGGATCAGGTCCATGGCCAGCCACTCCACGAAAAAGCTCGTTTTTTCCTTGACGTTTTGCTGATACAGGGTGTGCAGCATGGCATGGCCGGTACGGTCAGCGGCAGCGCAAGCGCGTTGCACAGGTTTTTCGCCGTAGTTGGCGGTGTGGCCGCCAAACGGACGCTGGTAAATTGTGCCGTCCGGGTTGCGGTCAAAAGGCATGCCCATGTGCTCCAGGTCATACACGACCTTGGGGGCTTCGCGGCACATGAATTCAATGGCGTCCTGATCACCGAGCCAGTCAGAGCCCTTGACGGTGTCATAAAAGTGGTAGTGCCAGTTGTCCTCGGACATGTTGCCCAATGAGGCGCCAATGCCGCCTTGTGCGGCGACGGTGTGTGAACGTGTTGGGAACACTTTGGAGAGAACGGCAACGTTCAGGCCGGCGCGGGCCAATTGCAGCGAAGCGCGCATGCCGGAGCCGCCGGCACCAACGATGACGACGTCAAATTTGCGCTTGGGGAGTTTGGAAGTAGCGGTCATGATTTTTATTGAATCTCGGTAATCGTGGCTCAATGGGAGAGAGGCCGAAGCTGGCAGGAAAGCGTTTTGAAGAAACGTCTTAAACGCGCCAGAGGACTTGAATGCCCCAGCCAGCGCAGGCGATCAGCCAGACCATGGTGAATACTTGCAAGGCCAGACGCAGCCCGACGGGCTTGATGTAGTCCATCCAGATGTCGCGCATGCCAACCCACACGTGGTAGAGCAGGGCGATGATGACGGTGAACGTCAAGACCTTCATCCACTGGGCGGAGAAGATGCCTGCCCACTGGTCGTAGCCGATAGGGCCTTTACTGAAGATGACTTGAGCCAGCAACAGCACGGTGAAGAGGGCCATCAGGGCCGCCGTCACGCGTTGGGCTAGCCAGTCGCGCAAGCCGTAGTGAGCGCCGACAACGATACGTTTGGAACCGTAATTTACAGACATGATGTGCTCTTTCGAATTAGTAAAGGCCAAACAGCTTGGCGCCAAGGATCACGGTGAGGCCGACGCTCGATGCCAATGTGAAGGCCGCTGACGATTTCCCAAATTCCTTGCTTACCGCATCATGGTGTGTGTCCATCCAAAGATGGCGCAGGCCTGCGATGAAGTGGTGCAGGTAGGCCCAGATCAGCGCCAGTGCCACCAACTTCCAGATGAAGCCTGGCAAGCCCAACATGCCGACGTTGAACGCGGATGTGAATTTGGCGAACGAAATTTCGGAAGAGATTGAGGTGTCAAACATCCAGATGATGAAAGGCATCAACAGGAACATGATGGCGCCACTGACGCGGTGCAAAATGGACACAATGCCTGCGAGAGGCAAGCGGTAGCTGGGGAGGTCGGTGAAGGCGTTGATGTTGCGGAATTCGGGCCGCTTTTTCGCCGCGGTGGTCGCTGATTCAGACATGCTGTGCTTTCTAAGTTTTAAGTAACTGCGTGGTAACTTGCTAAAACTGGTTACCCTGAAATTCTATTGCAATGCAGCATCAATCCGGGCTTGGCCGGGAAAAGGCTGCGCGTTTTAGTCAAAAAAATGACATTTAATTTCCGTAGTGGTTCGATTGAAGTGTGTTGGCGGCCGTAGTCTGACGCGGGCATTACAGGCTTTCCAAATGGGCCTTGTTGTTACTTGTCCGTTCGCGACTCGGTACATTCGAAGGCGGAAGCATCGTCTTCAGGTTGGTCGCCGGAAATCAAGAGCAGATAGCCGGAGTGGCGCCAGATCATGATCAACTCAAGGTGTTGTGGTAGTGATGGGTGTCCGTTCGGTAGTAGCCGCGACGCAGTTCCATGGGCACATCCTTATAAGTGAAGGAGATCCGCTCCACGCTCAATAAGGGGGTTCCTTGCTCTACTTTTAATAGCAACTCCCGCCCGTCAGTTGCGGGTTCTGCGCGTATTTTTTCTTCAGCCCGAACCATGCGCATGTTGAATTCGGTCTCGAAGAGGGCGTACATGGGGCCGTGGTAGTTGGTCAGTCGTTCAGCGGTCAGGCCTTTGAACGGAGCCGCTGGTAACCAGATGTCTTCCAGAATTGTGGGGGTTCCTGCAAAACTCAGGACTCGGCGCGCCTGCAAGACCGCGTCGCCTGTGCGCAGGGCCAGCGCCCGGGCCACGTCTGCGCTGGCACGGGTGCGGCGGCACTCCACAATCTCGCGTTCGGCCGGCCCTTCGCTGCCGGGTGGTCCGTTGTCTGGGACCAGCTTCAGGAAACGAAACTGCACATGCTGCTCGGCGTGGGTGGCGACAAAAGTGCCTTTACCTTGTCGGCGGACCAGCAGGTTCTCGAGTGCGAGTTCATCGATCGCCTTGCGTACCGTGCCCTGGCTGACACGGAAGCGTGTGGCAAGGTCCATCTCGCTGGGGATGGCTTCGCCGGGTTTCCATTCGCCCAGGCGCAGGCTGTTCAGAATCAAGCTCTTGATTTGCTGGTAAAGCGGGCTGAACGCTGGGGTTGCAGGTGCGCCGGCAAGCGACGCGCCGGGCGTAGCCGAAGGTGTGTTGTCAGCAAAAGGGGTAGGTGTTTGGGACATGGATCGTCAGCCTCACGCAAGGGTTGAGGCGATGCCAATCATATCTCTTATATAAGACATAAGACAAGTTGACGGCTCAGGGTTTTCCAGAGTAAACTTGCGGCGCATTTATGTGGGGCTCAGGCGACCCGTTTGAGCAACCACCAGCACCCGTTTTACAACACTTCTGGAGTTCTCACCATGAGCAAAAAACCCGTCCGCGTTGCCGTCACTGGCGCAGCAGGTCAAATTGGTTACGCAATCCTGTTCCGCATCGCCTCCGGCGAAATGCTGGGCAAAGACCAGCCCGTGATCCTGCAATTGTTGGAGGTTCCCATGGAGAAGCCCCAGCAAGCGCTGCAGGGTGTGATGATGGAGTTGCAAGACTGTGCGTTCCCCTTGTTGGTCGGTATGGAAGCCCATGGCGACCCCATGACCGCGTTCAAGGATGTTGACTACGCCTTGCTGATTGGTTCACGTCCTCGCGGTCCTGGCATGGAGCGCGCCGAGTTGCTCGCGGTCAATGCTGAAATCTTCACGGCCCAGGGCAAGGCACTCAACGCTGTCGCCAGCCGCAATGTCAAGGTCCTGGTGGTCGGCAACCCTGCCAACACCAACGCCTACATCGCTATGAAGAGCGCGCCAGACCTGCCACGCAAGAACTTCACCGCCATGCTGCGCCTGGACCACAACCGCGCCTTGAGCCAGATCGCTGCCAAGACCGGCAAGGCTGTGGCCGATATCGAGAAATTGACCGTGTGGGGCAACCACTCGCCGACCATGTACGCTGACTACCGTTTTGCCACCATCAACGGTGCCAGCGTCAAGGACATGATCAACGACCAGGACTGGAATGCCAACACCTTCCTGCCCACCGTTGGCAAGCGTGGCGCGGCCATCATTGCAGCGCGCGGCGTGTCGTCGGCAGCGTCCGCAGCGAATGCCGCCATTGACCACATGCGCGATTGGGCCTTGGGCACCAATGGCAAGTGGGTCACGATGGGTATTCCATCCGATGGCCAGTACGGCATCCCCAAAGACACCATGTTCGGTTTCGCCGTGACCTGCGAAGGTGGCGAGTACACCGTGGTTCAGGACTTGCCGGTGGACGCGTTCAGCCAGGAATGCATCAACAAGACATTGAAAGAGCTCCAGGAAGAGCAAGCTGGCGTCGCTCACCTGCTGTAAGGCGTAGCGCGAATGAGAGCCGACGGGTCATCACTGGGTGCCAAACCCCTTGCGGGGGACGGCCCGGTGCCTGTGACCCTCATGGGGACACGTCGGCATCCGCGTGATGTGCTTCTCGGCGCCAAGGTCGCAGCACCCTTGCCGGTGTGTGACCACTACAGTGGCGTCGAGATGCGCATGCGCAAAAGCCTGGCTCTGCAGGCTGAAATGACACAAGAGTTTGGTGCCTGCGTTTTTGACGTGACACTCGACTGCGAGGACGGTGCGTCGGTGGGGAGTGAAAAAGACCAGGCAAATATGGTTGTAGCCCTCGCCAATCAAGCGCAAGCAGCTACTAAAAATATAGCATTCTCTCTGGCGCCACGCGTGGCGGTTCGGGTGCATCCGGTTGATCATCCTGCGTTTGAGCAAGACGTGGACATCATCGTGGGTGGTGCGGCAGCCGCTTTGTGTCACCTGATGATTCCCAAGGTGGAAACCGTGGCTGACGTCGAACAGGCCGTCAAACTGATCGACCAGGTTGCAGCCCGATCGGGCCGACAAGACGCTTTGCCCCTGCATGTCTTGATCGAATCCCCCGGTGCCGTTCACCGTGCTTTTGACATTGCAGCGCACCCGCGTGTCCAGTCCATCAGCTTTGGCTTGATGGACTTTGTGTCCAGTCACGGCGGGGCCATTCCTTCCAGCGCCATGGCCCTTCATTCAGGCGCGGCGACGGACTCCCTGGACCAGTTTTCCCATCCCTTGGTGGTGCGGGCCAAGCTTGAAATTGCATCGGCCTGCCATGCCCATGGCAAGGTGCCCGCCCATTGTGTGGTGACCGAGTTCAAGGACAGGGGCGCCGTGCTGGCTGCGGCCCAACGGGCTTCGCGGGCTTTGGGCTACACCCGCATGTGGAGCATTCACCCGGATCAGATCCGACCCATTTTGGAGGCGTTCGCGCCGCCGGCCCATGAGATTGAATTGGCTGCCCAAATTTTGGCGGCGGCGGGTGCTGCAGACTGGGCGCCCATCTCTTTTGGCGGAAAATTGCATGACCGGGCGAGCTACCGCTTCTTCTGGCAAATTCTGGAGCGGGCGAATCAGACGGGAAGAGCGATTCCTGATGAAGCGCTCAGCTATTTTTCGGCCTGACATCGGCCGTGTGCCATCAACTGAGATTGCTGATCATGAAAAAATTACTAGCTTCCCTCCTGCTGCTCGCCCTGCCGATCGCCGTACTGGCCAATGCGTCAGAAAAGGCGGGCAAAAAAACCAAGGTGGTGAGCCCCAGCAGGCTTGAAGCTAAAACCATGGCCACCCAAATGGCGTCGGGCATCATGGCCGCTGAAGCCGCCCTGACCCCCGCTGAGTTGGCCATTGCCGAGCGCGTGTACCAAGGAAAATTGCCTTGCGAGCTGGGCGCTTTTGTGACTCTGACGGCCGACGACAAGGCACCCGGTTATTTCAACGTGCAGATCAAGAACCTGAAGTTCCGCATGTTCCCGGTGGAAACCACCACGGGGGCCATTCGCCTGGAAGACCAGAAGGCGGGTGCCGTGTGGCTGCAGTTGGCCAACAAGTCCATGTTGATGAACCAGAAGCTGGGCCAGCGGCTGGCTGATGTCTGCATGAGCCCCGACCAGGTGGTCATGGCGGAGCACCTCATCAAGAACCCGCCGCCCAGCGTGCTGGATGCGCCAGCCGCCATTGCTATTAAATAAAGAGCTGCTTCCGCCCGTCCTGTAAGGGCTGGAGCCTTATTTCGTTTGTTAAAAGGAGTAAATCATGTTGCAAGCCTACCGTGCCCACGTCGCTGAACGCGCCGCCCTCGGCATTCCCCCGTTGCCTTTGTCTGCCAAGCAGACGGGTGAAGTCATCGAGTTGCTCAAGAACCCTCCCCAAGGTGAAGAAGCCACCCTGGTCGACCTCATCACGCACCGCGTGCCCGCCGGTGTGGATGACGCTGCCAAAGTAAAAGCCAGCTACCTGGCCGCCGTGGCGCATGGCACTGAAAAATGCGCCTTGATTTCCCGCCAAAAAGCCACTGAATTGCTGGGCACCATGCTCGGTGGCTACAACATCAGCCCGATGGTTGATTTGCTGGACGACGCCGCCGTTGCCCAGGAAGCCGCCAACGGCCTCAAGAAAACCCTGTTGATGTTTGACCAATTCCATGACGTCAAGGAAAAGGCTGACAAAGGCAATCTGCAAGCCAAGGCTGTGTTGCAAAGCTGGGCCGACGCCGAGTGGTTTACCTCGCGCCCTGAAGTGGCCCAAAGCATCAAGCTGACGGTGTTCAAAGTCGCGGGTGAGATCAACACCGATGACCTCTCCCCGGCGCCTGACGCCTTCAGTCGTCCCGACATTCCAATGCACGCGCTGGCCATGCACAAAAATGCGCGCCCTGGCATCGTTCCTGAAGAAGACGGCAAGCGTGGTCCGGTCAAATTCTTTGATGAACTCAAGGCCAAGGGCAATTTGGTCGCCTACGTGGGTGACGTGGTGGGCACGGGTTCATCTCGCAAGTCCGCCACCAACTCGGTGCTGTGGTTCACCGGTGAGGACATTCCTTTCGTGCCGAACAAGCGTTTTGGTGGTGTCTGTCTGGGCAGCAAGATTGCCCCGATTTTCTACAACACCATGGAAGACTCCGGTGCATTGCCCATCGAACTGGACGTGGACCAGATGAACATGGGCGACGTGGTGGAGCTGCGTCCTTATGACGGTCAGGCGCTCAAAGACGGCAAGGTCATTGCCGAGTTCAAGGTCAAGAGCGACGTGCTGTTTGACGAAGTGCGCGCCGGGGGCCGTATTCCGCTGATCATTGGCCGTGGTCTGACCGCCAAGGCGCGCGAGGCGCTGGGTTTACCCGTTAGCACCTTGTTCCGTTTGCCGCACAACCCGGCTGACACCCACAAAGGTTTCACACTGGCGCAAAAAATGGTGGGCCGTGCATGTGGCTTGCCAGAAGGCCAGGGTGTTCGCCCCAGTACGTATTGCGAGCCCAAGATGACCAGCGTGGGTTCGCAAGACACCACCGGCCCGATGACCCGCGACGAGCTGAAAGACCTGGCCTGCCTGGGCTTCAGCGCTGACCTGGTGATGCAATCGTTTTGCCACACCGCGGCCTACCCCAAGCCCGTGGACGTGAAAATGCACCACGAGTTGCCCGATTTCATGAGCACCCGTGGCGGTGTTCCATTGCGTCCGGGTGACGGCATCATCCACAGCTGGCTCAACCGCATGTTGTTGCCCGACACCGTGGGGACGGGCGGCGACAGCCACACCCGTTTCCCGATCGGTATCAGCTTCCCCGCCGGTTCCGGCCTGGTGGCTTTTGGTGCCGCGACCGGTGTGATGCCGCTGGACATGCCTGAGAGCGTGTTGGTGCGTTTCAAAGGCAAGATGCAGTCCGGTATCACCTTGCGTGACCTGGTCAATGCCATTCCGTTGTATGCCATCAAGGCCGGTCTGTTGACCGTGGCCAAGCAGGGTAAGAAGAACATCTTTTCAGGTCGTATTCTGGAGATTGAAGGCTTGCCAGACCTCAAGGTTGAGCAAGCGTTTGAGTTGAGCGACGCCTCCGCCGAGCGCAGCGCCGGTGGTTGCACCGTGCACTTGAACAAAGAGCCGATCATTGAGTACATCACCAGCAACATCACCATGTTGAAGTGGATGATTGCCGAGGGTTACTCTGATGTTCGTACCATCAAGCGCCGTATTGCCGCCATGGAAGCCTGGTTGGCCGATCCGCAGTTGCTCAAGGGCGATGCCGATGCCGAATACGCAGCGGTCATTGAGATCGACCTGGCCGACATCCATGAGCCTATCGTGGCCTGCCCGAACGATCCGGATGATGTGAAGACACTGGCTGAAGTGGCGGGCTCGAAGATTGATGAAGTTTTCATCGGTTCGTGCATGACCAACATCGGTCACTTCCGCGCGGCTTCCAAACTCTTGGAAAACAAGCGTGATATTCCCGTCAAACTGTGGATGGCTCCACCCACCAAAATGGATGCCAAACAACTGTCTGACGAAGGCCATTACGGTGTGCTGGGTTCTGCCGGTGCGCGCATGGAAATGCCGGGTTGCAGCTTGTGCATGGGTAACCAGGCGCAAGTGAAGGAGGGCGCGACTGTGTTCTCTACGTCTACACGTAACTTTCCCAACCGTCTGGGCAAGAACAGCAATGTGTACCTGGGCAGCGCCGAACTCGCCGCCATCTGCTCCAAACTGGGACGCATCCCTACCAAGGAAGAGTACATGGCCGACATGGTCGTTCTGACTGCAGCCAGCGACAAGGTGTACCAGTATCTGAACTTTGACAAGGTCCAGGACTACACCGATGCGGCCGCGACGGTGACGGACGGTGTTGCCGCCTGATTGGACTGACGGGTAGGCCGGCCTTCGGGTTGCGCCTTTTCCTGGCGCCCTGCAGCCCTGTGTTGCAGGGCGTTTTCATTTCCGGCGGGCTTCAGCGCCGGTCAGCTCAAGATCATGCAAGAGGTGATCACGCTCTCGGTTTTCGTTCCCTTCGCCGTCGGCTACATGAATGATCCACTGAAGCTTGACTACCTGTGAGCCGCCCTTTGCATGGTGGGTGCGGTGTACTTTATATTCCGCAGCGCCTGAATCGTCGGTTTTTTAGTCGTGGTAGAGGCGGTTAAACTTTGCGCAGTCACAAATTCGTCAAATACTTGACTTGTTCCCCCACCCGTAGGAGTCCGCCATGTTCTTTGGCAAGTTGTTGCCGCGCGAAGGCAATTTTTTTGAAATGTTCAACCAGCACGCCGAGCGTATTGTTGAAGCAGCCCACGCGTTTTCCAAACTCGTTGCCAATTACAGCGATGTGCAATTGCGGGAAAAATACAACCAGGACGTGGACAATGCCGAACGCGCCGCGGACCGCGTGACGCACGAGGTCAACAAAGCCATTCACAAGACCTTCATCACGCCCATTGACCGGGAGCAAATCCACGGCTTGATCAACACCATGGACGATGTGGCCGATCTGATTCAGGATTCGGCGGAGACCATGGCGCTGTACGACGTGCGCCACATGACAGAAGACATCGTCCGCCTCACGGACTTGAGTGTGAAGTGCTGTGAACGCTTGCGCGATGCGGTCAAGCTTCTGGACAAGATTGCCGATCCCAGCACGGCCGAGGCCGCTCTCAAGACCTGTGAGGAAATCGATCGGCTGGAGAGTGACGCTGACCGCGTGATGCGTGGCGCCATGAGCAAGTTGTTTCGCGAAGAGCCCGATGTGCGAGAAGTCATCAAGCTCAAGGCCATTTATGAGTTGCTCGAAACCATCACAGACAAGTGCGAGGACGTGGCCAACCTGATCGAGGGCATCATCCTCGAAAACTCCTGATTTTCGGGAGACTCTGAATAATGCAAAGCGTACAAACAGCCCTGTGGGTGGTGGTGTTGCTGGTGGTGCTCGCCATCCTGTTTGACTTCATGAACGGGTTTCATGATGCTGCGAATTCGATTGCGACGGTGGTGTCAACCGGCGTTTTAAAGCCCGGTCAGGCTGTGTTGTTTGCCGCCTTCTTTAACGTCGTAGCTATTTTCATCTTTCACTACAGTGTGGCTGCCACGGTGGGCAAAGGCATTGTGCAACCCGGGGTCGTTGACACCCATGTGGTGTTTGGTGCCTTGCTGGGTGCTATCACCTGGAATTTCATCACCTGGTACTACGGCATTCCGAGCAGTTCATCGCATGCCTTGATTGGCGGCATTGTGGGGGCGGTGATTGCCAAGGCTGGCGCGGGTGTCCTGATTTCGGCGGGTATCCTGAAAACGGTGGCCTTCATCTTCATTTCACCCTTGTTGGGTTTTTTGTTGGGCTCCATGATGATGGTGTTGGTAGCCTGGGTCTTTCGCCGCACCCGCCCACTGAAAGTTGACAAATGGTTTCGCCGTCTTCAACTGGTTTCCGCAGGCGCCTACAGCCTGGGGCATGGGGGCAATGATGCGCAAAAAACCATCGGCATCATCTGGATGCTGTTGATCGCGACCGGTTATGCCAGCGCTGCCGATGCGGCGCCCCCTCTGTGGGCGGTCATTAGTTGTTACGTGGCGATTGGTGCCGGTACGATGTTCGGCGGTTGGCGCATCGTCAGAACCATGGGCCAGAAAATCACCAAACTCAAGCCGGTTGGCGGTTTTTGTGCGGAGACTGGCGGCGCGATCACTTTGTTCACTGCCACCGCCTTGGGCGTGCCTGTCTCAACGACCCATACCATCACCGGGGCAATCGTGGGCGTGGGCTCGGTTCAGCGGGCCAGTGCTGTGCGTTGGGGGGTTGCTGGCAACATCATCTGGGCCTGGATATTTACCATTCCCGCCAGTGCCTTTGTGGCGGCCATCGCCTACTGGGTCAGCCTCCAGCTTTTCTGATGCTATAAAAAATAGAGCTGCCTGCGCCCATTCAGCAAGGGCTGCAGGCTTTTTTATTGTGAAATCTTGCGGGCTTCTTCAACTTGGTACTCAAAGTAGCGTTGAAAGCTGAACACAATGCTGCTCATCAGCACCGTGGTGCCAACCAGCAGAGCCAGTGCAATCGCGCCGATGGTGAACCAGTTGGTGCGGCCAGGCGTTGCATCGGGCGATGCGGATGGATTGAAACGCGCATTCCATTTTTCTGGCGTCATTAACCCGTAGACGATGGCCGTCAGAGCGCAACCCGCCATGGTGAAGCCCAGCAGGGGAATCAACAACCAGCTCCACTGGTCATCCAGACCATTCAGTTGGACCCGTTCGATGCCGTAAAGCCCGAGGGCCGTGGGCAGTGGCAACAGCCAGCCGAGGGTGTCACCCATGCCCCGCAAATAAAAACGGTGCAGCCCCAATGGCCCGCCGATGAAAGTCAGCCAAGCGGCAAATGTTTTGTTTTTCATGACTCCTGATTATGGTTGAGGGGCTGTGGTGTCACCCAAGCCCAGGGCTTTGTCCATCATGACCACATCGCGCCATTGATCAAATTTCCAGCCGCAAGATCTGAGCACGCCGACCAAGGTAAACCCTACGGATTCGTGAACGCCAATGGAGCCGGTGTTGGCAGAGTCGCCAATCACGGCAATCAGCTTCCTCACACCGGCTTTTTCTGCCTGCGCCATGAGTTCGGTCAGTAATGCACGTCCAAGCCCCTTGCCTTGGGCCCCAGGCGCCAGATAAATAGAGTCCTCGGCGGAGAATCGGTAGGCCGGGCGGGGTTTGAACCAGTTGCAATAGGCGAAGCCCAGAACTGTTTCGCCGTCCACGGCGACCAGGTACGGCAGTCCTTTGGACAGGACGTCGTCACGGCGGTTTGACATGTCACTTTGAGAGGGGGGGTCGATCTCGAAAGTGCCGGTGCCATGAAGCACATGATGCGCATAAATGGCTGTGATAGCGGGAATATCTTGGGGCAGGCTGGGGCGAATGATAGGCATAAATATAGGAAACGTTATAATAGAAGGCTATCCAGTGTGTCGCTGGCCGGGTGGCCATGTCGCGTGTCTCAAACGCTGGATTAAGTGCAGAATAATTGGTGGAAATAAAACTCCGCCACCCAAAGGATAAATCATGGTCGTCATTCGACTCGCCCGTGGCGGTGCAAAAGCACGCCCGTTTTTCAATATCGTTGTTGCTGACAAGCGTACCCGTCGTGACGGCCGTTTTATCGAGCGTATCGGGTTTTACAACCCTATCGCCACGGCCAATGAAGAAAGCATCCGTATTGCTCAGGATCGCCTGACGTACTGGAGAGGTGTTGGCGCTCAGGCCTCACCTACGGTGGAACGCCTGATCAATCAAGCTGCCAAAAAAGCAGCCTGATCAAGCAGTGATGTTGCCCGGCCTTGAAGCCGCCGATTTGCCGGCGGATGCTATCGAAGTTGGGCGCATCGCGGATGCTTGGGGCATCAAAGGCTGGTTCAAAGTCCTGCCGCACAGCGCCGATCCCGAGGCGCTTTTTTCTTCCAAGCGATGGTTTTTGATGCCATCCGAGAGAGGGGCCAAAACCTTCTCTGGCGTCGCCAAATTGGCGATCGTCGAAGCCAAGATTCACTCCAACACTGTAGTTGCATCGGCGCGTGAGGTTGACGACCGTACAACCGCGGAAGCTTTGCGTGGCGCACGAATTTTCGTGTCCCGATCCAGCTTTCCAGCAGCCGAAAAAGACGAATATTACTGGGTGGACCTCATTGGTCTGAATGTAGTCAATCGTGAAGGCGTGACGCTTGGTGTTGTCAAGGAATTGCTATCCACGGGCGCTCAGACCGTTTTGGTCATGGACTACGAGCTTGATGGCAAGATGCAGGAGCGAATGATTCCTTTTGTGTCGGTCTACGTTGATGACGTCGATTTGCTGGCCAAGCGCATTCTCGTGGACTGGCAAGCCGACTACTGAGCCTTGCCTCATGCGGTTTGACGTTGTCACCTTATTTCCTGAATTGTTTGCGCCGCTACTGACCAGCGGCATCACGCGTCGCGCGTACGAATCTGGCTTGGTTGATGTGCGTCTGATCAACCCGCGTGATCACGCTGAAGGTAACTACCGGCGCGTGGACGACCGCCCGTTTGGTGGTGGTCCGGGCATGGTCATGATGGCCGAGCCTTTGAACCAATGTCTGAAGACCATCCGCGCCCAGCGCGCCGCAATCGTCCCGGTTATTCTTTTCTCGCCCGCAGGCAAATCACTCACCCACAACACCGTGGCCCGATTGGCAGAGGGTCCTGGCGCCGTACTGGTGTGTGGCCGCTACGAGGGCATTGACCAACGGTTTATTGACGAGCATGTCACCGAGCAAATCAGTCTGGGTGATTTTGTCTTGTCAGGCGGTGAAATAGCCGCCATGGCTCTGCTTGATGCCGTGGCGCGTTTGCAACCGGGGGTCTTGAACACGGCGGAAAGTCATCTACAGGATAGTTTCAACCCCGAACTGGATGGCCTGCTGGATTGTCCTCATTTCACCCGACCCGAAAGCTGGGCGGGCAGGGGAGTGCCGGATGTGCTGTTGTCCGGTCACCATGTCAATATTGATCGCTGGCGCCGCGAGCAACGGTTGGCTATCACCGCGCGACAGCGACCTGAGTTGATCGTTCATGCCAGGGCGGCCGGGCGCTTGACACCAACGGACGAGAAATTTCTCACCGACCTTGCTTGACTCGGTGTAGTCCCGGCACATAACTGAGTCAGGTTATAATAGAAGGCTTACCGATCCTCTGGCTGGCCGCTTTGTTGCTCTGGCAGCGAAGCTTTTGTGTCAATCCCGACGCTGGCGCGACCAAGATCATTTGGAAAAATCATGAATCTGATTCAAATTCTTGAGCAAGAAGAAATTGCTCGTCTCGGGAAAGTTATTCCTGAATTCGCCCCAGGCGACACGGTTATCGTGAGCGTTAACGTGGTTGAAGGTACACGCAAGCGTGTGCAGGCCTACGAAGGTGTTGTGATTGCCAAGCGCAATCGCGGACTGAACAGTGGCTTCATCGTTCGCAAGATCTCCAGCGGAGAAGGCGTTGAGCGTACGTTCCAGACTTACAGTCCATTGATCGCTGGCATTGAAGTCAAGCGTCGCGGTGATGTTCGTCGTGCCAAGTTGTACTACTTGCGCGATCGCAGCGGCAAATCGGCTCGTATCAAAGAAAAATTGCCAGCCAAGAAAATCAAGACAGCTGCTGTTTAAAGCACACTGTTTTGCAAAAGCCGCCCCAGCATCTGCTTGTGGCGGCTTTTTTGTTTGTGGCAACAATACCCATTTTGTGACCTCCAAAACCCCCGCATCCCCGTTGCCGCCCTTGTCCAGGCTGCCGAATTTTGATCCGCGGCTGGTGCCGGTGGCGGGCGTCGATTCGCATCTGCCGCCGGTGCCGCTGTCGGCACTTCAACCGGTCGCCTTGCGGCGGCGTTTTGCCTCCCTGCCAGAATGGGCGCCTGAAGTGCTGGCCGAGAAGAGTTTTTCGAATCGCCTGCCCCTGCATGCCTCGGTGCTTGTGCCTATCGTGATGCGCGACCGTCCGACGGTGTTGCTGACAGAGCGCACCCTGCATCTTTCCACACATTCCGGACAAATCGCATTTCCGGGCGGTAAGGCAGATGCGGAAGATGCCGATGCGGCGGCCACCGCATTGAGAGAGGCTCAGGAGGAGGTCGGCCTGGATCCCTCGCATGTTCAGGTGCTCGGCGTGATGCCGCACTATGTCACTGGGTCGGCTTTCATCATCACGCCGGTCATCGCCCTGGTCGATCCGGGATTCACGGTGACACCGAACACGTTTGAAGTGGCTGATGTGTTTGAGGTGCCTCTGGAATTCCTGATGAACCCTGCCCACCATCAGCGCCATGTTTTCGAATGGGAAGGGGTCAGGCGTGAATGGTTTTCAATGCCCTATCTGGACCACACCCCTGAAGGTGTGAAGCAGCGGTTTATCTGGGGTGCTACTGCAGGCATGCTGCGTAACTTCTACCGCTTGCTGTCGTCTTGACACGCCGTGCCGCTATGATGAACGCATGAGCTTTATCTCTGTGCTTTTAGCCCTGCTTTTGGAGCAGGCGCGACCTCTTGGACGGGGTAATCCGGTTCACGCCAGTGTTCGCGCATGGGTGCGCTGGAGCACCCGCAATTTTGATGCGGGCCAGTCTTTTCATGGCTGGCTGGCGTGGGGGTTTGCCGTCGGCGGCCCTTCACTTGCCGCGCTGGTCATCTACTGGTTGCTGGATGTGTTTGTCGGCTTGCCCGTGGCCATGGTCTGGAGTGTGGCCGTGCTGTATGCCACGTTGGGTTTTCGGCAGTTCAGCTTCCATTTCACTGAAATTCGGGATGCCCTGGCAGATGGCGATGAGGATTTGGCTCGTCAGCTGTTGGCCAGCTGGCAGCAGATTGATGCCAGCGAATTGCCTCGCAGTGAGATCGTTCGTCATGTGATTGAACATTCTGTGCTGGCGGCACACCGTCATGTTTTTGGCGTGCTGGCATGGTTCTCGGTGTTCGCTGCATTTGGATTTGGTCCGGCGGGTGCGGTGCTGTACCGCTTGAGTGAATTCGTCACGCGCTACTGGCAGCATAAGAGCAAGACGCACCATCAGCCCGTCAGCGAAGCCCTGCAGCTCACCGCCGCCAAAGCTTGGGCTGTCATCGACTGGGTGCCCGCCCGCATTACCGCGATCAGTTTTGCGGTGGTGGGCAGTTTCGAAGAGGCCATCGACGGCTGGCGCAACTATGAGCCGCGTGAGGCCGGTGATAACGACGGCGTTATTTTGGCCGCCACTTCGGGTGCTGTGAATATCCGGTTAGGCAGCGCAGCGAATATGGCCATTGTTCCGGTTGACAGCTCGCTGGATGGTTTGACCGCGTCAGCGCAAAGTGAGTCCACGCCAGGGCAAACGCCCGAGATCGCCCATCTCGCGATCATCGTCGGTTTGGTCTGGCGCACGGTGGTGATGTGGATGGTGTTGCTTGCCTTGTTGACCCTGGCTCGTCTTTTGGGTTAGTTTTTAGGCTTAATTCGGCTGTAGCCCTTGTGGTATCAGCGGGAGCTGCTATCAAAAACAAAGTGAAATGATGTTGAGTTCTTCTTTTCTCAGTCCTGTCGTGACGGGGCTTGTTCCCTACGAGCCAGGCGAGCAGCCCAAGATTGAGAATCTGGTCAAGCTCAACACCAACGAAAACCCCTATCCCCCGTCACCCCGGGTGATGGCCGCCATTGGGGCTGCGGCCCAACAAGGCTTGCAGCTATATCCTGATCCGCAGGCGTCCCGTTTGCGTCAAGCCATTGCCAGGCATCACGGACTTGCAGAACAGCATGTCTTCGTCGGTAACGGCTCTGACGAGGTGCTGGCGCACGCCTTCTTTGCTTTTTTTCAGCACCGTTGTCCGTTGTTGATGCCCGACATCAGCTACAGCTTTTACAAGGTCTATTGCAGGCTCTATGACATCCCCATTGAGCTGGTTCCCCTGACGCTTGAGATGGGTCTGGACGTGGCCGCCTACGCACGGCCGACCGATCAATCGGTAGCGGGCGTGGTCATTGCCAATCCCAATGCGCCCACTGGCATGGGGCTGCCGCGTCAGGAGATCGAGCAACTTTTGAAGATGCACCCCCAGCGTGTGGTGTTGGTGGATGAGGCCTATGTGGATTTTGGGGGGGAGAGTGCCATTCCCCTGATTGCCCGTTACCCCAATTTGCTGGTGGTGCACACGTTGTCCAAGTCGAGGTCTCTGGCGGGTTTGCGCGTGGGTTTTGCCTGCGGTCAGGGGCATTTGATCGACGCGCTGGAGCGGGTTAAAAACAGCTTCAACTCGTATCCGCTGGACCGGCTTGCCCAAGCTGGGGCGGTGGCCGCTTTTGAAGACACGGCCTATTTCGAACAAACCCGCCAGGCCGTGATGAGTGCCCGGGAAGGGCTGGTACTGGCGCTGGAAGACTTGGGCTTCAAGGTACTTCCTTCGCAGGCCAATTTTGTTTTTGTACGGCATCCTCAGCATGAGGCTGCCGGTATTGCTGCCGGGCTGCGGGCGCAAGGTGTCTTGGTGCGGCACTTCAAACAGCCCCGCATTGAACAATACTTGCGCATCAGCATTGGCACCCCGACGCAATGCGATGCCCTGGTGCAGGCGCTGGGGTCAGTACTTGCGGGCCTGACTTAACTCGGCGTATAGATCGCTATAAATTTTGTAGCGGTTCGCGCTGATTCCATCTGGGCTACCGTCTGGTTTGATGGCCGCCATCACGCCGCAGCCTGGCTCATGAAGATGGCTGCAGTTGTAAAACTTACAGTTGGCCACATAAGGTTTGAGGTCGGGCATGTAGGCTGCCAATTGCGCCGGGTCAATGTGGTTCAGGCCGAATTCCTGGAAACCCGGAGAGTCAATCAAGGCCGTGGTTTTGTCCTTGTCCACCCAGTACCAGGTCGTGCTGGTAGTGGTGTGCTTGCCAGAATTCAGCGCCTGAGAGATCTCGCCGGTTTGCGCGAGTGCCCCGGGTGCCAGCAGATTGATCAGGGTACTTTTGCCTGCGCCTGATGGGCCGAGCACCAGCGTGGTCTTGCCGTGAAGCAGTTTGAGCAACGCTACGTGGTCCACATCCCCCGATTGCTTCAGCGAGAGCGGTAGCACACCGTAATGCATTCTGCGGTAGGGCAGCAGCCATTCCCAGGCGCGCGCAAAGGGCTCAACCAGATCACTTTTGTTCAGCGCGATGATGGGCGTGATGTGCTCGGCTTCGGCCGCAATCAGGGCGCGAGACAACTGGCTGCTGGAGAACTCGGGCTCCGCTGCAATCAGGATCAGGATCTGATCCAGGTTAGTCGCAAAGGATTTGGTGCGGACCTCGTCCTGGCGATAAAAAACGTTGCGGCGTTCTTCTATTTTTTCAATCGTCCCTTCGTCACGGGACGCCTGCCAAAGAACCCTGTCACCCACCAGTCCCTGGCTTTTCTTGCCGCGGGAATGGCAAATCAGTCGTTTGCCCTCCGGTGTTTCGACCAAAAAATGGCGGCCATAGTTGGCCACAATCAAACCGCGGTCAAGCGTGGCGCGATCCATCAGGTATGCGCCTTGGCGAAGGTCGTCATTGCAGGAGGGCGTCAACCAGGGACGCGCATTCAAAATCAGTCATTGACAAGCCACCCACGTCATGGGTGTTGAAGTGCACCACGCATCGATTGAAATGCACCGAGAGGTCGGGGTGGTGGTCTTGCGCGTGGGCGATAAAGGCCAGCGCATTGACAAACGACATGGTCTCGTAATAGTTGGCAAAAGTAAAAGTCTTTTCAATGGCCACGGCTGCATCGTCGCCGGTCAAGATCCAGCCTTCGAGTTTCGCCAGATTTGCTACAACTTCAGTAGCTGTCATCGAACGTCTGGTCTGGGTTGACCAGTCTTTTTTCTTGATCATAGAGGGCATGATGGATGATCTTTCTGGTTCAGCCCGTCATCCGCGCCAGGCGCTCGGATGCGGGTGGATGAGAGTAGTAAAACTTCACGTAAATCGGGTCAGGGGTGAGTGTGGATGCATTGTCTTCGAACAGCTTGAGCAACGCAGTTGACAGGTCGTGACCGCTGGTCTGGGCTATTGCGTAGGCATCGGCCTGGAATTCATGTTTGCGGGACAGTTGGGCAAACAAAGGGGCGATGAAGAAGCTGAACACCGGTACCGTCAACATGAACAACAACAAAGCCAGGGCGTCATTGGGCGCACTCAGGCTGGGCTGCACGCCCAGGCCGGTATAAAACCAGGCTTGCGTGGCCAGCCAGCCGAGCAGGGCGAAACCCACCAGGCTCATTGCAAACATGGACACGATGCGTTTGATGACGTGCTTGTGTTTGAAGTGACCCAGTTCATGGGCCAGTACAGCGTCCACCTCATTGGCCGACAGCTTGGCCAGCAAGGTGTCGTAAAACACGACTCGTTTGGCGGCACCAAACCCCGTGAAATAGGCGTTGGCATGCGCGCTGCGCTTGGATCCGTCCATCACGAACAGTCCTTTGGCTGCGAAGCCGCATCGTTTCATCAAGGCCGTTACCCGGGTTTTGAGGGTTTCGTCTTCCAGCGGCGCAAACTTGTTGAACAGCGGTGCAATGAAGGTGGGGTAAATCATCAGCAGCAGCAGATTCAGGCCCATCCACACGCCCCAGGCCCACAGCCACCACCAACTGCCAATGGTGCCCATCATCCAGACCATCAGCAGAATGATGGGGAGGCCCACGACGGCCCCAATCAGGCTGGACTTGAGAAAGTCCATGACCCAGAGTTTGAGCGTCATTTTGTTGAAGCCAAACCGTTCTTCAAGCACGAAGGTTTGGTACAGCGTCACGGGTAAATCAATCACGCCACCAATCAAAACGAAGACTGCAATCAGGGCCACCTGTTGCGCCAGTCCCCCGCCCATCCACGCCAAAAGCGACTGATTGAGGGTTGAGAGGCCGCCCAATAGCGTCCAGCCCAGCAAGACTGCAGCACCAACGGCCATTTCCAACAGACCCAGTCGCGCTTTGGCAACCGTGTAGTCCGCAGCTTTTTGATGGGCTGTCAATGTGATGGACTGCGCAAAGGCCGCGGGAACGGTGTTGCGATGTTGTGCGACATGGCGAATTTGCCGGGAACTGAGCCAGAATTTCAGCACCAAACCTGAGAGCAAGGTCAGCGCGAAAGCGTAGGTCAGCACCAATGAAAAAGTGAGGGATGGATTCGGATCAGACATGGCGCCCGAGTTTAGGCCATCAGCGACAATTCGGGGCATGGACGTTACGAACACCCCCCCCGCAGGCGTATTGCTTGCCAAATCAGACCAGAACCTCATCTGGCTCGACTGTGAAATGACCGGTCTCGAGCCGGAAGTCGACCGCATCATTGAAATCGCCGTGGTTGTGACCGGGCCCAAGCTGGAGTCCCGCATTGAAGGTCCCGTGCTGGTGATCCATCAGAGCAACGAGCAGCTTGACAAGATGGATGCCTGGAACAAAGGCACGCACGGCAAAAGCGGCTTGATCGACAAGGTCAAGGCATCGACCCTGCTCGAAGCAGAGGCAGAGGCGCAATTGATGGAGTTTTTGAGCCAGTACGTGCCCAAGAAAGGGTCGCCGATGTGTGGCAACAGCATTGGCCAGGACCGGCGTTTTCTGGTGAAGTACATGCCCAAGTTGGAGGCCTTCTTTCACTATCGTAATCTCGACGTGAGCACGCTCAAGGAACTGTCCAAGCGTTGGCGGCCGGAGGTGTATAGCGCATTCAAAAAACAGCAGCGACACACCGCGCTGGCGGATGTGCATGAGTCCATTGATGAACTCGAACACTACCGGGACCATTTCCTGAAATTGAACTAGATTAGGTAGAAACCCGAATCTATGTGATAATTCGAGGCTGCGCTGCAAACAGTAGCGCATATTTGTACATCTCCCTTCATTCACTGGGTCCAAAGTTGATTCGCATCCGCGAGGCAACACAAAAGGACCCCCAGCGCTGATTGAACTCCACGTGAGTCAGAGCAGGTTCCGTTTGATGGTTGATGTTTTTTAACCATTGACGGAGCAGTCGCCTATCCTGCGGCGCTCGCGTGTGAGTAAATACATGACTGACGCTATCCAAGCGACAGGCGAATCATCGCTTGTCGAAAATTTCTCCAATGACACCGCTGAGATGACGAATGCCGTCGTTCAAGGCGAAGAGCTGATTACTGCTGTTGAGGCCGTTGAGCCCGCAGAAGAACTGCCCAATGGCTTTTTGGCCCTGGGCCTTGCACCAGAGCTGATCCAGGCCGTTAAAGATCTGGGCTTTACCCAGCCTACAACCGTTCAGCTGAAAACTATCCCTCTCGCCATGCAAGGTGTGAGCGCCGATGGCGATGCTGCGCGTTTTATCGACCTGATGGTGTCCAGCCAAACAGGTAGCGGCAAAACTGCTGCTTTCCTGTTGCCCGTGTTGCACACCCTGTTGACACAGATGGCCCAGGCTGAAGCGAAGGAAAAGACTGACTTTGAGCAAGCTGTTGCAGAAGCAACGGCCAAAGGCGAAGCACCTCCCAAGCGTGCCAAGCGCAAAGATCCCACCAACCCACGTCATTTCGCCCCTGCGGCGCCTGGCGCCCTGATTGTTTGCCCCACCCGCGAACTGGCACAGCAAGTGGCGCATGACGCCATTGATCTGGTCCAGCACTGCCGCGGCCTGCGCGTCGCCAATATTGTGGGCGGCATGCCTTACCAGTTGCAAATTGCCAAGCTGCAAAACGCCAACCTGGTGGTGGCCACGCCTGGCCGTTTGTTGGACCTGCAACGTTCCATGCAAATCAAACTGGACCAAGTTCAGTTCTTGGTGGTTGACGAAGCTGACCGTATGTTGGACCTGGGCTTCTCCGATGACCTCGCCGACATCAATCAGCTGACCATCCAGCGCAAGCAGACCATGATGTTCAGTGCCACGTTTGCACCGCGCATTCAGCAGTTGGCTGCTCGTGTGATGCGTGAACCGCAAAAGTTGGAAATCGCTTCGCCTAAAGAAAAGCACGCCAACATCAGCCAGAAACTGTTCTGGGCTGACAACGCGCAACACAAACGCAAGTTGCTGGATCATTGGTTGCGCGACACCACGATCAATCAGGCTATTGTTTTTGCCAGCACCCAGATTGAGTGTGATGGCCTGGCCAATGACCTGCAGCAAGAGGGCTTTTCCGCCGTTGCTTTGCACGGTGCATTGAGCCAAGGTTTGCGTAACCGCCGTTTGATGGCCTTGCGTCAAGGGCAAGTGCAAATTCTGGTGGCAACCGATGTGGCAGCCCGCGGTATTGACGTACCCACGGTAACCCACGTTTTCAACTTCGGTTTGCCCATGAAGGCGGAAGATTACACACACCGTATTGGTCGTACTGGCCGCGCAGGACGCGACGGTATCGCCGTGACGTTTGCCGAGTTCCGCGATCGCCGCAAGATCATGGACATCGAGTTCCACACGCATCATCAGTTCAAGGGTGAGACCATTCTTGGTATGGAGCCGCAACAGCGTTTCCCTGACTCACGTCCAAATAGTTTTGGTGGTGGTGGCGGCCGTGGTGGCAACGACAATCATTCCCGCGGTGGAAATTATGGCGGCGGCGGTGGGGGTGGCCGTTCAGGTGGCTTCGGTGCGAGCCGTGGTGGTTTTCCTGATAGAAATGCCGGCGGCCCACGTGATTCGGGCGCAGGCGGCTATCAAAATAATAGCGGTGGTGGCGGCTTCGGTCAACCAGAAGGCCGCAGCTATGAGCGTAAAGGTGGTTTCAACGACCGCTTTGCCGGCTCCCGCAACGACGCTCCCGCACCTCGTGGTGACTTTGGAGCCCCGCGTGGCGATTTTGGCGCACGCAATGAAGGAGGCGGCGCTCCCCGCGGTGATTTCGGTGCTCCACGTGGCGACTTTGGTGCCCGCAAGCCTGCCTTTGGCAAGCCCATGGGTGCAAAACCCGGTAATGGCGGCAAGGTATTTGTGCCACGTGACGCGCAAAAACGTCCTGCCCGCCCTGCTCGCTAAGTGAGTCTCAAGTAAAAAGCCCGCAAGTTGCGAAACTTGCGGGCTTTTTTATGGCTGTCGATTGCTACTTGACGCATTGCATCAGACTCGTATTCTTGCCTCGTCCGCCATGCTCACTGATGACGCAAGACATGGCGCCACAAAGGCAATGCACGACGTTCGTGGACATGCTGGGTATGGCTGTAGACGCAGAGCATTGGCAAGCAGGAGTCGACATGATGCCTTGCGCCTCAGCCCGGTCCCCGCGGAGTACCAGTAGACTAAAAACAAGCAGGACCGCTGCACCGACACCAACGGCGGCAAGTTGTTTGTATTGACTTGAAAAGTTAAACATAAAAACTCCTTGGTGCCCGTCGCGGGCCTATGGTCTGAACGTCAGGATGCCAGCATTTTCAGTTGATGTCTTGCTGTGAGGTCATAGATATTTGTCAATGCAATTCAACAAGACCGCGCCGATGAATTGGGACTGGTGTGGGAAATTCGGAGGCATTTTGTTGAAGAGTGTTGTTTAGGATTTGAAGACGGTCTGGTTTTGAGCGGATTTGGCTGTTTCATTTTGTACCGCGCTCAAGCGCAACACCGTGTTGGCTGACAAAATATGTTCACACAAGCCCGCAGCCCAAAGGGCGTAGCCATAGGGGCCTGGGTGAAAACCATCTATTGCCAGACCCAGAGATGCTGCTGTCTTGGGGTGCCAATGCATGGTGCGCCGTTGCTGACCTGAGAGCATTCTGGCCAGAAGACGATTCATCTCCAGTGCCCAACGACCCATGAACCATCGCAAAGGCTGGGGCAGCGCCGTAAAGGCATGCATTGGTGCGACGGCACTGTGAATCAGCAGGCTGGGATTGAATCGCTCATCAATGACACTCGCCAGGCGGTTCTGCCAATTCAGCCATTGAAGGGGTGACCGGAGGCTGGTCACATCGTTGACGCCGATCGACAGGACGACGACGTCGAACTGGCAAGTGGGGACATCTGCCAGAAGTTTGGCCAATCCGGGTGAATCAAGGCCATTGACGGCCGCCAGTCGCCAGACGACGGTGAAGTGTTCACTGAGGCGACGAACCAGTTGCCCACACAGTGCCTCGTCTTGTGTGGATGCCCCGACGCCTGCAGCCGCCGAATCCCCCGCCACAAGAATCCGAACCAGTGGTCCCTGGCCTGAAATGCCTTCTCGTGTTCCCGGCGGCTCCGGCAAGCGCGGTGTGACGCGGCGCACATACTTGCCTTGCAGCCAAAAAACCGGGCCCAGCACGGTCAAGAGCAGGTAGCGCTCCCAATCACTCATGGCGCGACTCCGTGCCAATACTCGGGGAAAAACTATCGATGGCGTGGTCGGCGCCTGACTCGCCATGCCTTGCGATGCGGTGCTTCCCATGTTTGTGGCTCCTTGACAAGCATTGAACAATTTGCAGTTGAAGAGCTCATTGATGACTCTCAAAGAAATGTTACTGATTTGTCAGGAATTCATCTGTGTGTTCGCCCACGCAGATGACAAGTTGGTTTTAGCCGATGACGCAAAGTTCGGTGACGGGAATCACGCTGGCGCCGCCACGGGGCCATTCAACCAAGATGCCGCCGAAAGTCTTTGCGACCACATATCCGTCAGTCTGTTGAATGGCGCCCCGACGAATGTGATTGACGCGCTCGCCAGCGATAAAAGTGTGTTCGGCAAAAAGGGATTTAATAAAAGCAAGGATGCTCATGGTGATTCTCTTGAAAATTCAAAGGGGGTTGGATGCCTGACAAAAAGCGTTGCCCGAAGCGCGCGACCCAAGCCACTGGCGCTCGCGGTATTCCAACTCGGCAATCGAGCTGGCTTGACTCAAATAGTCTTCCAAGGCTCGTCGCTCCTGGCTGAAAGATGCATGGCTATTCGCTTGGAAGGCGGAGCGAATCAAGGCCAGGAGGAAAATAATGAGCTTCATGCGGAAATAAAATTATTCGGAATAATTTATCTACTAGGGAATACCCTAGTATTGCACAAAATTGGTGCAGTGCGACTATATGGGCGCGCTTTAGAGAGGTTCATCAATAAAACGCACTTTTACGGTGCATTTGTAGGCACTCAGCCGCATAGGCAATAGACGATTTTGAGTCGACCCCTGATACGTGGTAGCTGCGTCTTAGTTTGATATTGATATAAGCTAATACAAAATTTAGTTCATGGCGCTGCCTAAAATGAACCCAAGGGGGCTCCTCAACAGGACGTAGGCCCAATCAATCCACCGTACGCGTCGAGGTTCCGGCATCGGTATGCCGCATCAAGAGGCGGCCCATCCATTCGGACCACCATGTTTCGCACCTTGCTCAAATCCAAAATTCACCGCGTCGCCGTTACCCACTGTGAACTGCACTATGAAGGCTCTTGCGCCATCGATGAAGACCTGCTGGAGGCGTCCAACATTGCCGAGAACGAGCAGATCCATATCTGGAACATCAACAATGGCGAACGCTTCATCACCTACGCCATCAAAGGGGAGCGCGGCTCCGGCATGATTTCGGTCAACGGTTCAGCGGCGCGGCGCGCTGCCGTGGGCGACCTGATCATCATCGCGGCTTTTGCTCAGGTGCATGACGACCAGGTCGCCGCACACGTGCCCCGGCTCGTGTTTGTGAACGACAAAAACAAACAGACCGCGTTGCGCCACCAGGTGCCAACCCAGCACCTGTGATGGGGTACGTTGATGGCGGTCAGCCCGCAGCCTCGCTAGCCCAGCGCAGTGTGGCGGCCGTCTGGCATCCCTGTACGCAAATGCGACGGGCCGCCACTGTGCCGCCCTTGGCCATCGTTCGCGGCGCGGGACCCTGGCTTTTTGATGATGCCGGGCAGCGTTACTTCGACACCAGCAGCTCCTGGTGGGTCAACCTGTTTGGCCACGCTGACGCACGCATCAACGCCGCCCTCAAAGACCAACTCGACACGTTGCCGCATGTCATGTTGGCTGGCTGCACCCACGCGCCGGCGGTGGAACTGGCCGAACGCCTGTCCAGCCTGACCGGCGGCGTGCTCGGGCATTGTTTCTTCGCCAGTGATGGTGCCTCGGCCGTCGAGATCGCACTCAAGATGAGCTTTCACTATTGGCGCAACCGGGGGCGCCCCGCCAAACAGGAATTCGTCTGCCTGCGCCAGGGCTACCATGGCGAGACGCTGGGCGCACTGGCGGTGACCGACGTGGCCGTGTTCCGCGATGCCTATGACCCCTTGCTGATGCGATCGCACCAGGTCATGTCGCCCGACGCGCGCCAGGCGGCCCCGGGCGAGTCCGCCTTGGAGGTCGCCCTGCGTGCGGCGGCCGAATTGCAGACCCTGCTGGCTGCACGTCACGACCACATCGCCGCCGTCATCCTGGAGCCGCTGGTACAGGGCGCCACCGGCATGGCCATGCACGACCCAGCTTACCTGCGCGCCGTGCGCGCCCTGTGCGACCAGTACGAAGTACACCTGATTGCCGACGAAATTGCGGTGGGCTGCGGGCGCACCGGCACCTTTTTTGCCTTCGAGCAGGCATCGTTGCCGGACGAGCCCCGGATCTGGCCCGACCTTGTCTGCCTGTCCAAGGGCATCAGCGGTGGCTACCTGCCGCTGTCCCTGGTGCTATCGCGCAATCACATTTATGAAGCCTTTCTTGATGACGACGTGGCACGCGGCTTTCTGCATTCGCACTCCTACACAGGCAACGCGTTGGCTTGCCGCGCGGCACTGGCCGTGCTTGACCGTTTCGAACAGGCCCAGGTGCTGAGCAACAACCGGCAGCAGGCGGCCACACTGAGCGCTGCGTTGGCGCCATTGCAAAGCGATGCCCGCATCGAACACTGGCGTCACATCGGCATGATCTGGGCCTTTGACGTGCGCGAAGCGTTCGCGGGTCCGCGGTTTGCCGAGCGCTTTCACCTGGCCGGGCGTGCGCACGAACTGCTGATCCGCCCGATCGGGCGCACCGTTTACCTGATGCCGCCCTATGTGCTGAATGAAGCACTCGCCCACTGGCTGGCCCACCGGGTCATCGCCACGCTCAACGATGTTTTAAGCCAAAGTCCCTCCGATGCTGATCGAGCACCTGAACCGCCAACTGCGTGAGCGCGAAGCGCAGGCGCTCAAACGCCAGCGCCGCATCGCAGAGTCACCCTGTGCGCCGCACCAGCGCGTCAGCCGGGATGGGCAACCGGCCCGCGAGATGCTGGCGTTTTGCAGCAACGACTACCTTGGTCTGGCCCGTCACCCGGCCTTGATTGAGGCGCTGGCGGACGGTGCACAGCGCTTTGGCGCAGGCAGCGGCGCGTCTCACCTCATCAACGGCCATTCACGCGCCCATGCTGCGCTGGAAGACGATCTCGCCCATTGGCTGACACCGTGTATTCCGGATGCCCAGGCGCTCTACTTTTGTACCGGCTACATGGCCAACCTGGCGCTGCTCACGGCCCTGGGCGATGCCCACGCCACGATCTTTGCCGACAAACTCAACCACGCCTCGCTGATCGACGGGGCCCTGTTGGCCAAGGCGACCCTGCAGCGTTATCCTCACCGCAACCTCGCCACGCTGGAGAGCCAACTGGCGCGCTGCACGACCCCGATCAAGCTGATCGTGACCGACGCTGTCTTTAGCATGGACGGTGATCTGGCCGATTTATCCGCTCTGCTGGCGCTGGCGGAACGTTTTGATGCCTGGCTGATCGTGGACGATGCCCATGGCTTTGGGGTGCTCGGTGCGCAAGGGCGCGGCAGCCTCTCGCATTTTGAATTGAAGAGCGAACGCCTGATCTATATGGGCACGCTTGGCAAGGCGGCCGGGGTGGGCGGTGCTTTTGTGGCCGCGCACCCGACCATCATCGACTGGCTGGTTCAGGCCGCCCGTCCCTACATCTACACCACCGCGGCACCCCCGGCCGTGGCCCATGCGCTGCGTGAGAGCCTGCGCCTGATGGGTGGGGCAGAAGGCGACCAGCGACGCGCCCACCTGCAACAACGCATCGGGCAGTTGCGCACGCAACTCACCGCCCTGCTGGCCGCCTACCCTGCGCTGGGTTGGCGCCTGGTGGACTCCAGCACCGCGATCCAGCCGGTGATCGTGGGTGACAACACGGCCACTCTGGCGCTGGCGGCAGCGCTGGATGCCCAGGGTCTGTGGGTACCGGCCATCCGTCCGCCCACGGTACCTGCTGGCACGGCCCGTCTGCGCATCACGCTCAGCGCTGCGCACAGCAGCGACGACGTGCAGCGGCTGGTTGACGGGCTGGCCCGTGCTGCCAGGGACTTGACCGGAGCCTTGGCATGACGGCGCTGGCCCCGTTGCCGGGTTGCTTCGTCACCGGCACCGACACCGAAGTGGGCAAGACCCGCATCAGCGCAGCGTTGCTGCACTGGTGTACCCAACAGGGCTGGCGCAGCGCCGGCTTCAAACCGGTGGCGGCTGGCACGAGTTTGATCCATGGCCAGTGGGTCAATGACGATGTGCGCACCCTGCGCGACGCCAGTTCACTGGTCTTGACCGACGCCGAAGTAGGCCCCCTGCAGTTCGAGGCCGCCTGTGCGCCCCACATTGCGGCGGCACTCCAGGAGCAGACGATTGACCGCGCCGTCCTCTTGCGCTCGGCCCACGCCCTGGCGGCACGCGCCGACGTGCTGGTGGTGGAGGGTGTGGGCGGCTTTTGTGTGCCCATGGGCGCCGATTGGGACAGTGTTGATCTGGCGGTCGACCTGCAGCTGCCCGTGGTGCTGGTGGTCGGCCTGCGTCTGGGCTGTATCAACCATGCCCTGCTCACGGCGCAAGCGGTACGTGCCTGTGGCTTGCCGCTGGCCGGGTGGGTGGGCAACGTCATCACCCCGGACATGCCGTGGCTGGACGAGAATGTCGCCACGTTGCGCCAGCGTCTGCAACTGCAGGGTAGCCCCTGTCTGGGCGTGGTGCCCTACTTGCCCGACCCCACGCCAGCGGCCGTCGCCGTCCATCTGGACGGTGCCGCCCTGCACACCATTTTTACTGCCACCTCTTCCTTCCTGGCTTCTACCTGAAAGACACGACATGACCACCATCACCCTGGTTCCCGTTTCCTCGCTGCGTCCGGCACCGGCGCGTACAGAGGCCCCCAAATTTCACCAACGCTGGCCGGTTCTGGATGTGCAAGCCCTGTATGCGCTGCCCTTCATGGATTTGTTGTTTCGCGCCCAGCAGGTGCACCGCGAGCACTTTGATGCCAATGAGGTGCAGTTGTCGACCCTGCTTTCCATCAAGACCGGCGGTTGCGCCGAGGACTGTGGTTATTGCCCGCAGGCATCTACCGCCGACAGCGGCATTGACGCCACCAAGCTGATGCCGCTGGCCGAAGTCATGGAAGCGGCGCAAGCCGCCAAAGACCAGGGGGCGACGCGCTTTTGCATGGGGGCTGCCTGGCGCAGCCCCAAGGAGCGCGACATGGAGCGCGTCACCGAGATGGTGCGCGAAGTGCGGTCCCTGGGCCTGGAAACCTGCATGACGCTGGGCATGCTCGAGGCGGAGCAGGCCCAGGCACTCAAGGACGCCGGGCTGGACTACTACAACCACAACCTGGACAGCGCGCCTGAGTTTTACGACAAGATCATCAGCACCCGCACCTACCAGGACCGCCTGGACACACTCGGCCATGTGCGCGAGGCCGGTATCAACGTCTGCTGTGGCGGCATCGTCGGCATGGGGGAGTCCCGGCTCGAACGCGCAGGCCTGATTGCGCAGCTGGCCAACCTCGACCCGTACCCCGAGTCGGTGCCGATCAACAACCTGGTGGCCGTGGCGGGGACCCCGCTGGCCAACACCGAGCCGCTGGACCCGTTCGAGTTTGTGCGCACCATTGCGGTGGCCCGCATCACCATGCCGCGCACCATGGTTCGCCTGTCGGCCGGACGCGAGCAGATGGACGAGGCCTTGCAGGCGCTGTGTTTTGCCGCCGGTGCCAACTCCATTTTTTACGGTGACAAACTACTCACCACCAGCAACCCCCAGGCCGATCGGGACCGCCAGTTGTTCGCGCGTCTTGGATTGAATGTGCAGGGACAGCGGCCTGCACCGCTCCAGCCAACGGCCTGATGAACGCCGTGCTGACCGGGCCGGTGGTGGGCAAGCGCATCCTGGGTGATGCGTTTCATGTCAATCCTTACCCGACCTACCAGGCCCTGCGGGACGCGGGTCCGATTCACTGGAGTGAGGAGTTCTTCGGTGGCGCCTGGCTTTTGACATGCCATGCCGATGTGGAAATGGTCTTGCGCGATCCGCGCTTTTCTGCCCAGCGCACGGGGGCCTGGGTCAATGACCGCGAAGGTGCGCGCGGCGAGCTGGCCGATTTCCAACGCCTGTTCGCCCGGGCTTTGTTGTTTCTCGACGCGCCCGACCATCCTCGCATCCGCAAGGTACTGAACGCGGGTTTTCGGCCCGATGTGATCCACAAGCTGGTGCCACACATTGAGCAGGTCATCACGGAGCTGCTCGACCAGGTGGAGGGCCTGGACCACTTCGATTTCATCGAGGCGGTGGCCCGGCCGCTGCCCGCGCGGGTGATCATGCTGCTGTTGGGCATCGAGAACCTGGGGCAGGCTGAATTCCTGGCCTGGTCGGACGATCTCGCGACGTTTATTGGTGCGGTGCAACCCACGCGGGAGCAAGCCCGCCGTGCGCAGGCCAGCCTGGTGGCCATGAGCCGCTACTTCGAATCGCTGATTGAACTCAAACGCCGTGACCCGGGTGAAGACCTGGTGAGCCGCTTGGTACAGGCCGAGGCGGCTGGCGAGATTCAGGGCAGTGCCGAATTGCTGGCGCAGTGCGCCATGCTGCTGTTTGCCGGTTTTGAAACCACACGCCACCTGCTGGGCAGTGGTCTGCAAGCCTTGTTGGCCCATCCGCCGCAGTGGCGCCGTTTGCAGCAAGAACCTGCGTTGTTGCCGGGGGCCGTGCGTGAACTGCTGCGTTTTGACAGCCCGGTGCAGTACACCGGCCGGCGGGTGAGCACGGATCTGGTGTTGCATGGCCAGCAGTTGCGTCGCGGCGAGCTGGTCGTGCCCCTGATCGGGGCGGCCAACCGCGACCCGGCGCGCTACACCCAGCCCGACACGCTGGACATCACCCGCAGTGAGGGCAGTTCGCTCTCGTTTGGCTCCGGCCCCCATGTGTGCATCGGCGCGGCGCTGACGCGCATGGAAGTCGAGATGGTCTTTGGCCAGATACTCCAGCGCTGGCCCGAAATCCAACGGGCTGACGGTGCCCCGCAGTGGATGGACAAGCCGGTCTACCGCGGGCTGGTCACCTTGCCATTGAGGCGCGGTGGGTTGGTCCTCAAGCCTGCCAGCAGCATATCGACCATGGCGGGTGCCACGGTTGCCAACGGATAGCTGGCGGGAACCAACAACCATTCACTCATGGTGCCCATCATGAAGTTGTGGATGATGTGAAGGCTTAAAAACACGTCCGTATCGGCGGGCAACTGGCCCTGGTTCACGGCTTGCTGCAGGATGTTTTGAAAACGGCCCATGCACTCATCACGACATTCCAGTTCGCGCTCCACCACGGCCGCCGCTTCACCGGTGTTTTCACACTTGTGAAACATGATCCCGAAGATGCGCTGTTGTTGCGGCGACTCGGCCAATGTTTTGAAGGAGTGCACGCACATGTGCCTCAAGGCGCCCAGCGGGTCGACCTGCGTGCAAACGGTGAGTTCGGCCAGCATCGCCTCCATCGGCAGCATGGCCTGGCTGAACAAGGCCTGCAGCAGGTCCGCCTTGTCCTTGAAATGCCAGTAGATGGCGCCCCGCGTCATACCGGCGGCCACCGCAATGTCATTCAGCGTCGTGCGTGCCACCCCTTTGTCGAAAAACAACTGGGCAGCGGCCTCCAGCAACGCGGCGTGGGTTTGGTCGGTGTCTTCTTTGGTTTTTCTAGCCATTGCGTTCGGTTACCTGCGGGTTACTACCCATAAAAACAATAAACAGTCATGAATGTATGTGATACTACATCACCGAATTTAAATATCAATAGACCTATGTCAATTCCTCTGATTTTCTCAAATTCAATTCACCTCCCGAATTCTCGCTCGCCAGCCTCGCGCAGTTTCCTGCCCTTGATGGCTTTGGCACTGCCCCTGGCGCTGGTGGCCTGTGGCAAGACAGCCGGAGCTCCAGCCGGTGCGGGCGGCGCCATGCCCCCGCCGGAAGTGGCCGTGGTGACCGTTCAGGCCAAGGCCCAGCCAATCGAACTGGAGTACACGGGGCAAACCGCTGGCTCCCGTGAAACCGAGGTGAGGGCGCGTGTGGCAGGTATTTTGCAAAAGCGCTTGTTTGAGGAAGGGGCCACCGTGAAGGCTGGCACGCCGCTGTTCCAGATTGACCCGGCCAATTTCCAGACCCAGGTGGCCTCAGCCGAGGCCGCAGTGGCGGTCGCCACGGCCAAAGTCAACCAGGGGCGGCGTGACGCGGCCCGTCTGGGCCCGTTGGCCGCTGAAAAAGCCATCAGCCAAAAAGAGTTTGACGACAGCAAGTCGGCCCTGGAGTCGGCCGAGGCCTCTCTCAAGCAAGTGCAAGCCCAGGCCGCAGAAGCGCGGCTGAACCTGAGCTACACCAAGGTGTTGGCGCCCATCGGCGGTACGACCGGTGCGGCAACCAAGTCCGAAGGCAGCCTGGTGTCCGGCACCGACAGCCTGCTGACCACCCTGGTGCAAACCAATCCGATGTATGTGAACTTCAGCGTGTCCGAGAGCGATTTGCTGCACATGACGCAGCAGCTCAACAACGGCCAGATGAATGTGCCGGGCAAGCGCGCTGCCAATGGCAGCCTGGGTTTTACGGTCAACGTCAAGCTGGCTGATGGCAGCACTTATCCGCGCACCGGCAAACTCAACTTCGCCAGCGAACGGGTCAACGCGCAAACCGGCAGCTTTGATGTTCGCGCCGAACTGCCCAACCCGGACGGTGTGTTACGCCCGGGCCAATTTGTCCGTGTGATGCTGGGTGGCGCGAACCGCCCCAACAGCCTGAGCGTGCCCCAGCGTGCCGTGATTGACAGTCCGATGGGCAAAATGGTGTTTGTCGTCTCCAAGGACGACAAACTGGAACCTCGTCCGGTCGAGCTGGACGGCTGGAGCAAAGGGCAGTGGATTGTGACCAAAGGCCTCGCGAATGGCGACCGCGTGCTGGTGGATGGCTTCATCAAGGCCCATGACCCCGGTATGACCGTCAAGCCGGTGCCGTATGTGCCTGCAGCCACAAATTCAGCATCAAAAATGCCTGTAGCCCCCGCCAGTAGTTCGCAAGCAGCTACTAAATAAGGAGCAAACGCCCCATGTTCTCCAAGTTCTTTATTGACCGTCCGATTTTCGCGACGGTGCTCTCGCTGTTCCTGGTGCTGGCCGGTCTGGCCGCCATGCGCATTTTGCCGATCTCGCGTTACCCGGAAATCTCACCACCCGTGGTCAGTGTGACCGCGGTCTACCCCGGCGCCTCGGCCGAGGTGCTGGAAACCACGGTGGCCGCGCCCATCGAACAGTCGATCAACGGCGTGGAAAAGATGCTCTACATGAGCTCTACTTCGTCGGGCGATGGCGCCGTCACGATCAACGTGACGTTTGATGTCGGCACCAACCTCGACATCGCCGCCGTGAACGTGAACAACCGCGTCAACCAGGTGCTGAACAAGCTACCGCAAGAGGTGCAGCGCCAGGGGCTGACGGTGGCCAAAAGCTCCGCCAGCTTCATGACGGTGGCGGCCATCTATTCACCGGATGACCGTTATGACGCGCTCTTCATCTCCAACTACGTGACGCAAAACGTGCTGGATGCCGTCAAACGCGTGCCCGGTACTACCAATGTGCAGATTTTTGGCGCCAAAGATTACGCCATGCGCATCTGGTTGCGACCTGACCGCATGGCGCAACTGGGCATCACCGTGGGTGACATTTCCAGTGCCGTCACGGAACAGAATGCCCAGTACGCCGCCGGCAAGATCGGCGCGCCGCCCAACAACACCGAGGAGTTGACGCTCACCGTGACGGCCAAAGGCCGCCTGCTGGAGCCCGAGCAGTTTGCCAACATCGTTGTACGAAGCGGCGACAAAGGTGCCATGGTCCGGTTGAAGGACGTGGCCCGGGTCGAACTGGGGGCCAAGGACTACAACTTCTATGGCCGCGTCAATGGCCACCCCGCGATCCCCGTGGGTGTGTTCCTGCAAACCGGCGCCAATGCGTTGGACACCCGGGAGGCGCTGGAGAAAACGCTGGTCGCGCTCAAGGCCAAGTTCCCCGAAGGCCTGACCTATTCAACGCCGTACGACACGACGCCGTTTGTGACCGAGTCGATTCACGAAGTGCTGAAGACCCTGGTCGAAGCGATGGTGCTGGTATTCATCGTGGTCTACCTCTTCTTGCAAAGCTGGCGTGCCACCATCATTCCGACACTCGCGGTGCCGGTGTCGCTGATTGGCACCATGGCCGGTTTGCACCTGCTGGGCTACAGCATTAACACGCTGACCCTGTTCGGCATGGTGCTGGCCATTGGTATCGTGGTGGACGACGCGATTGTGGTGCTGGAAAACGTCGAGCGCCTCATGCATGAAGAAAACATGAGTCCGCGCGATGCCGCCATTGAAGCCATGCAGGAAGTCACCGGCCCCGTGATCGCCATCGTGCTGGTGCTGTGTGCGGCCTTTATTCCCGTCGCCTTTTTGGGCGGCCTGGCGGGGGAGTTGTACCGCCAGTTCTCGGTCACCATCACCATTGCCGTGGTGCTTTCGGGTATTGTGGCGCTGACCTTGACGCCCGCCTTGTGCGCGGTGCTGCTCAAGCCCAACATGGAGCGCCGGAACAAGTTTTTCGACTGGTTCAACCGCAGCTTCGCGAAACTGACGACGCGCTACACCCGGGGCGTGGCCTTCTTCCTCAAGCGTGGCGTGCTCGGCCTGGCGCTGTTTGTGGGCATGGGCGCTTTGACCGGGCTGTTGTTCAAAATAGTTCCCTCAGGCCTGGTACCGGACGAAGACCAGGGCTACTTCATTGGCGCCGTGATCCTGCCGGAAGGTGCAGCGCTGGAGCGCACCAACCAGGTGGTTAAACAAGTGGAGGCCGCCATGTCACCCAACAAAAACATCGACACCGTGTTCAGCCTGGTGGGCTTGAACTTTTTGGGCGGTGGTGGCTTGAAGTCATCTGCGGCCACCATGTTCTTCCCGCTCAAACCCTGGGCTGAGCGCACCCAGTCGGCCAAAGACCTGGTGACCGAGACCTACATGAAAACCGGCGGCATCAAGGAAGGCCTGCCCCTGGCCTTCTCGCCCCCGGCGATCCAGGGCCTGGGCCAGACCGGCGGCTTTGAGTTCTACCTGCAAAACAAGGGCGACGGTGGCGTGCGGCGCCTGGCGCAAACGCTGCCGGCCTTGCTGGCCGAGGCCAACAAGCAGCCTGAACTGCAAGGCGTCAAAACCCTGTGGCAAGCCAACTCGCCCCAGCTGTTTGTCAATGTTGACACCGAGAAGGCCCGTTCCATGGGCATCGCCGTGGCCGACATCTACAACACCCTGGCCGCGACCCTGGGCAGCTATTACGTCAACGACTTCAACAAGAGTGGGCGTATCTACCAGGTGCTGATGCAGGCCGAAGGCCAGTACCGCGCCAAGCCGGAAGACATCGGCGCGCTGTATGTGCGCTCCAAAACCGGCCAGATGATCCAGATCCGCTCGGTGGCTGAAGTGAAGTTTGTCTCCGGCCCCGATTCGGTGCAGCACTTCAATGCCTTGCCCAGCATCCAGATCATTGGCGATCCCAAACCGGGCTACAGCTCGGGCCAGGCCATTGCCGCGATGGAGCGCGCCGCAGCCAACGTGTTGCCCGCCGACATGGGCTACGACTGGGGTGGCACGGCCTTCCAGCAAAAGCGCAGCAGCGGCTCCAGCACGCTGGCGTTGACAGCCGGTTTTGTCATGATCTTTTTGATCCTGGCGGCGCAGTATGAAAAATGGTCGTTGCCCCTGTCCGTCTTGCTCGCTTTGCCCTTTGGTATCTTTGGCGCGCTGGTGGCGGTGTACTTGCGCAACTATGCTAACGACGTGTACTTCCAGATTGGTCTGGTCACCCTGTTGGGCCTGTCCGCCAAGAACGCGATTCTGATCGTCGAGTTTGCAATGATGAAGGTGCACGAAGGCCTGAGCCCCGTGGCGGCTGCGTTGGAAGCGGCGCGACTGCGCTTCAGGCCCATCTTGATGACTTCGCTCGCGTTCATTCTGGGTGTGGTGCCACTGGCCTTCTCCAGCGGCGCGGGCGCGGCAGCGCGCCAGTCGATTGGTACCGGTGTTCTAGGCGGCATGCTCGCGGCCACTTTCCTGGCGGTCTTTCTGGTCCCCCTGTTTTTCAAACTGGTGAACGACTGGCACTTTCGCAGTGAACCTGAAGACTACAAATTTTTGAGCAAACCCGCTCATGGCGAAGGAGCGCACCATGTTTAAGCGCATCAAACAGTTGAATTATTTTGCTATTACTTTAGTAGCGGCTTGCACAATATCCGCGTGCGGTACAGCCAATTTAGGTAAAAACTACGAGCGCCCGGTGCTGGATGTGCCTGCGAGCCTGCCCGCCACGGGCAGCACCGTCCAGGTGGACTGGCTGACGTGGTGGAAAGGCTTTCAGGACCCGGCGCTTGACGCCTTGCTGATGGAGGCCGCCAGCAACAACCAGGACCTGGCCCTGGCCACCGCCCGCATGGCAGAAGCCCGTGCCACCCTGGACCAGAACCAGTCCAACTTCTACCCCACGGTGGACCTGAACGCGGGTGCGACGCGCCGGCGTGGCAGCGAAAATGCGGCTACCTACAACACCAGTGCCGGGCCGTTCTCCACCGACACGCAGGTGGGTTTGAGCGCCAGCTACGAAATCGACTTCTGGGGCAAATATGCCCGCGCCGATGAAGCGGCCCGCGCCCGGCTGCTGGGTCAGGCCGCCAACCGCGGCACGGTGTTGACCACCTTGTACGCCAATGTGGCGCAAAGTTACTTTGCACTGCGGGCGCTGGATGCCCAAATGATGCTGGCCGAGCAAACCCTGGCCACCCGGCAAGAGAACCTGCGCTTGCAAAAGCGCCGCCTGGAGGGGGGGGTGATCGGGGCGCTGGACCTGCGCCAAGCCGAGTCCGAAGCTGCCAGCGTCGAGGCGACGCTGCAGGCTACGCGGCAAAACCGAAGCAACGCCGAGGCGGCACTGGCCGTGCTGCTGGGCCGCACGCCCGGCGCCATCCTGCAGCCCATTCTGGCGCGGGGGGCCGACGTGAGCGCCTTGTATGCCCGTCAGGCGATCCCGGCAGACCTGCCGTCGGACATGTTGACGCGTCGGCCCGACATCGTCAGTGCCGAGCAAGCGCTGATGGCCGCCAACGCCGACATCGGCCAGGCCCGTGCGGCGTACTTCCCGAAGTTGAGTCTGACGGCCGGATTGGGGCAGCAGTCCAAAGACCTGTCCAGCCTGTTCGACCCCGCCTCACTGTTCTGGAACCTGGTGGGCAACCTGACGCAGCCGGTGTTTCGCGCAGGCGCCATCGGCGCGGTGGTAGCTGCGGCCAATGCGCGGGAGCAGCAAGCCCTGGCCCAGTACACCCAGACGGTGCAAAACGCCTTCAGGGATGTGCATGACGCCTTGAACAACGTGGCCGCAGGCCGTGAGATCGCCAGCACCACCAACCGGCGTATCGAGGCCTTGCGCAACACCTTGCGCCTGTCCGACTTGCGCTACAAGGCGGGTTACTCCAGCTACCTGGAAGTGCTGAATGCGCAGCGCGACCTGGCGCAGGCCGAGTCCGGCTTGATCGACACCCAGCGCAACCACCTCACGGCGATCGTGAGCCTTTACAAGGCGATGGGTGGCGGCTGGGCGCCTGACAGCATGGTGGCCCAGGTGGCGCGTCCTTGACCGTTCTGCTTGATCTAGGTCTGCGCTACTAATCAAGACGAATTCTTCGTTTGTATGAGCACGACCTTGTCATTTGATTGATAATTGCTGCACTGCACCATTTTTTAACAAAGGCCATCAAATGTTCAAGAACACCCCCTTCGAAGCCATCGCAAAGACCATGTCGGAATCTGCTTCAAAAATCAATCCAGCGGCCATGCAGGACGCGATCAAGCCAGCACAGGAAAGCCTGAAGGCATGGGCTGATTTGGCTCAAAACCAGGCCAAAGAGGCACAAGCGGCCATTGCTGAAACCGTGGAGTCCATCAAGGGCATCAAGGACCCGCAGGCCGCGTTTGAAATCATGAAGGCTTCAGCCGAAGCGGGCATGGCCATGTTTGCCAAGAATTTGAAAGAGGCGACCTCTTTGAGCTTCGGACAGTTTCACAGCACGGTTGATGCCGTCGAAAAGGCTCACCCAGCGCCAGAAGCCTTTGCTTCAGTCGCCAAGAACCTGAAAGACGCTGCAACGACAGCGGAAACTACGCTCGACGCCGCCATGGAAAAAGGTGCCTCCGCCCTGGCATCCGTTGCGCCAGCGTCCAAAGCCAAAAAGGCGCGCTAAGCAGATATTGGGTTGGTAGGAATTTCGAAGGACCCAGCCATCGCGCTGGGTTTTTCGTTTGGATTCAAACGAATTCACATGGTCCACACAGTCATGGGTTGCCAAAGGGCAATATGGACCATATGGAGCGGGAGAAGAGTCTCGAACTCTCGACCTCAACCTTGGCAAGGTTGCGCTCTACCAACTGAGCTACTCCCGCATGAAAAACCTGGCTCCTCGACCTGGGCTCGAACCAGGGACCTACGGATTAACAGTGCATTTTTGGCGAAATAGATGCTGTTCATTGGAGGTCAATAAAGATAAATAGTTGTTTAAAATCATAGGCTTGCGTGAATTTCGCAAACTGGTTAAGATCATTGAAAACACATCTCCGTTGCTACCCGTGGTAGCAATACGGTAGCAACGGAACCGCTATCAAAATTGCAGCAAATCCCGTTCATGACTGCAATTGAGTAGCAACCAAAAATCAGGTCTTTAGTCATGCCAGCCGAAAAATCACAGCCAGAAACTCGAAAAATTCACTTCACCAAAACCAACATCATCGCACTACCTGTGCCTGATGCTGGCTACAAATATTATTACGACGAAGATCGCCCCGGTCTTGCTATGGGCGTTGGATCAAGTGGGCGCAAAACCTTCATCTTTTATCGGAAAGTAAACCGGAAGCCGGAACGCAAGTCTCTGGGGGTCTTTCCAGAAATGACGGTTGACCAAGCACGCCGAAAGATGGATGAAATCATTGGGCAAGTGGCAACAGGTGAGAGTCCGTTTGACAAGATGCGCACTTACCGTGAGAGCGCAACGTTGCAGCAGGCGTTTACCGCCTATTACGAAAGTCATAGCAAACTGCGCAATCGAAGTCACCTCGAAGACCTCTCCAAGTTTGAGCGATTCTGCGCAAGTGACGAGGCGGGCGTTAACCTCGCGCCGTTAAAAATGATGGACATCAAATACCCTCATATTGAAAAGCTGTTCAACAAGATCAGCGTGGCGCAGCCGTCCACTGCCAATCGAGTGATCGCTTTGCTGAGTAGCGTCTTTAACCGTTTTGTGCGGGAAATGGCAGCCAAGGATGTCACAGTGACCAACCCTGTGATTGCTATCAAGCGAAATGCTGAAGAACCGCGATTGCGCAGCCTGAGTCGTGAAGAACTACGCCGTTTTTTCGCGTCACTCGAAAAAGAGCCTGATGAAAATTGGCGTAACTTTTTCATGCTGGCTGCGTTGACGGGTGCCAGACGTGCGAATTTGCTTTCGCTAGAAAAGCGCGAGCTTGATATGGTCAGTCAGGCGTGGATCATTCCCAAAGAGAAATTCAAGGGCAAACGAGAGCATAAAGTGCCGCTTTCTGGGCAGGCTTTCAAAATCGTCGAACGTCAGCTTCAGTTGAGCGGTGCGTCTGACTATCTGTTTCCAAGTTGGGGGACGAAAACGCCGCACCTGAACGAGCCAAAGAAAGCATGGATTCGCATTTTTGATCGTGACGAAACACAAGAGATATTTCGTCGCATTGAAAGTGCTGGGCACAGCATTGAACACAAGGAGTATGGCCGCACTGCGGACACCCTGCAAGACGCTAAAGAACAGGCTAAAAAGCTGGGCGTTGACACCACGGGTGCTCGTATGCGACCCGCAAGATTGCATGACTTACGCTGTACTTTTGGCTCGATTCAAGCCGAGCTAGGCGCGAACATGGCTGTCACCAAAAGTCTTATGGGGCACCGTTCGATGCAGACGACACAAAAATATTACACCAAAATTTCGCTGGAGCCTGCCCGTGATTCGGCATCAAAGCACAACGACTACATGATGCAGATCGCAGGCAGCAATACTTGAGTCGTGCAAGACACGCTGCGCAAACAAGGGTTGCATTTTATACCTTTTCATGGATAATCATTGATATGCCAAGTATCGAAAAACCGCTTGAGTGGATAGGCAGCAGCCACAAAGACTTGATGGCCTTGCCTGCGGACGTTCGGCGGTTTTTCGGCTTCGCTTTGTCGTTGGCACAGTCTGGTGACAAGCATGACGCAGCCAAAGTGCTCAAAGGTTTTGGCGGTGCAGGGGTGCTTGAGGTGGTGGAAGACGATATTGGTGGCACCTACCGTGCCGTGTACACGGTCAAGTTCGCCGAGGCAGTGTTTGTCCTTCACTGCTTCCAGAAGAAAAGCAAGCGCGGCATCGCCACGCCGAAGGAAGAAATGGACATCATCCACGCAAGGCTAAAAATAGCCGAAGCGTTTGCAAAGGAGTTGCGAAAATGAAAACTCGACTGATTGATGGCATTGAAGTGCAACGGGGTTCCGGCAATGTGTTTGCTGACCTTGGTCTGGCTGATGCCGAAAAACTCAAGATCAAAACGGGGCTTGTCATTGAGATCAGGAAAGCCATGCGCAGCCGTGGCCTGACGCAACAAGATGCCGCCAAACGCATGGGCATCACGCAACCCAAAGTCTCCGACATGATGCGCGGTGATTTCACCAACCTGTCAGAGCGCAAACTGATGGATTGCTTGACGCGGCTAGGTTACGACATAGAGATCAGTGTGCGACCTGCAAAGGCGGATATTGGTCATCTGATGTTGGCTTCTGCATAGGACTCATATCAGGGCGTAGTCCACTGTCAGCAGACTCTCTGAAATCAGCACAGCCAAAAGAAAACCCAGCGGTTTAAAGGCTGGGTCTGAACAAGCTTGATGCCTGCCGCATCAGGGAGGTGAATGCGGGGACTACTGAAAGCCCATCTTGATTTTATCTCTACAGCAATGTTGCCCGAGAGTTGACCTGAACGCTTTCGCCAACAACGGGGTCGGCACTAAATTCCGCTATCGGCATCTCAGTCAGCAAATCGAGTGCTGTCCCGGTCGTCGCTCCAGCCATTCATGACAAGCATTGGGCACCACCACCACAAGGCTTCGCCGCTCGTCGCCCGGTCGGTGAAATCTGCCCATCACCGGATGCTCATCGTCGCTGTTATTGAAAAGGGAGTGAAAGAATGAAATTTGGCATTCATGGAATAATTTTAGGAATAATTTGATGCAAGTTATGTTGTTTCTGTTATTATCCTGCTACCAACATTTCATAGCTCCAGAGCGCCTGCCTTCGGCTTGGCATCGGGGGTAAACAGGACCCAAATGATTGAACACAGCAAAGACGAAGTTGAACAAATCGTTGAACCGCACATAAACGATCTGCGTGAATGTGTGCATGAAGCGTGGGGTCTTTGGCGCGCCAGTGACCATGCTGCCAACTTGCACTGGAAGACGGTTATGGGCAATGCCATGTGCAACTACTTCTTAAAAGTGGCCATGCACAAGTTCTACAGCAAGAGTGCCTTTGTATCTGTCGAGACAAAACGTCCATACGTTGGTCTCTACGTGGAGAGCGCCCTTTATCTGCGCTTCAAAAAGAGCAAACGGAATTTACGCACCAACAACGTGCAAACGAAGTCGGCCAAAGCATTCCTCGATAAGTCACAACCTATCGAAGCACTGGAAGGTCTAACCCGATTGGAGCTTGTCTACGTTCCGACACGAGACGAGTTAGATGTCGAACGCATCATGCTGGTTTGCAAGGATAAAGGGCAAATTGCTTGGACAATCGACCTCTTGGCAACGGCTGAAATTGAGCAAACTATTATCGAAATGCCGCAGCAACCGACACCCCAAGGGTCGCCCGCAGAGAGAGTTATCAAGAAAACCAAGGACCGAGACAATGAACACAAGCGTAGTACAGCAGGAAAGGGGAAATAGCACCGACTTCCGGCCTGATCTGCTCAGCTTGCGCCGCCGTATGCTGAGCCTTAGCCAGACCGAGTTGGCAGATGCTGCGGGAATTTCCCAAGGCACTCTTTCAAAAATTGAGCAAGGGCTCAAGGACGTTACTGCACCCCAAATTGAGGTACTTGCCCGAGCCCTCAATTGCCCGATAAGCTTTTTTACGCAAAAGGCGCGGGAGTATGGATCGCCAATGAGCATGCATGACGGTATGTTCCGTAAAAGTGCCTCTGTTGGTCAGAAGGTTATCGACAGAGTGATTGCGGAATTAAACGTTCGTATTGCCCACACAAACACACTGCTTTCCATGGTGGAAGTGGAGCCCGAACTGCCTCTACCTACATACGACATAGAAGACTATGAAGGTGACCTCGAAGTAATCGCCCAGAACGTTCGCCGCGCTTGGTTAATGCCGCGTGGTCCCGTCAAGAACCTCACAGAATACCTTGAGCGTGCAGGCTGCATCATCATCAAGTGCAATATGAACGGCGCGAAAATAGATGGAGTCAGCTACCGCATTAGCAACTTGCCACCGTTGATTTTCATAAACAATGCACTGCCAGCAGACCGCGAGCGATTCACTCTGGCTCATGAGTTGGGTCACATAGTTTTGCACCGTTATCCTGTCCCCGACATGGAAAACGAAGCAAATAAGTTCGCCTCCGCCTTACTCATGCCAGCCGCAGATATTGCCCCAGACTTGCAGAATCTCACTATTGAACGTGCCGCTGCCCTGAAGCCATATTGGAAAGTATCTATGGCGGCGCTCATCTACAAGGCTAAATCGTTAGGTGTAATTGACGAAGGGAAGTCGCAATACCTTTGGCGAACCATGTCCACTCGTGGCTATCGCACGCGAGAACCAGAGTCGCTGAACTTCGCAAACGAACAGACCAGTATTTTTGACGCTTTGATAAAAAATATTCAAGAGGATCTCAACTACTCTGAGGGCGAACTAGCTGCTGTATTGCATCTGCACTTTGAAGAACTCAATAGTATGTATCGGATAAAAAAATTGCCTTTTCTCAAGGCGATATGAGAAGTCCTACGATGCCAAAAACCAAAGTATTAGTCATGAATTAGTGACTGCACTGAATCGAAAGGTGGTCAATACTTCATGACACCTAATGGGAAAAAGCGCTACCAGTAAGGTAACGCTTTGATCTTTTTATTCAGAGCAAGCTGGGGATGGCTCTTTTCGCAACGGCGCGGATGTACTTGGCTAAGGTCACATCTGATTTGTGCCCGGTTTGCTCTCGAATTTGCCACGGTTGCAGCCCGATCATGGCCGCTTGAGTGCAGTAGCCAGAGCGTAGGCTGTGGCCGCTGACTTTATCGGCATCACCGCCCACACGCGCCACCGATGCCTTCACCACCAGCGCCACCGACTGCGCAGACAAACCATGCCGTGCAATGCGGTCATGGCGCGTGACGGCTCTAAAAACAAACCCATTTTTGATTTCGGCGACATCTAGCCACTGCATCAACGCACGCACCGGGCAACGGTCGCCATTGGCGAACGGCACAAAGACCGTGCGGCCTTGCCGTTCTTGGTCGGTTTTGCTGTGGGGCAAAAAGATTTCAACGCCGTTGGGCAGGTACGTCAAATGTTCAACCATCACAGCCACCAATTCCGAGCGACGCATCGCGGATGCGAAACCGACCAGCAGAAGCGCACGGTCCCGCGCTGCTTTGATGGGCTTCTGGCGGTCAATCATTACCATCGCCTCAAGCAAGTCGTCTTTAACCATTGGCCGAGCCTGTTTTTGCTTTGTGCCGAACGTGCGCCGGATACCCTGCATGGTGCGTTTCACCGTAATATGAACGGTCGGGGATTTGAACGAATTTTCGAGGTGGGCTTTGTGCAGAGAAATAAGCCGACGCTCAAGGGTTGCCACGGAAAGATTTCCGGCGAATTTGGCCAGGTACTCGATCACTTGCGCAGCGGTGGCCGGAACCGTGATGCCAATGGCAGCGAACATGCGAATATCGCTGGAATACGCGCACTTACTGGCTTCGGACTGTGCAGCTTCCATGAAGCGGTCAGCAGTAGCTGAAAAACCGTCCAAAACGGCCTGTGGTGGCTTCGGTTGTTGGTTGCTGATAGTGGCGGTCTTGGACTTGCGAGCGGTTGCCGTACCCGTGTTTTTGGCGGAAATTTTGGTCATTTTGAAGGGCTTTCTGGCTGTCGATAACTGAGAGTTATCACTACCTGAGGTTGAAGAAAAATATTCCCCAAACCCTTGGGCGCACAGACGTGTTTAGTCAGCACGCACCAATGGCATGACAAGAAAAATCAAGCGGGGAATTGGGGAAGAAAAACCAAACCAACGCAGGGCGCGTCAGTCAATACACCACGCCATTGCAGCGAAATGTTTCTCTATTTTCTCAGGCTATTGACAGCCAGGCAAGTGGATATATTATTTTCACACTTTAGGCTCGCGCCACCCATGAGCCTAAGCATATTTAATTCCAAGAAAGTTCGGAGCTTACAGAGCGTTCCTCGCATCCACTCAAGTCACATTTTTATCCGAAATAACGCTCTGGCTTGATTGCATCATGACTCGCTTCATGAGATCGGCACCTGTTGTTTCTTCATAGCGAGTTGGTATTTTTTCACGTAATTTAAAAAGTCTGTGATTGGCATGCCGAATCAATTGACCATAAGTGGTTGCGACTATCCGGCCACGAAGTACACCGTCATCCTTGATTTCTTTTTCTTTACTGGTTTTCGGGGCTATCTCATGCCCTACAACAAAAGCACGAAACATGGGCGTGCCATCCATGGCACCACTGTTTAAAAAATCTTGGACGTAGCTATCCGCTTGGTTCATCTCTTCACGCCCAATGGCGGATGCACCCTTTTTCAATTCAATAATTAGTACATCCTGAATTCGCGTAAGTGCCTGATCTTGGCTGTCGTAAACCTCTGTGCCAACGATAGAACAAGTTGAGTCCGAAAGAATCACGATGTCAGGACGTTGCTTTGCATTGATAAACGCGCATGCCTCAACTTTCTTCCCAAACACCTTGTTTGCTGCGTTACGCAAAGTAATGTTCGAAGCGTATTCATGACTGTCAAACTCTGGACCAAAAATCCAGCGTGCTTGAGTGACAAGAGGGTGAAGTGTGTGTAATTCATCCGTGGATGGGTCACCGCACAACTTCTCAATGGCAACGATGACCGCAAGGCGATGGTCAATCTCATCAAGCACCGACAAAGCATCTCGTACAGTCCATTGCCCCAACAGCCGATCAAGACCTTCCAAATCTGATTCATCGAGCTTTGTGAGCTTTTCAAGTAGGGCCGCACCACTCCGAGATTTTTCTAAATTGATGACTGCCTGTACAGCCGCTGATAACGTCTCAGTATTTATCGCTGGATTGCGCTTCACCAGTTCTTGAGTAAATGTTGCAACCTCAATGCGACCAAGAGTCGAAAGTTCGCGAAATTGTTCACGATTCCGCACTAGGACATCCTCAGAGCTTTCATCAACGAAGGAGTCGGACACTCTCTCAAAAACCTCAAGTGAATATCGACAAACAGCGGAATTAAGTTCCGTAACGACCTCGGTATTTTTAAAGCGGGACCAATCAGGTTCGATTTCTCGAATCCATTCGTCGCCGGCCTTTATCACTATTGAATAGCGCTTAGCGAGTCGGCCTCGACCATCAAGAACGGCCGTATTTCCAACAATCCAACTCGGGGTTCCAACAAGACGGCCATTTATCCAGAAAGCGATGCCTTGATAAAGAGTTGACTTTGCCGCTCGGGCTGAATCAACTACGTAGGCCTCAACGGTCAGGTCTTCTGTTACTCGCAAGGTTTTCTGTTCAATCAGACCTGGTTGCTCCGAAAGTGAAATTGAGTGCCCATTTACTCGAACGACGAACTGGGGATCATGAAGGAACCGTGCCGAAAGAATTTGTCCTATTTTTTCAGCATCAGGAAGGTGTCGATCAACCTCGACTGACAGACGTGTTCCATGACCTGTTTTCAAGAAAGCTGTTTCACTGGCAATTTTGAAAGGTGTCTCGCTACTATGTGTGCTGACTACGAACTTCGAGCCTTTGCCCTCACGCCAAGTTTCGACCGCGTATTCATCTGCAAAACACAGCATTCCATGCCGTCCCACGCCGTTTCTGCCATAGGCTCTACGTCGCCAACTGTCTCGTTCCTTCGGGAACTCAACATTCTGACCTTGGTGTTTCACCCGGTCATACGAAAGTTTCATCCAACGGCCTTTGAACTGGGTAGAACTCATTCCATGGCCATCATCCTCAACGACGAGAGTGCCACTCCTCACCGTTGGAATAATGATGTCAACCAGCGATGCTCCTGCATCCCACGCATTGGCGACAAGTTCGGTTAGCGCAACTTCTGGGTCGTGAGCGATTCGGCCCAATGTCCGAAGGAGGTAATCCTCTTCAAAAAGTGACTCAAACCCAGCTTTTGATTTTTTTGTTTTTGCCATTTTCTTCCTCGATACTGTTGGGTCAGGAAGTCACAATCCAAATCTTGAAATGAGGTTATCCAACGTAACATTTGCGGCCACCGCATCGTGTGGGATCAATAAATAACGCCATGGTTTGCCACCGACACTTTTTGAGTAGTCAGAAGCATTTTTGCACCACAGTGCAGCCTGATCAGCTTTAGCCCTCACATCTGTTTCTGACTCCTGCGATGCAGTAACTTCCTGAGCCTTTTTTGTTTCAATCATCAGAATCACGCCATCCATAGCGGCAACGAAATCGGGGATGTACTCAGGTTGATTTGCGCCTGAACGGTAATAGATGTTGAACTGACCGGAGGCTGGGCGGAACCAGCGTACTGCTTGCCGCTCTAGGACAGTCGCAAGAATACGCTCGGTGTCGGAGTGGAACTTCTGGTAAGGGTAGGCGCAACGTGAAAAGCCACCATACAGGTACTGACCGATAGTGCGCTTGTCGTCTGGAGCCCAATGCAGCGGCTTCAAATCGTCTTTGGCCGTAAACGCGCAGGGCTTGAGTGGCACAAAGCCTTGACTGATAACCACGTCAGAACCAGCCGATTCTTCGACATAGTTCTTGGCCATCTGCGTATGGATGATGTCAGCAATGGGCTTGGCATAGTTCGCCAGCACGTTGTGAAGTGCGTCGTCATCGGTCAGATACGTTTGAAAATGCGTGACCGCCTGATCGGCCAATTGGTAGATGAAATCGGCGTGGTCGTCGTAGGAAACGTCGTCAAAGTTAATCAACTCCCGCACGATGTAGTCGGCAAACCGCGACTCCTCAACAACCGCCGCTTCGCCATAAGTCAACACCTTGTTTGATTGCAGTCCGTGTGACTCAAGCGTGTTGGCAAGTGGCTGATAGTTCAGGCGTGAAATGTCCAGTTGGAACGGCGCGTATCCACTTGTCACGGGGCCAACGGGCACGATTGAAATCCGTGGAATGTCAATCGTATGCTCCACGAAAATATCTACCGCCTGCTTGACCACCTCAGCTACTGCCGCCGCATCGTTGAACTTCGATTCCAGTAACTCACCTTGCTGCGGTATCAATCGCTGCTGCACCAATTGAGCAATGTGCTCTTGCACGCTGGGGGTAGACAAAGAGGCACTGGTTGGAGCAATCAATTTGCCAGACTCGCCACTGCTTGTTGTCCCAATTGAGTGACGTAAGCGCCCAACCTCTGCAATGACCTCCATCGCCGCCATCGCAATTTGTCGATCTTCACTCGTATGCAGCACGGTCGTAATATGGCCTGTGGTTTGCTGTCCGGTGGTTACGCCGGGGCTGACTACGCCAGACATAGCTTCACCGCCAACAGGGCCACTTGCCACAAAGCTTTTCCCGTTGGCACCCGTACCCTTGACATCGGCCAGTCCCAGCACCACCGCCATCGTGGACGGCACGGCATAGCTGGTCAGTCTGTTGCCTTCGGAATCGGTTGGGTCAAGCTTGAGTTGCTTCAGGCGAATTGGTGAATCACCCTTGTTGGCTTCGGCAATGACTTCTTGAAACTTGTCGTGCGCAATGATGTTTAGGCGGTCTACAACTTCCACCCCGGTCTTACGGCCATAAGGCAAGCGCAAGCCGCGCCCGATGGATTGCTCAATCAGCGTGCGGGCATTGGCTGCACGCAGCGGTACGATGGTGTACAGATTGGTAACGTCCCAGCCTTCTTTCAGCATGTTGACGTGAATCACAATCTCGGTAGGTTCGTCGTAGCTTTCCACTGCCAGCAGGCGGCGAATCATTTCTTCTTCTTCCGCACCTGTACGGCTTGAATCGACCTGAATGACTTTGCCCTTGTAGTTGCCACCAAAGAAGGTATCGCTTTCAATCCGTGCCAGCAATTGCGCCGCATGAGTGGTGTCACGCGCAATCACGAGCACAAACGGTTTGACAGGTTTCAGCCCAGTCTGCGCGGCATAGGTCAGCAAATGAACCTTGGTTTCCTCATGCACCCGCACGCCATCTTTGAGCTTGATGACTTCGATTTGTTCTGAACTGTGGTCAGCCGGGTTGAAGTTCTGTTGGGTGACAACCGCTGGCTCTTTCACAAAGCCGTCTTCAATGGCACGCGCCAGTGGGTAGTCCATCACCACGTTCTTGAAGGGGACGGTCTTACCGCCAGCAGCCTCAGTAAACGGTGTGGCTGTTACTTCCAGACCTAACAGTGGCTTGAGTTCATTCAGCGCCCGGATGCCAGCGCCTGCCCGGTAACGGTGCGACTCGTCCATGATGAGCACCAAGTCGGGCAAGCCTGCAAGGTAGTCAAAATAGCTCTGCCCCAAGTATTCCGAAAGGCGTTTGATCTTTGGCGCTTTGCCACCGCGCACTTCGGAATTGATCTTGGAAATATTGAAGATGTTGACTTGGACGGGTGCATCAATCGCTTGGCTTACCAAATCGCCGCGCTGCTCGTAGGTTTCGCCTGTAATGACTTCCGGCACGGCGGTTGCAAATTCTGCTATCCCCTTAAACACATACTTCGGCGTGTTGGGCGTGAAGTCTCGTATCAGCTTGTCGTAGATGGTGAGATTGGGGGCTAGAACGAAGAAGTGCTTGTACCCATACGCGGCGTACAGGTAGCTGATGAATGCGCCCATCAAGCGCGTCTTGCCAACGCCAGTGGCAAGGGCAAAGCACATTGACGGAAATTCACGTTCAAAGTCAGTCAGCGTTGGAAACTGACTTGCAAGCGCCGTCTGCATGGCCTTGAGTTCATCGGGAGAACGTGCGTGAGAGTCGCGTAAGGCCGGCACGGCCTCAAGCGCGTTGTGCAGAATGTCAAGGCTTTCAGTTTGCGGCTGGCGCAGGCTCAGTCGGCCAGCAATTGAGCGCGCAACTTTTTCGCGTCCGCTGTCTTTTTGAATTGGATTCTGGCTCATGACTTCACCTCCGAACTGCCGGGTGTAGCCGTGTCCTTATCTGTAGTTTTGGCATCAAATAAACCACCTTGCGCCGTCTGCACTGCTTTGGCGGAGGCTGCGCGTTTTGTTGGCACTGGTTCAACGGCAGACTGCTGTTGCATGGGTAAGTTTTCTACATTCAAACTGTAGTCGTCATGCCCCCATTCGCACTTGGTCAATACCATCTTAGGAATCTTCTTGAGAGTGAGGTTGGGGTAACGGTTGACGTCACCCTTGAAGGCGCTGCAACACACCAGCAGACTTTTTTCACCCCCCACGTCATCACTCAATGCCTGCAATTGATCGGCATTCAGCGTTTGCGTAGTCACGTAAATGAAGTCTGTCTCGGTGCTGTGGCCGTGCTGCCAGTAGCGAGTGTCGGACGGTGCATAGGCAAACCCCTCCAACTTGCATATCGCCGCAGTCAACATTTCAGCGTTGTATTCCTTGTTGACCACCCAGTTCCCCCAGCGGTCTTTTTCTAAGAGGCTAGGTGCTAACGAGAAGTAGCGAAATCCGCCCCCGCCTTGCCAGTCAGAGACCTCGGTGATACCGCCGTTGTCTTCACCGTTGATGACCTTTTTCAAACGCGGAATGATGTGTGTGTGGCAGTGCTCACCCAGCTCCACCATGATCCAACGACGTCCCATTTTATGAGCGACCGCACCAGTAGTGCCAGAGCCAGCGAATGAATCCAAAACTAAATCCCCAGGACTTGTAGCTAGGTCAACTATCCTGTGAAGTAGTTTTTCTGGTTTTGGAGTTGAAAAAGGATCGCTGGGGAAAAGGTCACGAATTTCTCTGCTCGCTTCTTGGTTATGCCCCACCTCTTCATGTAGCCAAACTGATTGCGGCATAACGCCTGTGGAAATTTCCGATAAGAATCGTTTTATCGAAGGCCGACCGTTCCCGTCCATGCCAAAAATAATCCGGTTTTCGGCCAATAACTTTTCATATTTCTTTGGCGTGAAAGCCCAACATCTATTTTTTGGAGGAAGATGTTTCACCCCAGCGGGGGAAGCAATTTCAAAGATATTTTCGCTTTCACCAGTCTTTGCATATTGTTTACCCCTTTGGCCGGACAGGAGACTGATTGAAGAATTTTCCGGCTTCCAAGGGCCACGCGAATCATTATCAGGATTCTTGTATTTTGCGGTTTGCTCGTTTGACCGTCCAAGCAGGCCAAATCTAACGAGTGGCTTATTTTTTGCAAACACCAAAATATGATCGTGCGAGTCTGAGATCAGGTTGGCATTGCTGCGAGGTGCGTAAGCTTTTTGCCAAATTACGTTCGATACAAAGTTTGTCCTACCAAATACTTCATCGCACAATACTTTGAGGTAGTGAGCTTCGTTGTCATCAATTGTTATCCAAAGTGACCCATCATCAGTCATTAGGCGGCGAATAATTTCCAATCTATCCCGAATCAAGCCTAACCAAATAGAGTGCTCTAGTCCATCGTCGTAATGCGAGAATGCACTTCCAGTGTTGTACGGAGGGTCGATGAATACGCATTTGACCTTACCCGCAAACTCTTGCTCCAATGACTTCAACGCCAGCAAGTTGTCACCAAAGATGAGACGATTATCAAAACTGTCTACCTCACTCACGCGATGTTTGGCGTGGTAACTCTTGTTTGGGTCCTCAAGCAGAATGCGCGGCTCTAACTTCGGGCGGGCATCCTTGCCGACCCATGTGAGTTCTAGTTTTTGTTTTTTCATTTACTGGGCTTTTTCAATGGATGCAAGCGTCGTGTTTCTTCTTTCGTGGCCCAGTAAGATCCTGACTTGTCCGAGCCAGGCCAACCTTGCTCATCACAAATCAAAGCCGATGCGATTTCATGTACTGTTGTCGCAAACTGGGCAGCGTCCTGACCCGGTAGCTGCAAGGCCAGATCGTTGTAATGACAACCGAATATATTTCGTAATTGCGCCATTTGTTGCAACTGATCGAACTTGCCATTCAGTGGAATGGACAGGTAACTTCCATCGGCCTGTCTGACTTCCACTCGAAGTGCATCCCTTAGTTTGCCGTTGATGTTTGGCAGCAAGTCACCTAAAGTGGGTTTTCCTTTCCGACGAGGTACCGCACACTCATAGAGTGCGGTCAGGTAATCACAAATGGCCTCCAACAAAACACCTGCGCTGGCGCACGCGGCTTGAGTGCTAATTGGTTGTTGCGATAAGTGGTTTCTTAACTCGATCAATGGCGCTTGTGTCAATCCAGCAACCTGAATTCCTGTTGTAGATTCCCATGCCCTCAACTCAATTAGTTCTACTTGACCGCTTCGCAACCACCCCCAACGGAATTTTTCCTTCCACGGTCGGTAGTGCGTAGTAATGATCGTATGCTTGAATCGCTGGGATTCCTTGTAGAGCATTTCTATTAGCCTATCTACGTGTGGCTCGTCGATACTCCCAAGAACATCATCCATCACGACAATGGTGTCATGTGGCGACTGCCTACCAGCCAGTGCCAAAAAGATACATAGACCTAACGTATCCAGATGGGATTCGCTGAAATAGGCGTGTGGCGGTTGATCTTGTTTATTTAGAAACTCGGCGGACAAATCAAGGGAGCCCGTTTTTTTAGGGTCTAGCTTCAGGCTTATTTTATTCAGGCCTTCTCCAGGATGGATGACTTCGTAAATTCGTCCTACTTCTTGAGCTATTGAAGACAAGATGCCATCAAGAAACTTTTTCCTCTGAGTTTCACAAATAGCGAGCGCCTGCTCCAGCTTAGGTATAACTCTTGAGACTTGAGTCAAACGCGTGTTGTTAGCATCATACTGCTCGTATAGCGCCTTAATCGTTTTGTAAGCTGCTGCCTTTCCATCCATTGCAGTACATAGTTGATTTGCAATTTCAACCAAATCGCGAAGGCCATTGAAGTCTACGTCGTTCAAGGTTCCTGTCGATGCTGCCTGAATAAGCTGCTGCGCCACCAATTCGGCGGGGATTTTCAAATCTGAATTCGTAGCCTCCAATTTGTCAGCCGCTACTCTGGCAAGGTTTTTGACTTTCTCTTGACTGGCGTGTCGCAAAGTCTGCTTTGACTCAACAATAGAATTTATAGACGCTACATTTCTGCGAGCAGCTTCCAATTCAGTCAATTTGGATAGACGTTCGTCTATTCGTTTTACTAAGCCCGCCGCTTTATCTGCGCTTTCACATAAGGGACAAATATCGCCTTCGGCATGATTTATATAGTGACTCTTTGCAGCCTGAAGAATACCTATTAATTGACCGTCAGAGGAATAAGCATTCGTAGTGGCGTTACCCAATGTATCGTTAGCATTTCGTAGATTTGATAAGGCAATTTCAAGATCAGAAATAGAATTTTTAACTTCATTTTCTATAGCAATAACAGCTTCTACCCCCCTGATTGCAGCACGGTACGATTCAATATCTTGGGTTTGATCTACGGGTGGGGTAGCTATCTCAGATTTTGCCCACTCGATAGCATCTACCAACGAAGCGTTTGACTGCTGCCGCAAGCGTTCGAGAGAATCACTATTTTCAGCGATACGACTAACGGCTTCACTTTCTGCTAGACGCTTATCGCGAATGAGGGCGCGCAATACCGTTTCAGCCTGTTCCACGACAGAAATGTCAATGAACGGTTTTATTGCTCCGTATTTTTCGCTTGGAGCATCTTGTACCAATTTCAGGACCGTTGATCTACGCAAGACTTCGATGCGAGGAAGCGGTGTACTAGGGGATATAGAAACTGACTTCGTTGAAGCCTGGGCTTTCCACGTAGTGGCATCAACCGTCAATTCAACAAGAATATCTGTTCTGGCTTTACCGATTGTTGGCCAAAACGGTTGCAACGTGCCTAGCCCACGATTCTCTAGTGAACCAACTTTGGCATTTCCAACAAAGTCAAAAGCATCACAGATTGTGGTCTTTCCTGTACCGTTTTCGCCGTAAATTAACGACAACGGCTTCTTCCCATCAAACGAAATCGAGAAGTCGCGAGTAGACCCACGAAACTCCTTGATGCGAAGTGATTTCAGAGACTGCTTAGTTGCCATCACTATTTCCTCCGTTGATGACTTCCAAGTTCGACTCAATCGCCAAATACCAATCCTCTGCTTTCGCCTTTCCAGAAAGCATCTGCTGTTTCAGGGTGCCAATCGACAAGCTCCCAACAACGTTGTCCGCAGAGAGTGTCTCGCAAATCAAATCGACAAGTTGTTGTGCCGGAGTGGATTTAGTCGCTTCACTTCCAGTGTTATCTGTCATATCAACTCCCATTCACACGTTAGTACCGTACTGACGGTTATTTCTTGTTTTAACTGACGTTCAAGCTCATCAATCAGGCCATCCCGTTTGCGTTGAATCTCGTCCTGGCGGTCGAATAATTCACGGCGTTTTTTGTCACGCTGGCCTTCAAGATCGCGTTGCTCTTTTTGTGCCGCCAGCTTGTCAGCAAGGGTCGCAGCGCCTTTGCTTTTAGTGCGCGACTCCTTGATGCGACGGTCTAGCTCCTTGATGTCGCGCTCCAAGCCAACTTTCAAGTCATCCGCCCAAGCATCCAGTTTTTCAGTCTCTTGCGTGAATGCGCCCAAGTTGCGCGTTTCAAGGTCTGCCACTACGAGTGTCTTCTGCCGCTCAATTTCAGCCTCAAGCGGTGTGCGATGTTCCACCGAACTGGTCTCAACCTGCACGTTGGATGCACATGGCAGGTTGAGCAGTTTTTCGGTCACTTGCTCATCAAAGGCATTGCCATTGGTATCGACCGCTGCAACCAGCAAATGCTCTTCGACTGCACCTAACGAGCGAATTTGAAGGGACTGCACTTCCAGCCAACCGTGCTGTCCACGCAGGGGCTCAACAACTGAAACCTTTGCACCGTAAGCGGCGTAGTCGAGGACGATCTTTGTCGCAGGCGATGTAGTGGTCAAGCCGGGGTGCTGTTTGGCATGTTGCAACAGAGCTTGTGCCAGCGGATGCCCCAGCCTGTAAATATGTGCATCTTCTGATCGTCGCGGCAATTCATAGCGTCCGGCATCTAGCTCTGCCTGACCTCCCATATTTGCCAAGAACGAAGGCGTAGCTTTGAGAACAAAGCTGGTTTCGTCATCCGTAAATTCAGCATGACCATTCAGCGCCCCACTCGTAAAGCGCATCAGCAGACGTTCTAGCTTGCCCAAAGAAGCTTTTGCATCCTGACTGCGAAGCCGCAACCGCTCTTGCACATCCTCGTCAAAGTTTTCCAGCAGAGACTTGCGCGCCTTGAGCATGGCATCGCTGATTTCACCTGCCATATCAAGTTGCAATTGCTCGAAAGCGGTGTGAATCGCCGCAGGCTGTCTACAGGTTTGGTAAATCTCGGCGATTCGGCGTTCAAAATCGACACCAGATTCCACCGCGCCCAGCACTTCATCACTGGCACCAAACACGCCATCAAACAGCTTGAATTTCTGGTCTAGCAGTTCGTACACCCGCTTATCGGCTTCGTTCTCGCGGTTAAGGAAGTTGACCACCACCACATCGTGCTTTTGTCCATAGCGGTGGCAGCGGCCTATGCGTTGCTCAATACGCTGCGGATTCCACGGCAAGTCGTAGTTTATGACCATCGAACAGAACTGAAGGTTGATGCCCTCAGCGCCTGCTTCTGTGGCAATCATGATCGAACCATCGGGGCCGTTGAACTCACGAAAATGTTCAACCAATGCAGCACGGGTGTCGGCAGTACGCGACCCTGTAATGCGGTCTGTGCCAGCGTGTCGCTTAATCCAGTCCGCATAGATGCGCTTAGAGGCCGCATCGTTGTTGGTTCCGTTGAACAACACGACCCCATCTTGGTACGGGGTTGCTGCCAGCAAGCCCATCAAATAATCTTGCGTGCGACGCGACTCGGTGAAGATGATTGCCTTCTTGGCCGCACCCAGCTCATTGAGCTTGGCAAAGGCAACTTTCAAAGCTTGCAGCAATGCCGTGCCTTTGGCGTTTTCGGTAATAGAAACAGCCAATTGCCGGAATGACTCTAGGTCTGCAATTTCTTGGGCGATTGCTTGTACTTGTTCTTTTGTCCGGGCTTGGGCTTCATCCACTGGCAAGTCGGAAGTTACGTCATTAGTTTCTTCGGCGATTTCATCCAGTGTTTCAAAGTCCTCATCCAACTCGTCAATCAATCCTCGACCGTTGTCTACACCCTTATCCAGAGTGGATGCTTTTTCTGCCAGCGTTTTCTTGAGGCGGTTGGTCAGTGTTTCCAGCGCACCCGCTATCGCAAAGGTACTTGATGCCAACAGCTTGCGCAGCACCAGCGTGATAAGTTGTCGCTGGCTATTAGGTAGCGCGTGAAGTGCTTCGCGCTCCAGGTATTCCGTCACATGGTTGTACAGCGCGGTTTCGTCTGCACTGGGGGTGAACTCACGCAACAATGGAATACGCTTGGTGTACTTCACATAGGCTTCCACTTGGCGGCGCAAGGTGCGCTTGCAAATGGGCGCAATGCGGTTCTTTAAGGCATCAAAGCTCTCTGCGTTTTTGAGTGCGCCGAATTGGCTTTTGAAGCTATCCAGATCACCAAACACGCGCTCGTCGATAAAGCTCACCAACCCGTATAACTCCAGCAAGGAGTTTTGCAGCGGGGTCGCGGTAAGCAGCACCTTTTGCGGTTGGGACAAAGCTTCTTGCAGAGCGCGTGCCGTTTTATTCTCAGGCTTATAGACATTGCGCAGCCGGTGCGCTTCGTCGATTACCACCAAGTCCCAAGCAACGGCTTTGACCTCTACCGTTTTACGTGCAGCGAACTGGTAAGAGCAAATGATGATGCCCGACCGATTGAATGGATTTACCGCACCTTCTTTAACCAACTGCCGAAACGACTTGGCCTCAAAAATCGTGGCGGGCAAACCGAACTTGTCTGCCAACTCTTGGTGCCATTGCTTGCGCAAATTGGCTGGGGTAATCACCAAAATACGGCGCTTGCGTTCAGCCCAACGTTGAGCAATTAGCAAGCCAGCCTCAATGGTCTTACCCAAGCCAACTTCGTCCGCAAGAATCACTCCCTTGGACAGCGGGTTACTGGTGGCAAACATCGCGGCATCAATTTGATGCGGATTCAAATCAACTTGTGCATCCAACAGTGCCCCGGCCATTGCCTCCATTGAACTGGATGCGGCGCGGCGTGTGAGTTGATGTGCGAAAAAAGCGAGTTGATGAGGGCTGTAGTTCATTGCGCTACAACCCCAAAATTCAGGACTGCGGTCAATTCAACCGATGGGCGTTTTGTGCTGACCGTCATTTAGTCCCTTGTTCATCTTTTAGCTCTTGTGCTTGATCGCTTTCGGTGACTGTCTTGTCGTTCGCCACGTTGTTACTGTAAGTCGCAAAATCCGCTTGTTTTGTCACTACGCGCCGTCTCAAGGCCGCAAGCTTATCTTTGACATCATCGCCACTCTTTTCGTCGTCGATGGAGTCCAGATACTCACTCAGTTCCCGCTCCATTTCGCGGAACTGAAAGAGTTGCGACGCAGTGATGATCGCAACGGTCATCTTGCTGTGCCTCGTGACCACGAACTCACGGCCTGCCAGCACTTTCTCAATCACCTTGGACATGCCTGAGCGCGCCTCAGAAAACGGAATAAGCTCGTCTGACGAAAATTTCATGTCGATTCGACCATCAAAAAATGAGCGTAAATATTGCACCGATTTTACGCTCAAAGTCAGATTTAGACAAGAAATCCAAGAAAACTCCAAAAATGCTCAAAATTTAAGCAAATTGACCATTTTCGTGGTTTGGCTGGCCGATCACCATGAAGCACTTTTTTGACCGCATTGAGGGGCTCAATGGGGCGTGTTTGGGGGTAAAAACACCACTTTTAGATGGTCAATGAGCTATTTTTGATGGCTTTTATGCGTAAAATCGTATAAAATGGAGCTATCGGTAGCCAACTTCGCAAAACAGCCGTTTTGACCGGATTTTGACTGCTGACAACTGACAGCGAGCAAGCAGACTTTTGCTTGTTTGAAACCACCCCAATCGTTCTGTTTTGGGGCCGCAGCCCGAGACAATTTGGCTGCACTGAAATCCCACCCCGCATTCGAGCACCTTCAGACCGTGTTCCTGAGCCTTCAACGCATCAGGACGTTTCGTCACGTCTGTGGTCGTTTGCATCCCTGAACCCCTGACTGATCCTGTGCCACCGCCAGCCCTGACGGGCACAACGGTATGCAGGGTCATGGAGAAAAACCATGTGCCTCGATGAATCCCTGACTCAAGCCTTTGCCACTATCCGCGAAGCCGCCTGCTTCGACAGCCATAGCCTTGTGCCGCACCCCGACAATCTGCGATTCCAATTCTGCATCGAGCGTCAAGCCATGCACCGACTGGGCACTAAATTGGTCGAGATTGTGAGCAGCCCCTACGGCGAGGATTTGCAGTATTGCGCCCACACCGTTCGTCGTCATTTTTGGAAAGATTTGGGACTATCGCAACCACCCGAATTGGCAACCAATGTGCCGCGTTTTTTGCTCAAGCCTGATCACAAAATCGAGCCGCGAACCGAACCACAAGAACTAGCCTCCCAATTGGCGACAGTGCTGATGCCGGAGACACCTGTGCTGTGCATCGTGTCATCCAAGCTGGCGCTACTGCAAAAGTTGTTGAATCTGAACGATACGGCTATCAAATTCTTGGCATTGGCCTATTCAAAATGCTGCATTCACAGCTTGACCAAAGACGAGTCCAGTAGCCTCAAAATTGCACTGTCCCACATCGGCGTGGCGGACAACATGCATCGCAACCGCGCTGTATCCGTTTTGCTAGACGTGCCGCTTGCTGAGGTTGAGGCCATGTTTGCAGCGCCGTCAACACTCGTTTCTTTGAGATTCGTTGATGCTGCCGTCTTCAACCAGAGATGCACTTTGCGCGATATATTTGCACTGACCGATGAGTTTGTCACGCTGCTGGAAACGCCGTTCCGCTCACACGAGGCACTGCTGGCAGGCATTCTGGAGCAAGAACAAGATTTCGACTTGCTCGACGACGGCGCAACACCCATCGGCTACCTGTATGAAATTCTGCCCAAGGACATAGCCGAAGCATATGAATGCGCTGTGTTAAGTCGTCCATTGAATTCCCTTCACATCAATGCATTGGTGAGTTGGTTCACCGGAGGGCATCGAATGCTGCCATCGTTCTATTCGTCATTGGCTGGCCGCCTTACGGTTGACGGCGTGCGAGAAACGATCAAACGCGCTGCGCTGAAATGCTGTCAAGCCAACAAGCCGCTTGATGTTCATGCAGTGATGAAAGCACTTTACGCAGCTTCGGCATAGGCGCATGCCGTGTTGCTCAACTTCGGGAACAAAAATGCGGAAATCTGAACTCGGAATTCTTGACCCGGACGAAGCCCCTCCGGGCTTTGTTGCGGTACTCAAAAGCGACGTTGTGACTGCTGGCCTTGGAAATATCTGCCGCGCATGCGATTGGCGCAGTGATTGCAATGGCTTTGAATATCGCTGCATGCCGTACACGGTTGTCAGCAGTCGCAACGGGCGCGAGTTGAAGCGATTAGACGGTTGCAGTGTCGTATTCAAACGCCGCTTAAATGTTGAGTGACATATTGCTGTGCTGACGCAGTAACGCCACTCCACTGACTTTCAACACCAACGCGACGTATCGGATAGCCAATGCCGAGGCTTTGCCACGTCCATTTTTTTACAACTCGGAGAAGACCATGACCCACCACGACACCAATACAGACACGGCACAACCAAAGCCACCCGTGACCATCATCACCAATGCCGCGAAGCTCCAACTGGGACAGTGCGTTGCTACACCGGGTGCGCTTGCACTGCTGGAGAAAACCGGATTCAGTGCGGCGTTTATCGTCAACCGCCACCTTCATGGTGACTGGGGTGACGTATGCAAAGAAGACGCTGAACTGAATGAACTGGCGCTGAAAGACGGCTCACGAATCATGTCGGTGTACCGCTTGGTTACACCTGAAAAACTGAAAGCCACGTCACATTCAAAACGTTCGGAACTACCAAGCCTATGGCTGATAACGGACGCTGCTGACGATGACGGAATCCGACGCTGTACCACCGTACTTTTGCCTGAAGATTATTGATATGACGGCTCACAAATCCAAGTCAACCGCCGTCGTTTCATACAGGTTCCAACGCTATTACCCAAAGCTGCAAACCTCGCACTACCTGGCTGTGAAAACAAGTCAAAGACAACTGCCAGCGCATGTGACGTTTTTTCAAGGCAGAACAGATGGTTGTTGCGGCTTGATGGTGTTCCTCTCCCTGCTTGTAATTTTTGATCTAGCGAAAAGTTCGGCGCTTGAAAATCTATCAAGAAGGAAGCACGGAATTCCGGCGCTTGTCTGGTCAGCATTTAGTCACACGTACTTTTCAGGTGTTCACGCACATGAATTCGTCACGCTGGTTGACTCACTCAATCTGCCGCTTAACTTGACCCTACGTGAAAGCAAAGACGGCGGCTTAGACCACTGGGTGGTGGATTGTTTGATGCGCGGCGAATTGGTAGCCATTGTTACTGCCAACGCCAAGAACTCCATATCCAAACATTGGTCACTGGCACTAGGTATCGAGGGTTTGGTTGCTGGACGTGAAACGCGACCAGACACGATTCTGTTGCTCGACCCATCGGCCAGTGAACCGAGTTACAGGCCACATAACGCAAGGCTCCGCGTGCCGATCACTGGCCCCGGTAGCCGTGCTGGAAAGTCTGCCGATGAACTGAGCCAGTCGCCCAAAGGCAAAGCAACGAGCAAGCCCGTTATTTGGCTTTACGAGTCCGGTGATTTTGCGACCGACCAGTGCCGAATAGTGTCAGCGGTTCGGTTTCGGTTTTCGGAATGGTCTTAGCCAGCTTTGAGTTTGGCCGCTGACGTGGTTTGTTTGCGTGGCGATTTTTTCGCCAGATTGCGTACCGATCCTGAATAGTTGAGTCGGCGAGATACGCCACCTTTGGCAACAGGCGGCATGGTTACTTTGATGTCCACAAATAGCTCGGCCAAGGTGATTTTTAAGCAGTAGCAAATCGTAGCCAGCGTCATGAGCGAAACGTTTACTCGCCCGGTCTCGATTTTGGAAATTCTCGAACGCTCGATTTCTCCTTCGTGAGCCAGCGTCTCTTGTGACATTCCGGCCGCCTTGCGGTGACTCGAAACGCTCTGACCAATCGCTTTCGTTACCTCGTTGGGCAGTCGAATCGGCATCTCGCTTTCTTTATCTTGAAGCGAGACCTTTTTCAGAGTCGGGATGGTTCCTTGGTTGGCAGTTTTCATGCCCCATAGGTTCACCATTTGGGCCGTATAGCACCACGTCTTAAACAACACAAAACATGCGAAAATGTGCGCTAAAGAACACAATAGTTAGGCATGAAACATCATCATGAAAGCTCCAGACGATGAACACATCAACAAAATCATCAACCCCGTTTATTGCAGAGGATGCGGAAAAAGTATCCATGCTGATGCCATTTCCTGCCCGCATTGCGGAGCACAACAACAGCTAACCACCGGAGCGGTGGCAGGCAGCCCCGCACTTGCCATCGTGGCGTGCGTGATTGGCGTACTCATGGTTATTTCCTTATTGCTCGCTGATGCCGCATGGGATCACGACGCTTTTGTCGGCGGAACCGCGCTCTCACTGCTTGCACTGGTTTGCGGCGCACTCAGCCTTCATCAACAAAACCCCAGTAAATCAACCGCCGTGATCGGACTGGTGACAGCAGGCATCAGCCTGTTGATCTGTATCGGCAATCTTTAACAACTCAAGGGAGATTTTCTATGACCAACTTTGTTCATTGCCGTGGCTGCGGCGTACAAATACACGAGACCGCAGTGACCTGCCCAAAATGTGGTGCGCCCCAAAACATCGCAAGCCCGGTCAGCGCCAAGGCCATTGCCAATAACTTTTCTGACTCACCACAAGGCTATTCCGCCGTGCCGTGGTTCCGCCGTCGATGGTTGGTATTGCTGTGCCTCATCAGCTTCACCCCCATAGCCAGTCTTCTTGCGATGACTGGAGATATTTTCTACAAAGGGAAAACCGGAGAGGTCAAAACCTTTCCGAAAAACATCAAAACCGGGTTAATGATCGCGACCTTGCCGTGGTTCATGTACATCTTGAACAGCGACAGCTCCTCAGGTGCCTTGGCTGCGCTGGGTCTAGTCGTTTTGGCAATCATTCTGGCGCTCAAAAAGTAGGAGTATTTGCAAATGAAAGCAAAACTACTTTGCGCCAGTCTTTTGATGTCCATGCTAGTAGCCTGCGGAAACAAACCCCCGCAATGTTCAGACGAAAAATCCATCGACCTGGTGAAGCGCATCTTCCATAAGTCACTGGCAGAAAAGCAAAATGAACCCGGCGAAGATGCCTCATTGTTGGAGAAGATGAAGCAGGATGTCAAATTGGTGGTCAGCACTATACGTACCGCTGCAACCGATGAAAAAGTGGGTAAGGTTACATGCGATGCCGTGCTTGAAGCCGAGTTGCCACCCGCAGCAAAAGTGCCGATGGAAAACCCCATATTCAGAAATGCAATGTTGCGTGATCCTGCAACCCGCGACCTGAAAGTAAATGGTCTGGTCGTATCAACAGAAATTCAGTACACGTCACAAATGACCGACGACAAGAAGGAGCACTTGGTTGAAATGCGCGGGTTCAAGGGTGTTGTTGATTTGGTATCTGCACTTGGCAACATGGGAGTCTTTAAGCAAGTAAGTGCCACAACCACCAACGATTTCAAGGTTACGGCAACACCATCAGCGGAGGCGGAAATCGCAGCCGCCAAAGCCGCACCCAAGCGCAACGTTTCCGGCGTGACGTTGCAGGCGTTTGAATGCGGTGACACCTGTCAACTGAAATACGTTGATGCCAACGGCAATAACCAGACTGCGATTTGCACCGATACAAAGGGTTGTCAATCATGGGCTGAAGGACCAAGGGGCTTTGTACCACTGATCGGAGCCAAAGCTGACTTGGTTATCGGCAAAAAGTACATGCCTGAAGGAGGGGTGACGATGGACAACGTGGTGAGCATTTCTCTTTCGGATGTCGAAACTCCATCAGCATCGAAATGAACCATTAATTGATTTTTGAAAGACTTCGCATGAACAAGAAGATTTCCTTGATGGCGGCTACTGTCGCATTGCTTTGTGGTCAAGCCTTCGCCCAAAACAACCCCTATGCTGACGGCAATGCCGCCGCTCCTGACGAATGGCTGTTGGTCAAAAAAGGCAACCCGTGGTGGTATGAAACCAAGCCGAGCCCCATGCCTGTTCAGCTTCAAAAGCGCACGCCCACGACAGCGGAGCAAGTCATCATTGATAGAGCACGCGCATTGGTGGCAAATCGGCCTGCCAAAGCGTTTGTTTTGATGGATGGTGACACGGTGCTGTATTCAGAGACAAAAGCGCCTGCGGACGCTGATTCAGTCTTCTTTGGCTTCTCCATGGGCAAGACGGTCACAGCTATGGCCGTTGGTCAGGCCATTTGCGCAGGAAAGCTCAAGCTGGAAACCAAGGTCAGTGACATCATGCCGGAACTCAATGGCAAGGCACTGGGCAATGCTACTGTGCGAGATTTGCTGCGCATGGCATCCGGTGCGGCTGACCCCAACCCGGACAGTTCAGTATGGACACCTGAGCAGTTCAAAGAATGGGGTCGTGGCAATCTGAATCTGGTTAACTTGGTGACGGAGGATCGTATTGCCAAAGCCGCGAAGGGCGTATTCTCAGATTTCAAACCGGGTGAAGTGTCTACCTACAAAAGTACAGACCCCTACGTGCTGGGCATCATGGTCAGCCGCGCTACGGGTACAACATGGAGCCAGTGGATTCAGGAACAAATCTTGAATCCAATGGGTGCGGCTAAAACGGGCTTGTACGTTCAAGACCGCCAACAAAACGGATTGGCCGACAGCGGGTTACGGATGCGGTTAGACGACTGGATGCGGTTCGCTGTGTGGGTCAAGCGCAGTTCAAAAGAGGCAGGGTGTTTCGGTGACTACGTGCGTGCAGCCACCATCACTCAGATTTCCAATGGAAGTAGCCCCAGCACCCGCAAGATGGGTAAGCTCTTTGGTGGCTACGGCTACTTCACTTGGACAGAAAACAGCTTAGGGCTACGCTGAACAAGTGCCGTCAAAACGCCAGCCGAGGCTGATGACAGTGCGATTTCTTGAAAACGAAGCGTCAATCGCCCTATTTTGTGGCCCCTGGGGCCTGTTGTCAGGGCCT